>NZ_JACJPP010000011.1:300000-600000 GCF_014696135.1 Nodosilinea sp. FACHB-141 | reverse complement strand
AACAACTAAAAGATGCCCTAAGCAACTTCGCTTTCTTCTTGCTGGCGCCTACGCAAGGCCGCTACACCCATGCCGATGAGGCCAGGAAGTAACGCAGGAGTTGGTACTAACCCTACACCAGTGCCGCTGCCGTCATTGATGCCAGGGGCAGTAATAGACTGATAACGGACACCAAAGTTGTCAAGAGTGAATGAGCTTACAGAACCATTAGCAGGATTATTAAAAGCTAGCACTGGATTAAATTCACCGGTGCCTCCTTTGGTAACCCCACCATTGCTGCCACCTTGGCAGTTGTTACCGTCGGTGAAGCAAACTTCAATAGCACCGAACTGATTAGGGAAAGCACCAGAGCGATCATTGTTGAAAACAGAAGTTGGAAGGTTACCACCGCTATCAACTCTTGTGTTTCCATTGCCGCTATTGGCCAGGCCACCACCCACGCCACGTAAGTTTGGTGAAGTGTTAAATCCTATAGCAGAAATTCTACTCCCTGCAACAGTAGAATTATTTGTGATGGAAACGTTAAAGAAAGCTTGAGTTACATCAGGCAAGGAGTCAACTATGTCAAACCCTAAGAAGGTAAACACAGCTTTAGCGGTAAGCCCAGGGATAGGAGTTGTATCAACATTCCCGTCAAAATCAACGGTGAAGAATTTACCTGCATCCGCACTAGTAACGGTTACAGCCTTTTTGTCTGAAGTGAAAGTGAACGCCTGAGCTGGTTGAGAAGCAATTAAGCTACTGGCAACCAGAACGCCTGCTGTCAGAGCAGAAGCAGTGAGTCGGTTTAATGTGGTCATTTATAGTCCTAATTGAAAGAGGGCTAGTTGAATGAGTTTTGAGATCAATCGCCAGGTTATAAAGCCCTAGGCATTGATCATTTAAGTTGCAAAAAACCGAGGCAAGTTTGTCTAAATACAAACAATTTGGTTAAGACTAAATTGTCATAGATTTCTGGCAACCTGGTAGCGCATCTCCCCTGTAGAACCAGTGGCCTATAAACATATGGTAGCGAATTAGTTGAGATTAAACCCAAAATCTCAATAACCCTTCAATATTGAGTATAGAATGTTCTATGTACAAATGTCAGCCATAATTTTAGCTTTTATAAAAATCCTACAAAAAAGCTGTTGCGAAAAATACTGACTAAAAAATATTTGGTGAAATTTATGCTTTTGCTTGTTTTTTTGATCGCTCAATCAGTACCATCATGACGTAGTAATACACCGTAAGCAGTGCACCCACAAAAATTTGGCCACCCCAAAAGCCGTGCCAAAAATCAAACCACCAAGGCCCCCAATACACATGAGCAATTGTCACTAACATCAACCGAGGGATGTTGAATAGCAGCGAAATAATCATCGCGATGCTAATTAGCATTGCCATCTGCCGCGGCTTTTGCTTGTAGAGGATTCCCATGAAAAAACCAGTAGCGGCAACAGAAAGGGCCATGTCTAACCCATTGCAACCCCATCCTACTTGCACCGCACCTTTGGGGAAGGTGATAAAAACGCCCTCCTGCACTGCTGGGAAGCCAACAGCCCGCATGGCTGCGCTACTCACCTCAGCCATTTTGATTTCAAGAAACTGGTAGGGAGTAAAAAAATCCCAAATGAAGCGGGAAGTATACCCTATACGGGGATAGGTGGTTAAGCCGATTAAAGCGGTAGGCACCATAAACCGGCCAAAAAAGCTGGTTCCCCATGTACTGCAAGCAATACCCGCCAAAACCACCAGCCATAAAAATGCCTGAGGCCAAATCGCAAAGCGACAAAATGGAAATAGCACCGCTGCTCCCACAATCAGCAATTGCCCAAGCAGGCGATCCTCTTCAGACGCTTGCAGGGTTTTAAGTACAGAGCGACGGTTCCATAGCTCTGCAGCAGCTAATCCCAGCATGCACAGCACTAAAAACCAGCCCACCTTGCCTTTAAAGGCTCTTGGTACTAAGTATCCTAGCCACACCGGCAGATAAACTAGCCCAACGGTAAGCCCCAGCAACACAATGCGCCCGTGGGAGTCCTTGGTTAAAGTAGCTACCCAACCCCAGACAGTTTGTAGGTGAGATTTAAGGTATAAGGTAGGGGCTGCCATGATTAAACAGAATAATGGGACGTAGCTGTAAAGCAACTGAGCTAAAGCATTAGCTGCTTTGTTTTTTAGTGAACTATGGTCCTAGCGGTTGTGCTTAATGCCAGTTCTGCCCAGTGCTAATAGCCCTAGCCCGATAACGACCTGAGTACTGAGCATTGACATCATGGCCTGAGTGGTGCTGTTGCGAGCGTTTTGGCTGAGTGCTTCGGCTTGAACATCAAGTTGGCTTAGAGCTTCTTCAATACGCTGAGGAGTAACATCGGAGGATAAGTTGGGATTCACCTGTGCGGTTTGTAGTTGAGAGCGTATCTCTGTTGCTTCGCTCTTAATAGTGCTAAGCGCCTGATCTTGCAGCACCAACCCATCGCGAATGACAATCACTCCCGACAGTAAGAACAAAATGCCCCCTACCAAGCAGGCCAACGCCAAATAGCGAGACAGTGATCGCTGCCCAATGCTGCTATAGACCACCATGGCCACACCGAGAAACAGCAAAATGCTACGGCCACTCACCTGCTGCATTAAGCTAATCCGCCATTCCAGCGCCATTGGATCTGGGGGAATAGCCGCAGTCAAAAGATTTATAGCAAAGCCAACAATGCAGGCTATGCCTACCACCCAAAAGATGTTCTCTACGGAAAAGGAGCGGTTACCAGACGCAAAGAGAGCAGACGGAGTTGGAGTGCTAGTCATGGCTACTGCGGATTAACTGTAAACAACAGGTCTCAAAGAGCACAGTTCTAGACCTGTGCCTTAAGTAGGTTTTCTAGGTTAAGCAGCCAGAAACAGGACAATATTGGTGAGTTCAGAAAAATCACACAGAAATCTCATAATCGCATTACCTTGAACGGATTGGTAATTTCAACCTTTGGGTGTGGTATTAGGCTGGCGATCGCCTGCCGTTCAACTTGGGTCTCATGCCAGCGCAGGCCAAGCAGTACGGCGACAGTTACCACTTGGCCTGGTTCTTCCATTTGAGTCAGAATGAAGCCGAAGGCAGCAGTGCTTAAGACAAAAAATTTACACATGTCGTCTACGCAAAACCAGCGCCAAGCGATAAAAGCTAGAAATAGATAGCTAAACAGACCTAAAAAGCCTAAATCGCCCCAAAGACCTGCCCAGGTAAATAATGGAAAGTACATCGTAGACTGTTGGGGCAACCAACTTTCGTAGACAAGGTTAAAAACCTCAGCAGAAGCAGGATGCACAGTTGCTCCAAGAGGAACGAGTAATCGCGCATAGTCTCTCAGTATCCAACCACCTAAACGACTAACGCTATGTCCAGGACCAAGGCCGAATAGCCAGTTGACTAACGATGTAAAATGAGTAGGAATAATTCTAAACGCAGCTGTTTTGATCAGCGTTGCTTCTCCATTTGGCCCGTAGAGACCTTCGCGACCTAACCAGTTTCGGTAAGGGCTAAGAAACTCATAGTCTAGGTTAAAAATAGCCCATTGTCCTGCGGCTATGACTGCAATAAGAAGAATAGCATATAGGACTAATTTGCCTAAATTTTTGTATTTGGTAAGAACAAGTAAAATACCACCACCTAGTAAGCCCACAAATACCTGTTTTGAGTCGGATATTTGAGTTTGAAATACCCCTCCAAGTAGCAAGGAGCTACGAAGCCATAAAGGCCAGTTTTTATATCGATTAAAAACATAAAGACCGACATAAACTGTCACCGTGCAAGATATATAGTTGCCAGCACTGCCACCACCGCCGCCAAAAACACCAGTAATGTTATCTTCGAGAGTTCCACCCTGTGGTTTAGGAATAATGCCTGCAGGTATCAATATCCACTGAGCTAGAGCAATGCCTAGATTAGAAAGCGTAAAAATAATGATCCACCTGCGAAATTTAATTAATTGCTGGCCTAACAGCGGTGAGACTGCTAACGCTACCAAGAATATGTAGGGCTCAGCCAATAGCATGAAATAGATAAATACGTTGACTAGCCCCGCTTGGTTGAGCAGAGCACTGGCCATCATAATAATTAGTAAGCCTCCAATAGCAAAGCTGAGACTGGTCATAATTTTTCTTTGTGCTCGCTCCTTTAGAGGAGAATTTAACAAGACAATGATTGTAATTGCTGGAATAATAATAAAGTGGGCAAAGTTTAAAGGCGACGGAAATCCTAAATTGGTAAAGAAACGAGGATAGAAAACTGTAGCGAAACCAACCACAATTAAAGCCAAGCTACTTATTTCACCTGCTTTTTTTGCGTATGTATAAGGGGTATTCATAGGCTGGACTTTGCCAACTGTTATTGACTCGTCTGAAATTAATTAAGTAGACAGCGATAAAAATCTAAGTATTGTTGTGAGGTGATCTCTTGTTTGAATGCTGTGTTAATAAAGGGTTTCCGAGATTCTGGATAGACTAATGCCTCAGCTATTGCCGTAATAAGGTTTTCTAAAGGGCTGTCGTTCAAATCAAAGTAGTGGCACTGGGGTGACGCAATTTCATGAAAAATGGGAATATCAGAACAAACCACTGGGCAACCAGCTGCTTGAGCCTCTATTAGCGGTAAGCAAAATCCTTCCGTAGAGGAAGGCATTACGAAAAGGGTCGCTTGCTCGTAGAGCCAGTTTAACTTGCTATCGTCTAACCCAGAGAGAAACGTTATCTGGTCTTGTAGATCGAGGCTATTAACTAACTGGTGCAAGCTTGAGGTTTCAGGGCCGGGGCTACCTACTAAAATTAGCTGAGTCTCAGAGTCAATTTTGTTGTTTTTTAAAAGGGCGTTATAGGCTCGAATTAGTAAATCTAGATTTTTGTTTTTACGATGCTGGGCTACACCTAAAATAAAGAGTCTATGTTGTTGGTCTTTTAGCACCTGAGGTGGGTTCGATTGACCGCTGTTGTTTTCAACTGAGTTATAGATAACCCTAAGAGGTTTACGCTGATCCATCTTGGGAAAGTGGGTTTTGAGCGCTTCTAATGTGGTTTTAGAGACGCAGGATAGACCATCACTTTGATTAATACACTGATTTAGAAACCACTGGTTAAACCACACCTGAGGAAAACCAAAGTTTTGGGGATACTCGTAGGGATATAAATCGTGAATAGTTGCAACCACAGGACAGTTAAACCATTGCCGCACGAATGGTAGGGGAAAGGACAGATGGACAATGTCAGGGCAAAGTCGGTTGGCTAATTTAGGTAAATCGGTTAAGAACCACTGATTACGACCTATTGAGCTGTTTTTAATATCTACATCGACTAGCCGAATTTTAGATGAAGTAAGGCCAAAGCCATGGGCAAAATAATGAGTCTGCCAAGCCCCAATAATGACAGTGACTTTGCTTACCTCATCACACTCAGCCAGGCCCTGAGCCAAATTGGCTCCATGGCGACACACTCCAGTTGGTCGATCAGGCCGATGCAAGACAGGAATAAGCACATGCATAGAGCTATACCTCTACTGGTAGGTGCTGCACAGTCTTCTGATAAAGCGTGTCTAATCGCTCACCAACAACATTCCAGCCGTAGTTATCGCTGACAAGTCTTTTGCCGGCGGCGCCCATCTTTTCTCGTAGAGACGAGTCCTGGGCCAAGCAAACCATTGCCTCAGCCATAGTTTGCATAGTTTGATTAGGGGTATTGGCTAAAACCTTAAATCCTGTTTCTTTCGTAACTTGCACGGCTGGCCCACCTAAATCTAAACAAATTACGGGACGCCCGGCAGCCATACCCTCAATGCACACCCAACCACCCGAATCGTGCAGACTAGGATGCACCAGTATGTGACATTCTGCTAGCTTAGCCAAAGTATCTTCACGGGTGAGCCGACCCCAAAACTTAACTTGGTGGGCTACTCCCAGATCGGCAGCTATTTGCTGTAGCTTTGTCAATTCTGGGCCTTCGCCTACAAGCCAGTATTCAGCATTAGGTAGCTTAGCTTGGGCAAAGGCGCGTATGCCAAGATGATAGCCTTTCCAGTGGAGTAGGCGACCCATACTAATAAATCGTAGAGGCTGGGCAGGAGGTAAAACATACTGCTTTAGAAAAGTGAGCTCTTCTTCAAGAAGCCCTACTTCAGGCACAATTTCGATCGTAGAGGCTCCCATTTTGCGTAGACGCTCAGCGGTATCAGCGGTGGTCGCTCTAACCACGGTGCTCTTTTTAGCCGTAAGGCGAGCAAAGGGGTCATACTCACCAATTTTACGCACTAGGTCTCGGCTGATTTCATAGACTTTAGCTCGCAAGCCAAAGTCTCGCCAGAAAGAGGCTGGTGCGGTTTCGCCGCCGCCCACTGGCCCCCAAATAAAGGGGATGGGCAAGAAAGCCAAAAAGCTAGGGCTAGAGTATTTAACAAAGGTAACGTGGTGAGCTAGGTCAAACCCAATTTTCTGATGAAGCTCTTTAGCGACAAAGTAAGCCTGAATTTGCCAGAGATAATAGTGAATCTGCATGGCTCCAGACTGGCCCCAGCGCAGGCTATCTTGCCAGAAGGGTAGGGTGAAGTAGACAAAGTGCAAATTGGGGACGGGGTGACGGGCTAACTCTGCTTCGATCGCATCTTTACTTTCATCAGGCCGAGTTAACACCCAAACCTCGTGGCGTTTGGCTACCTCTCGGGCGACGTTCCAACCGACACCACGTTCTGAGCCTCGGCCCGGCTCACAAGAATAGGCAGAAATAAGAATTTTCATAGTTAATGTTAGGTTTAATCGGCTTTGCCCTAGTGCAATTTACGACTACGCTGGCGAAAATCCGGAGATTGCCCGCCGCCATAGACTAATCAGTCGGTCAGCAATGCCGTTGTGGCTATAGTTTTGGTGTACCCGCTGCACAAAGTAGGTTTTGGTCTCTTGGTACCAGACGGGGTCAGACAGCAGCCTGTCTAAGATATTGGCTAAACTCTCCGCATCGTCTTCTGCAAACACCAGATCGGGACGACCAATAACATTAGGGATCTCACCACATGTAGAGCCAACCACCGGGATTTCTGTAGCCATAGCCTCGATTAAGACATGGCCAAACTGTTCTTTCCAGGTATCAACTGTACGAGAAGGCAAAACTAAAGCATCGAACTGCTGCATTTCTTGAGGTACTTCGTCGTGCCGTACCAGCCCCCGCCAGTCGATTTGGTCTTGTACTCCTTCGGTGACAGCAAGCTGATGTAGAGCTTCTTCTTCAGGGCCAGAGCCACAAATTGCAAGCTGAATATATTTGCCCCTATCCTTCAGCAAGCGTGTTGCCTGAATTAGAGTATCTACCCCCTTTGAGACAGATAGGCGACCTACAAACCCTACAGTGAAGTTTGTTCTGGAGCGGGGTTGAGTTGGAGGAGTAAAAATTTGGGTATCTACCCCCATCTGGGGCATCACTTCGATTAGGCCCTCAAACCCCCATTGCTGAGTCAATGCTGCCCCCTCGCCGTTGCCTGCAATGACACCGTTGGCGGTGCTTAAAATAAATCTGCGTATCCACCGACGAAAGCTTGAAAGCTGCCGATCCATGTTCTCCCAGCCAAAGAACACGATTGGAATGTTAGCGAGCCTAGCCACAATCGCCATTTCGAAAGCAGCCAGAGAGAACACCTCGTGCTCTACCTGAAGAATATCTGGCTGAAAGGTGGATATGGCTTGCCAAATGGCTAAGGGCGAGTACAGTACTGCCCCTACGCGCCCAGAGAACAAGATTTTAGCCGGAAATAGCTGTATCTCAGGAAAGGGAGCTTCGAGGGTAAGCACCTTGTTCCACTCGTGGGCTTTCCAATGTTGAGGGGCGAGGAGGGCAACCTCTACATCGTCTTTTGCCGCGATCGCCGCTAGTTTGCCCTGGTTCAAACCAACTACGTAGGCGTGGCTGACAAAAAGTACCTTGAGTGGGGCTGATGCCGTGACGGATGCAGCATTAGCCCCAATGGGTTTTTCTAGTATTTCCATCGGTTTAATGTGTTATTGGGTTGGCGTTAGATTAAAGCTTCGTAGACCTGTGCAACCTGTTCACCAACCTGTGGCCAGCGAAAGCGCTGTACTCGCTCAAGCCCTTTTTGAACCAAATGTTGGCGCAGAGCTGGATTAATATGCAGGTTGAAAATGGCCTTGGCAATACATTCTGGGGAGTTAGGGTCAACCAGCACAGCACTATCCCCAGCGACCTCTGGCAGCGAGGAGGTTGTAGAGGTAATGACCGGCAAACCGCAGGCCATGGCCTCAAGGACAGTTAACCCAAAGCCCTCATATAGAGAGGGTGCCAGTAGGCAATCGGCTGAATTATAAATTTCAATGAGCTGCTGGCGATTGGGTTTGCCTAGGTCGTAAATTAGGCTACTTAAGCCTTGAGTCTCAACAAATTGCTGGTGTTCGGGGGTAAAGGCATCACCCACCCGCCAGAGACAGGCATCTACACCTTGGGTCGTCAAAATATGCAGAGCGTTGAGAATACCCAGGATATTTTTACGCTGGTGGGTAGAGCCAACGTTGAGCAGGCATATACTTTTGGGCGATTTGCGGTATCGATCTTGGGGAAATAGGTTAGGTGTTTGGTCTAATACCTGGAACTCAGCACTGACGCCATTGGGTATGACCTCAACTTTCTGCTCCGCAATAGGGAGATGACTAACGATATCTCGCTTTGTGTTTTCAGAAACAGAGATCACCGCATCGGCTTTTGCTAAACCACCAACGGAATACTTCCAAGTGGCCATGCTGAGGGCTGGTAGACGGGCCTGGTCTTTTAGAATCTCAGGCTGAATGAGCTGAACCAGGTCATGGCAGGTAACCACGGTGCGCTTTTGTTTTTTTTTAAGCCAGTAGGCTACATGACCACTGGTGTGATCAATAATATGGAACACGTCTGCATCGAGCTGGCTGACAGTTTTGGGGTGGTGCCAAAATCGCTCGTAGTATTTTTTTAGGCCTGTACCAGACTTCCACGCGTCTTCGCCGTCTTGCCACCAGGGTCTCGGGGCGACTTCGGTTATTTTCCAAGTAGGTCGGGCCTGCTTGAGACCGGCCACCAAATTATCTGCATAGACATCCATGCTAAAGGCGATTTTAGGCGCTCTTCGGACTATAACGACGTGCATAATAAATGTCTCAGAGTTAGTGGAGGTTTGATACTGGAGCCTTAGCCTTGGAAGCAGGAGTCATCAGGCTACGCAAACCGCCTAAGACCCGTTGAATCAGTTGAGGGCGTTCGTGGGGGGCGAATAGCCAGACGATGGCGGGTTTCGCAAGGGCACTTGGCATAAGTCCTACCCAAAGAAACCAGAGGCTGAAAACTAGTCGCTTGGGCAAGTTGTAGTCGGAATATTGCCATAACGCGCGAATGCCCAACCCGGTTAGCTGCCAACGAGTATCGGTTGGCACTGGGTGTTGATCTGGGTCAAGTCGTAGCGAAGCTAAGCGTGACCAAACTCGGCCAAAAGAACGCATATAAAGGTCGCTAGGCACCTCGTAACCTAGTTGAGGCGCCCAAGTTTGTAATAGCTGGCAGCGTTGTAAGTCATGGCGAATGAAGCGATGAAACCGGCTGCTGGTAACCGTAGTCATTGCCCATTGGTTGCTGTCGTGAATACGGTAAGCCCCCAATGGCTCATCGATGGCAACTACATCACCGTATAGCGGAATCAGTACTGATAAGTAATCGTCAGAAGTCGTAGCGTATTCAGCCGCAATAGGCATTACCTTAGCAAGTGCTGCTCGGGCTATAGCGTTGCCACTTGTAGCTACCCCATTGTAGGTACCTTGATTAACTAAAATTTGCCATACTTTACCAGTGTCAAGAGGTAGGGTGGCAGGGGGCATGGCATAGTCACGTGAAGCCCCTTCGCTATCTACTACCTCCAGGCGATAATGCACTTTTGAAATGCCAGGTCGCCAAGCTGAAACTACTTTTTCTACAGCATTGGGATAGAGATAGTCATCAGAATCTAGAAAGATGATGATGTCACCTTTGCTGTGGGCAAAGCCGTTGTTAAAAGCAGCACCCTGTTTACCATTAGCCTGAAAAATAGGAACAATTCGATCATTGTAGCTCTCGATAATTTGTCGAGAACCATCGGTAGAGCCATCGTCTACAACAATAACTTCGACGTGAGCATAGGTTTGCGTCAGGGCGCTGTCGATAGCTTGGGAAAGAAAGTGATCATAATTATAATTATTAATGATAATGCTTGAAAGAAAATTTTTGTTCATAACTTGAACCCAGGATAGTAAAAGACAAACTCTAATGTATTGTCCTGTCTTTATTGCCAAGAAATATTTCTCTTGATGATTTGCGCTGGATTACCTGCTATTAAACAGTTCTCTTCATCAAAAGCTTTACTTACCACAGATCTAGCTGCGACCACACATCCATCCGGAATAACTGAGCCGTTTAAGACCAAAACGCCACAGCCAATCCAAACGTGGTTTCCTATTTTAATGCCGTTGTTTTTTTGTTTTCGATCAAGGTAAGTGATTTCATGAAAGTTTTCATCCATGAGCTGGCAATCCCAAGAGACTATCGAATGATGTCCAATCTCAAGTTTATGCGCAATTAAAAACGAAGTTCCTGAGTTTACATATACTCCATCCCCAAATTTTGCGCGGCCAGTTTTCTCTATATTAATCTTGCTTCCAACACCTAGCGAGAAATCACCAAGAAACAAAGTTTCCCCTTCGTTATGCAAAACAGTTTCACTTCTATTGGGCAAGATCAGTGTTGTTTTATAATGAATCCCAATTCTGATAGTTTTATTTGTTTCTATTCCTTCTAATCCAATAATTTTAGCTCTTTTGTAAGCTAAGATTTTTCTACCCAAAATTCGAAAAAATAAATATCGAGCAATGACAGCTATGGGAAAAGTTTTTTGCTGAGAACAGTCTCGAAAAAACTTTCTTAACTTATTCCCAAGCTTTTGAGCATTAATTAGAAAAAAAATGTAGCAAACCAAGATAAGGTTTCCTCCAAGCTATATATCCTTAACAAAACAATAACAATTGTGCGTGCGGATTTTTGTAAAAAAAAATTTTCTATATTTCCGTTAAAAATTTTATTTCAGGCTAAGTATTGAAGGTTTGCCTTCCCCAATGCCAACGCTAAGGTGCTTTCGATAGCTTGGGCGATGAGACGGTCGTAGCTATAGCTGTGATGACAATACTAACCATAAATTATAAATTCACAAAAGATCTCACAACAAGTGAATGATGTCTACCACTTTTTAATTCAAACTCTAACTAATTAGCTCATGCACACTTAAACCAACCTTTGATAAATTAATCTCAGTCTGTAATACAAAATTATTAAGTTTATTTCATTTTTTTGAGAAAATAGCTATTAGCCGAATAGTCCTTTATCATTTCTTCCGGATTAGCATCTAAGCTTTTTTCCTCAGGTAAGATGTGCTCAAGTAAGTGAAAAGTCTTTTCGGATAAAAACTTTTTCTCATTTTTATGAACTCTGGAAGATGAGTAGTCATTCAACAACCTGAAGTAGTATAAGTCTCTGCAAAAATTCTCCTTTTCTTATTCAATCTGAAGTTTTGTATAGATAGATATTATGGATCTATATATACCTACTGCTAAATGAACACAGGGCCAACGCCCAAAACTAGAGCGAGCAGTTTGATATAGAAGCTTGTCCACCATTATCTTTTAGAACAGCAACGATGCGATTGCCATGGCTAGCAACAATTTATAGAGAACTGTCAGTTGAGCAGTCCTCTACAACAATTACTTCAACATGAGAGTATGTTTGAGTAAGAGCGCTATCAATGGCTTAAGGCAGAAAGCGTTCATGAATATAATTCTTAACGACAATGGTAAACAGAAACCTATCTTGCATAATTAGATCTTTGAATATTTAAAAACCTATACCTTTGTGTTATGAATCAGCCTAATCTCGCTCAGATGTACCATTGCAGAACTGTAGCCGAAACCTTTCTTTGATTGCTATCCAGCGAAGCCGAAACATGACCATTGTAAACTGAATTTTTTGCCATGAGTTTTCAAAACGCTCATCCTTCCACACGCGCCAGAAGAATCTAAAAGGAGGTTTTAGGAATAGAACAAAATCTGTAAAAAGGCCAAAACCAGATTTGCTATTCAACTTAAGCAAGTCATATTTTCCTCCTATAATTCTGACAGAACGCTTACGCAATGATTCCCATGTGTTACGAGCGGGATGCTTTACACAAGCTTTTGGCCCATAGAGCTGGCCATATCCAGCCGAGTAAACCCGCTGTCCCCATTCTCTATCACCACCAGACTTCAACGATTCATCAAATAAACCAACTGAGTCAATTACATCTTTGAATGTAAACAAATTTGCTGTAACCCCGAAGTGATCATTTTCGACAAATTGATCTTGAGGAAATGCAAGAGCAATAGTCTCATAAAGCTCAAAAGCATTAGGCTTACTACTATCTTTAGCGAAAAGATCAATGTGTCCAGCTATCAAGCCAACATGCTTTTGGCTACATAATGTAGCGACTCCTTCCTCTATCCAGTTTGGTGCAGGAATACAATCTGCGTCTGTAAAAGCAATCACTGAGCCTTTTGCTTGTTTTATCCCAAGATTTCTAGCAATATATGAACCAGGGGTAGGTTCGTGTAAGAGAGTAACAGATTTAAACTTGGCGGTGACAACACTAACATCCTCTTTTGAGTTGTTGTCGATCACTAATACTTCATAACGGTTTGATGGATAAGATTGCTGCTCCAGAGCCGTTAAACAGATCTCAAGGTGATCATTATCATTAAAAACTGGAATAACAACAGACACAAAAGGAAAATTCTGTGGCTTCATAGTAGTTCAAACACACAACACTCTTTGAAATCTACCGCTTCAACTAATTCAAACAAAGTCTTTAAAGGCAAGGCGGCTTCTGTAGTAAGATAAAAATAAAAGCGACTGAAGTTTCTCAGGAAGAGACAAAGATCTCATATAAGACTCAAACATCAGAGGACAGTCAGCATCAGTCGGATTGCTCGAAACATATTTGCTGCTCAAGTACGTTGCAAACCCTTTGGTTACAATCCTTTGGCTAATGGACTTAAACTCTGGAAATCTTTTTTGAATCCAGTATCCTGTTGTGGTATAGATTTCGCCAAACATTTTCCGCTTCTTGTCAATATCTAAGTTACTATAGTAGTTATCATGGAATCTATAAATTCCTAAGTTTTCTTTAGTAACACAACCAGGGCTGAGGCCGATTGCAAGATTTTTTATATATAGATCGGTAATCGCCATCCCTGAAAGCCCCTTTATTTCTGGTAGAGGAAATATTTTTTCAAGAATTTTTCGAGAAAAGCACAAATTTGAAGTGGAGGGCAAAAAATCAGCAAACTTTCCCTTTAGAAGGTCAGTTCTAAAGTCAATTCTAGCTAGTGTTTTAGCGTCTGAATCTTTTCTGATTGAGTCAAATAAAGAATTTAAAGTACCTTTCTCAATCTTGGAAGTTTCAACTGGCATTGATTCAGTAAACACCCAATCAATATTAGATGTAGTCTGAAATATATCAACTACTCGAGTTAATCTTTCTGGTAGGAATAGGTCATCAGCATCTAAAAAACATACAATTTCACCTTTGCTGACAGCAAAACCTGCGTTCATAGCTGATGCTTGACCACCATTTGCTTTCAATACGGAAGTTATTTTTCCCTTGTAGGGCTCCAAGAGATCTTTAGAATTGTCCGTTGAACCATCGTCTACAACAATCACCTCAACATTGCCATAATTCTGTGCCAATGCACTATTAATTGCATCAGTTAACAAATGCCCGTAGTTATAGTTGTTGATTAAGATGCTAACTAACGGCTGAGAAGAAATTAAAGAGTCCATAGGTTTAGAAAACATACCAATATCAACGCTTAGACTATAGATCTCAGTAAAGAACTTTTCTTACCTCATCCCACATTGATACAGCTGCCTTCTTCTGTATAATTGATGCCTCCTGGATCTTATTTCTCAAACTATCTCTATTCTCTAAACTAGTAATGATGTCAATTTTTTGGAGGATCTTTTCTTCAGATCCTATATCTTCTAAAAGGCACTCAGGGCAATTGTAATCCTTCATTAACATACGATACTTATGGCTCCAACCTGTAGCGATACAAGGCACGCCTTGAGATAAAGAGTTTATCAAACCGTGAAATCTTGATCCGATTACCGCATAAGATTTACCTATTAATCCTTTCAGTCGAAGAGGGTTTTCTTCAATAATTAACTCTACTGAATTACCAAATTTATCCTTTAAAGCTTCAGCCAGCCCAATGTCACAATTTTCATGCACCACGATCAATGGTTCAAATCCTTTCGATTGCACACCTTTTATGCTGGACTCTAGAAAATGAAAATAAGAGTTGCTTACATCCTTAGATGTTTTATCTGTCATTCGAACGTTCGGTATAATACAGATTGTATTTTGAATGTTTTCAGGTATATATTTCGGCGTAATACCTGTAAGCAAATTGGTAAAGTCAGGACCAAGTTTTATTTTCGAATTATCTTCTGCTAAATCAATCAAGTACTTGTAAGAGATATCATCTCTTGCAAATACAAGATCACTAAGAGACAAAATCTTTGAGAATTTGTCTCGAATCTCCCTATTCTTAAAAGGTCCAAATGCTTGTGGTAGCAGAACAACTTTTTTTCCTGCTTTTTTACATCTCTCTGCGAGTTCAAGCATTGCAGCTGTCTTTTCTAAACCCCATTGGTCAGAGTAGTTAAATCCAGATGCATCAAGTACCGCATTTATTTGAGGATACGTTATCAGCCCTAATCTATCTTTTGTATTTTTAGGAATCAAATTTAATGCAAGATTAGCTGATGAACCTAGAATGGGAATTTTTTTGTCCGACCAAAGAAGTTGGTGGACACCTACTTGCGATCTTTGACTATAACTACCAATCTTTACCCTCATGGCGACAATGTTATTCTCATCCCATTCTTTTAACTGCTGAACCACTGCATACAGCATTAGCTCAGCACCTTTATTCTCAAATTGAACGCCTCGAATTTCAGTAATCATTTTGTTCTCGCAATAATTTTTGTTGAGTATCCAAAGATCTAGTCTTGATTACAGACTGAATTCAATAAATCCAGTTTAAAGAGATTGACTAGTTAAATTTTCTGATTTGGCTTAAAGATTTTTTCTGTGAATAAGCTATCATCCCTGTAGGGTCTGGATATCCTAATGAAATTAACATAACAGGTCTCTCGTCAAGTTGTAGGTTCAGCAAATCTGCCATTTGTTCTTCTTTCGATTCAATGTCTGGCCAGTTGATAGGGCAGGAACTTAAGCCTAAAGTTTCGAATGCATACATTAAGGCCATAGATGCTAGAGACGCATCTATGTAAATAATGTGGCGATCTCTTTCACTAAAATAGGCTCTGAGTTTTCCAACGACAACAATAACGGCTGGAAAATTTTCGTGAAATCCTTTGGTTCCCATAGGAATAGATGAAATTTGCCGCACCAAGTCAGGATCGTCAAAAACTCTAAACTCAAACGGCTGTCGGTTACAAGCGCTTGGAGCAAGAGCAGCAACTGTAATTGCCTGATCGATTAGATCCCTTGGGACTGGTTTTTGCAAGTACCATCTAACAGACCTTCGCTGTATTGATAGATCTAAAAGAGCTTTGTAATCAACTGAAAATTGATCTAAATTTCCCCGCTTGTAAGGAATCTTAGGCGGATTAATAACTTTTAATGACTCTAATTTCAAAAACTCCTGGCGGCATTTATCAATATTTACTTCTGTCCCAGTAATTGAGAAGTATTCCGACAACACATCATGAGCCCACCCCAGTTCTTCGCAGTCCTTGTTATTTAACAAGGACTTTTTGTAAGCTTGAAACGTTTCTTCAATGTAATCTGATGCAAAGATGCTTCTTCTAGGACGCATCAAAATACCTTTCTCAATCCGATGAATATTTCTTCTTAAGAGATAGCTGTTGTGATCTTTAGAATTAAGGCTTTCTTGGTATAAGATTTTTCCATAGATACAAGCTTGATTTTCTCTGCCAAATGCCTCTGAAAAGACCGTGTAGTATAGAGAACTCAAAAAGCGTGAGCGAACTGCCACCCTCAATATATACTTCTCAGAAGTATTCTTTATAGCTGATTTGACAGAATTCTTGCTTAGGTTGATTGACATATTTCTGGAGATAAATGCGATCATCTAACACAACCATGTATAAGAAACTAGCTGAAAACTCGAGATTAAGTTTTAGCATCCAAAGAAATTGTCTAAGTTTATATTCAACTTTTCTCTAGACTTGAGTTTTTTTTGGAACTGCTGAATTTAGCATCAGGAATATTTTTTGCAGGAGACTGGGTGAAAACAAATAAATTAATCCAATATATGAAAGTGAACCAACTGCAATACAGATGCAAAGCAACACTCTTGCCGGGACGATATCGTCAGCTAAAGCTTTAATTGCAAGAATGATTAAAGTCATCGTCAACGAGGAAAAGAATGTACATCTCAGGTTTTTGAAGTAAGTTAAGAATTCAATATTAATCAGCTTTTTAATCATGATCAACGGAATCGGCGAGAACAAATACGCTCTAGCAACATATGCAGAAGCAATGGCTAAAATACCCCACTTTACTGCCAATAGATAAGCGAGTATGTTTGCTATGCCGCTAGCGCTCATAAACCCTAGTCTCCAGTAGGGTTTTCCTAAAGCTAAAAGCACTGAGTTATTAAAGTAAGATACGGACTGCAAGACTCCTACTAAAGCTAAAACACTCATAACTGGAGCACTTGGCAACCATTGGCTTCCGAAAACTACTTCAATTAGATCTTTCGAAAGTACCGATACGGCTAAAAAAGCTGGGATGGCCACTAGGCTAGTTATTTGAGTTGCGGTGTAAAATGACTTTCTTAATCGTTCTTTATCATCTTGAATTTTAGAAAAGGCAGGCAAGGCTATTTTGCTTGTAACGGTTATCAGTGTTTCAGTCATTACCAGTAATATTTTATAGGCTATTGTGTAATAGCCTAGAGCCGTGGCTCCCAAAAAATAACCTATGATTAAATCATCGCCACGTCGACTTAAGTAGTCAAATAACTTAAACCCGGTTTCCCCTAAGCCAAATGTGATTAGCATATTAGAGTTCTTTAGAGAAAGCTTTAAGCCAGGCTTCCAGTCGCTTAGAAACCAAAGAACTATCACTTGGAATAAGCTGTTTGTAAGTTGTTGGCCTACTAGGCTCCAAACTCCATATCCCCCAAAAGCCATTGTTATACCAACTAGGCCACCAAGGAAAATGGCCACTATTGATCGGATTGCAAGAGCTCTAAACTGCAGCTCCTTTTCTAAAAGTGCTTGTTGAACATTCCCAAAAGCACTGAGTACAAATGTTAAAGATAGCCCTTGTATGATAGGTGTTAATGCTGGTTCATCAAAAAACTTTGCAGCAAAGCTGGCAGTTGAGATGC
Source organism: Nodosilinea sp. FACHB-141 (assembly GCF_014696135.1). NCBI lineage: Bacteria > Bacillati > Cyanobacteriota > Cyanophyceae > Nodosilineales > Nodosilineaceae > Nodosilinea > Nodosilinea sp. FACHB-141. Next base: position 582,517 of record NZ_JACJPP010000011.1, on the reverse strand, counting down.
CAATGATAGTTATAATTCCATTTAGGGAAATGTTAGCCCAGAACGCAGTATTTAGATCTGCTTCGTCTAAATTGTTAGATTGAACAATAGCTTGGCCTATGCCCTGATTTAGAAATAGTTGTAAAAAGCCCAGAAAAACGCTTGCTAGAGCCACAATGCCAAATGCATCTGGTTCTAAAAGTCTAGCTAGTAATGCAAATACAATAAATGAAAATAGTTGTCTTCCCCAACTTTCTACAGCAGACCAAAAAACACCCTTTACAACCTTGTTCTGCAAGCTCATTTCGCGCCTTTGTCTTTGAGTAAACAGAAAACAATGAGTCTCTAAATGCTGTACTAAGCCTAGATATAAATTACTTAGGCCAATATAAGCTGTGGATTAGAATATTGCTTTATCAGTAACCACAAGACCTATGACTCTCTTGGAAAACTATTAGAAGTATCACCGAAACAAGCTTCCTAGCACCGCCTTACTGTTTTTGCAGCTGGAAGTCATAAAACAGCGCGGTCGCATCCTAAGATACGACCGCGCCTTCAATATTTGTTTTTTGTCGGTATTAAGCTGTGGGCAGCACTACCGCTTTCCGCTGGGGTCGCTTGCGCTCAGACCGCCGTACCCCACCCGCCATCTCATACTCATAGCTATCGCGGCCAAACTTCACCTTGACCCCGCTCAGCATATGCTCCGACATCTCCCCCAGCGCCCGCTCATCCGCTAGCAACTCGCTGTATAGGCTATCAACACGCGACAGCAGCGCATTATACTGCTGCTGCTTGGCCCGCATCCCGTTAATTGCCTCCCAATACATCTCTAGCGTTTGTCCATTACCCAAATCTAGGTTCTGGCCAATCGAATCCATCGACGCAGCCCGTAGCTCAGCTTTTTCTAACTTTGCAGATAACCTTTTTCGCCTCATGTACTGTAAATGCTCCCTGGCATTAATAAACAACGGTGTTGGTAAGAGTTCCAACCTCCACACTGTAGCTAAACCTCCAAGCCCACCATCACCGTACAAATTGGGATCCTGCTAGGGTTATTTTTTAGTTAAATTTTCAAAAAGATCCGAAAATTCTCTCAAGGCATCAAGCCCTTGCTAAAAAGCATTAAAGCTTTCCTTGCACGGCTTTGGCCTTTCTTTGAAACGCTTATAGCTTTATTTGCAACCTATAAGGCTTCCTCTAAAGCATTTATAACTTCTTTTGAAAGGTTTAAGCTCTCCTTTGCAGTGTTTAAGCCATTTCAAGAAGTGCTTATAGCCTGCGACGCATTCTATAAACCATGCAAACAACAGTTCAAACCATCCTTTGCATCTATTTGGTCTTTCGCTGAACTATTTAAGCGACGCAAGCGCTACCTCTAACGAGAGCAATGCCTAGGCACACCTGTTCTACACTCTGCCCGATCGCCCAAGGAGCGCTCTAGCACAGGGCAAAGAGACTGAGATCTAAGACGACCATCAAAGCCCCTTTGCAATCAAGGTGTGACTTAAGTTGTTATTTTCCTTTACAAGGCTAACCAACCGATTCCGGAAAGCGAGCCTAACCTCTGCATACTTTCCTGAGGGTTTAGCACTTAGTAAAACGTCATTGAGAAATGCAAAACTTTCCGGATTTAGCGCAGTAGCTAATTAGTAAGCTCCCCGGCTCAGCATCACCGCACCTAGAGTTTGCACAATCAGCTGCACATCGTGCCCCAAAGACCACTGAGTCTGGTAGTCAATATCCATCTTGACGATCGCCTCAAAATCTTTGATACTCGATCGCCCCTGGGCCTGCCATTTGCCCGTTAGCCCCGGCTTAACGTTGAGCCGCTGCCAGTGGTGAGGCTTGTACTGCTGTACCTCACTCAGGGTCGGCGGGCGAGTGCCCACCAAGCTCATATCGCCCCACAGCACATTCCAAAACTGAGGGAACTCATCTAGGCTAGTGCGGCGTAAAAACTTGCCCACTCGGGTAATACGAGGGTCATTTTCGTTTTTAAAGATCAGGCCTTGAGCCTGGTTTTCTACCAAATGTTTAAGCTCATCGGCATTGGCCACCATCGAGCGAAATTTCCAAATTCGGAAGGGTTGTCCCTGGTACCCACAGCGCAATTGGCTAAAAAAGACTGGGCCAGGGTTGTCGAGCTGAATAGCAACGGCAATGGGAACCAGCAAGAACAGAGTAATTAAAACTCCTAGCAAACCGCCAACCACATCTAAGCATCGCTTCAAGGCCGAGTTAACCGATGGATGCGTGGGTGCCAACTGCACAGTATCTGGAATAACAAGAATTTCGTTCAGGGTCGCTTGGTATGCCTTAGGAGCGAAAAAGAACTGAAACATAGGTCTACCAAAGGGTTGAACAACACGTACGGCGGGCTCCAAAGGGTTACGTGGCTCTGCACCTGTTGTCTGGTCAGTGGGGTTTCGCTCAAGCAAAACCCCACTGAAAGTTCTACCCGACTGTTACGCCCCCAGCAGCCCGTAGGGTGGCTCGGTCTAGCACGCTGGTGGCCGCACTGCCGTTGAGGGTCACTAGGCCTAGCGCTTGCAGATCAGCTTCGACCATCAGGTGCACCAGCTCTTCAAAGGTCACTGAGGGTTCCCAGCCCAGCTTGGTCTTGGCCTTGGTGGGGTCACCAATCAGCAGTTCTACCTCGGCGGGGCGTAGGTAGCGCTCATCAAAGGCCACATAGTCTTGCCAATCGAGGTTGACGCGGCCAAAGGCAATGTCTAGAAACTCGCGCACTGAGTATGTTTCGCCTGTGGCTACCACATAGTCGTCAGGCTCGTCTTGTTGCAGCATGAGCCACATGGCTTTGACGTAGTCTTTGGCGTAACCCCAATCGCGCTTGGCGTCGAGGTTGCCCATGTAGATCTTGCTCTGCTGCCCAGCGACAATGCGGGCCACAGCGCGAGTAATTTTGCGGGTGACAAAGGTTTCGCCGCGGCGGGGTGACTCGTGGTTAAACAAAATGCCGTTGCAGGCAAACATGCCGTACGATTCACGGTAGTTAATTGTTTGCCAGTGAGCATAGACCTTGGCACAGGCGTAGGGGCTGCGGGGGTAGAACGGGGTGATTTCGCTCTGGGGCACATCCTGCACTTTGCCGTACATTTCTGAAGAGCCCGCCTGGTAGTAGCGTACCTCAATGCCAGTGCGCTGGCGGTAGTCGCGAATGGCTTCGAGCAGGCGCAATGTGCCCATGCCCACTGCATCAACGGTGTATTCAGGTGAGTCAAAGCTCACCCGCACGTGAGACTGTGCCCCCAGGTTGTAAATTTCAATGGGCTGCACTTCTTCGAGGATGCGCCGCAGGGTAGTGCCATCGGTGAGGTCGCCGTAGTGCAAAAACAGCCGGGCCGAATCGCTGTGGGGATCTTCGTAAAGGTGATCAATGCGATCGGTATTAATAGTAGAGGTGCGGCGAATAATGCCGTGGACTTCGTAGCCTTTTTCTAATAGCAGTTCGCTTAGATAAGAGCCATCTTGACCGGTAATGCCGGTAACAAGAGCTTTTTTAGGATTAGTCATAGGGTTTAGATAGTGAATGAACAACAATAGTGACGATTAGGAAAGGTGAGGAAGATAGGGGAGGTGAGGAAGATAGGGGAGATGAGGAAGATAGGGAAAGTAGGGAGGGTTGAAGATAGGGCTCGTCAATAACCATCCCCCTCACCTCCCTCATCCTCATCCGTCATCCCATCCGGTGAAAATCCTTCACGCCGCCGTAGGTCGTCTGCCGTGCCTGTCGGCGAGTGAACTCACCCACGGTAGGGTTGCCGGTGGGTAAAATTACTCCAGCGGTCTGCATCCATAGCGCCGCCGGTACAGTACAAAGGGTGTACTGGTTGGCTCCGGTCTTGCGCACGTGATACCACTGGGTGGCTTGACAGCGATCGCACCAAAAGGCCTCTAGCCATTCCCCTGTTAGAGGAACCGTGCCCAAGCCAGCGACCAGGGTAAGGGCTGCCCGGCGGCTAAGCCCACTCTGTTGCAAATGCTCAGGCTTGGTGGCAAAGAGAGGATATTTTTGGCTAACGCTGTCGAGATACTCGTTATGAATAGGACAAAAGATGCTTCGTCGTTTAGACCGGTTGCGATTGCGTGCTCGGGGCTGAGTCATTATGTCTTAAGGTAGATACGGTTATACACTATTTCTGCCTGTGACAATAAAATCAGGAAGAATATTAAGATAAAGGCGAAATTTCATCGGGTTTGCAGATTTTCTGCCGCATGTAAAAAACGTTCACCCCATTTCTATATGAGAGATGGGGTGAACGTTAGGGGTATGAGTATCTCAGCATTAATGGCCGACGTTGGCGCGCCCTAAAACGCCCTCCGCATACGATCAATTCGGCGGTGCAGTCGGGTAGCAACCACCTGCTTGACCGATAGATAAACAAAGGGTGGAATGGTTTTAAAGTACCGCTGCCACAGCCGACCCGGCTCTTGGGTAAGCCGATAGAGCCACTCCAACCCTGAGTCTTGTACCCAAGCGGGGGCGTGCTTTTTGATGCCGGCATAGATGGGAAAGACTCCACCAATGCCCACCATCGCCGCTTTAATTTTAGAGCGGTGTTGATACATCCAAATTTCTTGCTTGGGGCAGCCCAAGGCAACAAACACAATTCCGGCCCGGCTGGCATTGATATCTTTTACAACCTGGGCGTCTTCTTCAGGAGTTAGGGGCCGAAAAGGCAGCGGTTCCATGCCCGCAATAATGAGGTTTGGATACTCCTTTTGGAGGCGCTGCCGCATTTTGCCCAGGGTCAACTCATCGGTGCCTAAAAAATAAACTGGCAACCCCGATGCTGAAGCCCGCTCGCACACTTCGCGCAGAATATACATGCCCGCAACGCGATCGTGGGTACTCTTGCGCAGCAGATTTAGAGTCCACACTAGGGGCATGCCGTCTGGGGTGAGCAGATCGGCTTGGCTTAGCACCTTAGCAAAGGTCTCGTTCCACCGCGCTTCCATCAGCATGTGCACATTGGCTACACAAACTACTCGGCTCAGCCGCTGTTGACCCCAGTGCATAATTAAATCAATTTGCTCTGCAAAAGGGTTAGCCGCAACCGAAAATCCAATCACGGACTCACTAATGAGATTCTTGGAGATTGACATGATCCTAAGGAGCTTAAAGGACAATCAGTGGTAGACGCCCCGATAGGATTTGTCAGTTTAAAGTTAAAGACTACTGGTTTACATCTGGCAAACGCATAGGCAATGGCTAGCTAAGCCATAATCCTGTTGAAGCACTTGAGACGCGCACCATCTAAAAAAGTTCACCATTTAAGAAAAAATATTGATCCAACCTTCACAATTCGGTTTGCAAAAGATACAACATTAGGCTTGCTTAGAGTGCTCGAAAACAGATTTAGAAGCGTGACTTGGTAGGCACACTTTTACTAGGCCGCCTTGGTGATTTAGCTGAGCTAGGTTACTCCGGAGAGCTGCCTACTGGCAGTACTCAACAATCATCTGGTTGCCGATGCTAAACCCTAGGCGTGAACCGGCTATGCCCTGAACCATGACTGGAGGGAATGGTTAAAGACACTGGATAGCGATGCACCGCTAAACATTAGCATGTACGTAACTTAATGTGACACACTTTTGCCCGGCCGGTGAAAATACGTAGTTTCCTTTAGCTTATCTTGGCGGTTAGTGCCTATTTACGAGACTTATGTGAAGGGTTCAGGAAAACTACGGTCTGAGGCCAAAACCTTTCGGATTCATGGCTAGACCTACGGATATTGAATAGACGCAGGGCCTACTTTACCCGAAAAGGGAGTCTACTCATGTCTAATTTAGCTATATTTAGGGTGCTGCTAAGCCAGCGTTTGGGCTTAGCCCTCACAACGGGCCTTCTGCTCATCGGCATCGATGGCCTCTACCCCAGCGTTGCCCCAGCCCAACGAATGCCGGGCGGCAGCACGACCGCGGTGCCTTTAGTCGAGGCTCAAAAACCTCCAACAACGACTGCTGCACCTCGGCTGTCACCGCAGGTGTCCAACGAACCTTACACGCTGGGGGCCGGCGATCGCGTGCAGCTAACGCTGTTTCAGCTGCCTCAGTACAGCGGCGAGTTTGAAGTGCAGGTCGACGGCACCTTGACGCTGCCGGTCGTAGGCAATGTCAACGTGCAGGGGCTCACCCTAGACACCGCCACTGAACGAATTACGGCCCGCTACAGTCAATTTCTGCGCCGTCCAGGGGTAACGCTCAACTTGCTCACTCGCCGTCCGCTGGTGATTGGAGTTGCCGGAGAAATTAACCGGCCTGGGTCTTACACCCTTGCCAACAACGGCACAGCCTTTCCCACAATTACGCAGTTGTTGACCCAGGCCGGGGGTGTCACCGGCAGCGCCAACGTTCGCGAGGTGCAGGTACGGCGGCTGCGCAACGGTCAAACTCAGCTATTTGCCGTCAACCTATGGGATCTGGTCAGCGGCGGCGACCTGGGCCAAGACATTACGCTGCGCGATGGCGACAGCATTTTTATTCCCTCTACTCTGGTGCCCCTTGAAGAAGCCCAGCTTTTGGCCGAGGCGGCGATCGCACCGACCAACACCTCACCCATCAATATTGCCGTGGTGGGCGAAGTCTTTCGCCCTGGCCCCTATACCCTTAGAGGTGGCAGCACTCGCACTGGTGATGCCGGCCTGCCCGGCGGTGAAGGCGGCGGGTCAGCCCGGCCTCCCAAAATTACTGATGCTATTCAACTTGCAGGGGGCATCAAGCCCATGGCCAATATTCGCCAGGTGCAGGTGCGGCGTCTGACTCGCACCAGCGGCGAGCAAGTCTTTACCGTAGATCTGTGGAGCTTGCTAGAGGCAGGCGCCACCCAGCAAAACGCGCTGCTTCAGGAAGGCGATACGGTGTTTATCCCCACTGCAACGACAGCGTTGGGGCCAGCGGAGGCTTCGAGCTTGGCGTCCGCCAGTTTTGCGCCCGACACCATTCGCATCAATGTCGTAGGTGAGGTGCGCAATGCTGGGCTAGTTGAGGTGCCACCCAACACACCCCTCAACCAAGGAATTTTGGCGGCTGGTGGTTTTAACACTCGCGCTAGAGAAACCACTGTGGGGCTGGTGCGTCTTAACCCAGATGGAACTGTTACCCAGCGAGAGATCAACATCGACTTTGCCCAGGGCATCAGCGACGCTGACAATCCGGCGCTGCAAAACAACGACATCATTATTGTCGGGCGATCGGGCCTAGCCAGTTTTTCAGACACATTGGGCGGCATAGCCAACCCCCTCGCCAATTTCCTGAATATTTTGTCTGCACCCTTCCGCATCTTCAACTTATTTTGATCGGGGCCTTAGGACGCGGCTTATCGCGTGCTTGCCTCTGCTGGAGCGCACATTTTGTGATTGGAGCACCTCTTCACCGCCACAACCCCATTTATTTAGGAATCAGGGATGAAAGCTCACACTCTCCAACCTTCGCCCACGCTCCCCATGGCTGCGGGGGCCGACTCTGGCTCAGAAGGCGGGCTAGATCTGGGCAGCTTGCTATCTACTCTCAGGCGCAGACTGTTCTTAATTGCTAGCATAACCACCGCTCTGACCGGGGCCGCAGGTCTGCGGGCCTACCTCAGCCCACCGTCTTACTCCGCCGCCTTTGAAATTTTGATTCAGCCCCAGAGCGCTGAAACTGAGGTGATCTCTTCGCTGTCTGAGGTGCCTGTGAATCAGCAGGAGACAGAACTAACCCTGGGGGACCAAACCAGAATCTTAACCAGCCCTGGAGTGCTGCAACCGGTAGTAGCCGATCTGCGCGCCAAGGGTATAGAGGGCTGTGTGCCTCCGGCCCAAGCGGCCTCAACTGGCTTATCTGAAGAAGAGTTAAATAAAATTTGCTATAGCCAAGTTGAAAGTCGACTAGGTCTGCAACTAACTAAAGAATCAAGAATTATTCGGGCAACATACCGGGGAGCGTCGTCTCAAAATGTAGAGTATGTAGCCAATTTAATTGCCCGAACGTTTCTAGACTACGGGCTGGCTTCGCGCCAGCGCGACCTACAGCAGGGGCTTAAATTTTTGGACGACAAAATACCCGATGCTAGCAAAAGGGTAGATGAGCTCCAAGGCAATCTGCAAAATCTGCGCCAGGGCTCTAATTTAATCACCCCTGAGGCTGAAGGCAGCAAGCTATCTGGTCAAATTGCTGACTTTGAAAATGAGTATCGGGCCGTACTGATTGAGCTAGAAGAAAACCTGACTCGTTACGAAGAGCTAGAACGCCAGCTGAGCGATCGCCCCCAAGACGTTTCAGTATCGTCGGTGCTTAGCAGCAATAGCCGCTATCAGACTCTAGTCGAGCAACTACTGACCTTAGATAGCCAAATTGCCCAGGCTTCTACAATTTTTCTCAGCACCAGCGACGACATGCAGGTGCTGCAAGAACAGCGCCAAAATTTGTTGGCGCTTATGGCTCGCGAAGGGGCCAACGCCCAGCAGGAGTTGATGGGCCAGATTGAAGTGCTGGCGGCGCGAGAGGCGGCCCTTTCGTCTACGCTGGCCAGCCTCAATGTAGACGTGGGCCAGCTGGCTGGGGTAACCCGTGAGTTTACCGATCTAGATCGAGAGTTGACCATTGCTAACACCAACTTGAGCCAGCTGCTACAGCGCCGCGAAACTCTACAGATTGAAGCGGCCCAGCGAGAGCTACCCTGGGAGCTGATTACTCCTACTACAGTGGCAACCGATGTTGCCAATCTGTCAAATAACCTGGTACTGGGGGGGCTACTCGGGCTGCTGCTCGGAGTAGGCTTGGCCCTCGCCCTCGATTCTCAAAAGGACGTGCTCTACACCGCCCGCGATCTCAAGCGGGTGACGCCAGTACCGATTTTGGGGTTGATTCCCCACAATGGGGCGGTTGAACGGGGTTATGACGAGCAGCATTTGCTGTCGCTATATCAGGTCGTCGATGAGATGTTGAATGGCCAAGGGCCTAAAAAGGGAGATTTGCCCATTGATGATCTCTACGCCTATCGCGAGGCGTTTCGATCGCTGGTGGCCAATCTGCAGCGGCTCGACGCCGATCGCCCGCTCAGATCACTGGTGATTAGCTCTGCCGACAACCAGTTGGCTGACTCAACCACCGCCGCTTATTTGGCCTGGGCCGCCGCTGAACTGGGCAACCGAGTGCTGCTGATCGATGCTGATTTTCGCTTTCCACACCTGCATAACTTTTTAGAGTTACCCAATCAGCAGGGCTTTGCCAACATTTTGGCTGGCGAGCTTGACCTTAAGAATGTAATTAAGCGATCGCCCACCGAACCCAACCTGTTTGTATTAACTACTGGCACCACAGATGTTGATCCAGCTCGATTATTGTCATCGACAAAGATGAAGCAGTTTGTAACCAAAACCGAGTCTTACTTTGACCTAGTAATTTACGATTCGCCACCGTTTGCAGAATATGCTGATGCTGCCCTTCTATCGGCAGAGAGCAGCGGTATGGTGCTGGTATCGCACCTGGGTACGGTGAAGTCCGCCCAGCTCGAGCAGGCGCTCGAAAAACTTTGGATCTCTAAAATTCCGCTGATTGGTCTGATCGCTAAAGAAGCTTCATCTAAGCTAGCTTTGTTAACAGCTTAAATCTTTACTTGTAGACTGAGCCATATCCCTCACAACACACGACCTTCATCTACTCCTGTAATTTTTGAAGAGATCTGTTTGATGGTAAGTGATAGGTTGTTCTAATAAATTTGCGGATTAAAATAGATACAGAAATGCGCACGACAGGGTGAATGTGCAGACCCAGGGAAATCTACCGAATTTCAATTGTATTACTACCTATTCTCTTGGTTATGTCTGCCAACATAAGTGCTCTAGACTTACGTCTGATGTTTCCAATGCTGGAAGCAATGGCCGTAGGTACAGCATTCAAATAGGTAGATAGCAGTGTCCCTTCAAAGTACAAGATTTTTCGGAGAAGATTTCCATGAACCTCAAAGCAGTTTCAGTGATGAGCGCTACCGTGGTGCTCAGCACTGTGGTAGGAATTACAGCCTTTTCTTCCTCAGCTCAAGCATTTACTCTAACCGGAGAGAATACCTTAGCTTTATCTGGAAGAGCCAAATTTGATACTAAGACTGGTAAGCTTGATTTCCGAGATCTTACGACTAATGGAAATAAGGGATACGGTACACCTACTGGTTTAGCTAGTATAACAACGTCTAGCAGCGGTAGGTTTGAGAATTTGATTAATCGTGTGGCGACGCTAAAGGATATTACTCTAACTAGCCAGGGTGGTGATGTTTGGGAATATACAGGGTCAACCTTACCCAACTTCATTACTGTCGACACATTAGGCTTCAGCTTATCTGTCTTTAGGCTAGTCAAAACAAATAGTGACTGGATGGCTAATGTTGAGGGTCAATTCCAAGATACAGCCTTACCCGCTTTTGGTGAATTTGACCCTCTTAATGACGTTGACTTTGTCAAGGCATCAAATGGTTCGAGCTACTCATTTGATATTGAGGAAGTTCCTACCCCCGCTCTTCTGCCTGGCCTAATTGGTCTAGGCGTAGCAGCGCTGCGTCGTAAAAATGAAGAAGCTGAAGAAAACGCCTAGTTTTTAAGGCTAGCGCACTGGCTGTCGGCCAAAAGCATCAGCTGGTGCACTAGCCCTTTAGCCTTTAATAGGCCGCTTGCAATATAAGTCGCCTATAAAGGCGGCTTTTTATTGATTGTAGCTGTTTGCATCTTGCAGACTATTCTCTTGCGTTGAGTTTGATCAATTCGCATTTATAGCTATAGCCAACTGAGTTAGGACGCTGCCTGCTTCAGCACCGTTTCTATAGCAGCCCGCAAACCATCGGCATTGGGTAAGCTTTTGCGAATCCGGCTTTTTAACCAACCCCAGCACTTCTCAATTCGGTTGAGGTCAGGGGAGTAGGGCGGCAGGTAAAGCACCCGACAGCCTGCCGCCTCCAGCAACTGAGCAATCCGTTCTCCGTGGTGAAAGGTGGCGTTATCGAGCACAATCCAATCCCCAGGCTGTAACGCTGGGATTAAGTAGGTTTCCAACCACATCTCAAAAACGGTCCGGTTACACGGCCCTTCTACTGTGAACGGGGCGATGAGTTGATGCCCTCAATATCCGGCAATCATATTGACGTGCCCTTGCCGCCGTCCCGATTTGAGGTCATAGCACCGGTTTCCAGCAGGCGCATAGCCATAACCGTAGGTCACGCTCATCCATCCCCGACTCATCAACGTAGACCAAGTGTGAGGCCCGAGGCTCTGGAGCTTGAGCTATGAAGGCGTGTCGTTTTTCGTCATCCCGCTGGGTGTAGCCATAGGTCTTTTTTACGCGTCCAGTTAACTAGGCTGCCCGTGGCGGCTTTGCGCTTTAGTCACAAGTCGATAGTGTTACGGCTGACCTGAAACACGAGGCTGGTCTCACACTTCTTCATCCCGTCGAGTTCGATGGCATCAATGACCTTTTGGCGCAAATCATGGCTGTAGGGCTTAGGCATGGTACTGAGGTTCAGAGGGCAATGCTCCTAGTCTATGCTTTAACCCTCATGGCTATAGCTATACTTGTAGTGCTGACGATTAGTCAAAATTCCTCCGTTTTGCTACCCCCTACTTTACAAAAGGCTAAAGGCATCTATAAAAAGTGGCACGGTCCTGGAGCCGAATTTTCACTCTGCTTATTCATAATAAAGCTCTGGAATTAAATCCAGAGCTTTATCAATTAGCTTCTTAGGCGTGAAGCAAGAGAATCACTGACATTAAGCTTCTTCCTCAAAACTGTCTTGCGATCGCTTACGGAGCGCCATAGCACCCAGACCAACTAACCCAGGCAACAACGCCGGAGTTGGTACTGCGGTAATGTCAGCTGAGAACGACGAACCACTATTAAACACCAGGCTGCCTTGGGCGGTTAGTGCACCACTGCCAGCCAGGCCAGACGGCGTAAAGAAGCCCGAAACAAAGGCTACGTAAAGGGGTATGGTAGCAGGCCCAGCAGTTACAGAGACTTGCTCGAGTATAAACTGCTCAAGGGTAAACCCAATGCCGTCGGCCAACCCTGTTAGCCAACTGTTGGTGGACCCAGGCGTCAACTCCCAAGTGGTGGCGTTGGTTTTTGTTAGCGATAGGTCGCCTAGGCTGAAAGATGAACCTGCAGCACCAAAAACATCAGCACTGGCGTCTGCGAGAGTTACAGTTCCCGCGGTTGTATTGTCATAGCTTGAGAAGTTTAGTAGGCTAGTAACAGCATCTGGGGTTTCTAGGCGGGCTGAGCCGGTAAAGCTCAGGGTTTGGTTTGTAATGCTTGCTGCCTGAACTGGAGCCTCTAAAACAGCTACTGCGGAAAAGGCAGCAGCGGCACTTAGGCCTAAGCCAAAAGTTCTAAAACTCATAATCTGGATCTACCTTGTAGGTGTGGATGAATACCAACTTGTGTAAGGCTTAAAAACAAAATTTGCGGTTAAGCCAGTAGTTAGTAGTGCACTTGCGGTAGAAGTTATCCCTGCTTCCTTAATCGCGATCGCCTGATGACGTGCGAGCCGCGCATAAACTCGGTAGATGTATTCTGCAAAACAGGCTTAGGCACAGGGTGCAATTCTAAACGTGTTTTTGCTTTACCTAGAGATATAGAGTTGCGTTAAGCCTAAATAGCTCCCCAACCAGTGCTGATTTATCTCAGCTTTAAGCATGGTTATTGATTAGGGCGATTTACCTAGAATTTTCTCTGGTCAAGAAACTTAAATTTCTCTTTTGCGTCTAAGCTGGGTCGTAGGGAACTCGCTAGCCTTCGACTTGACGCAATAGGATGACGGTGATTTGAGTATTTTGAGCAATTTCTAACGGCACATTGCCCTTAATGACCTGGCTTAGCAAGTTTTCGCGGGAAGCGCCGAGTAAAATGGCGTCGCTGTGACATAGATTTGCCATATCAACGATCGCCTCCGAGACTGAAGGATGGGTCAGCACCTGGGTATACACTGGGCGGCGCAAGGTTTCTTTTAGCCCGTCAGCCATCTCAGAGAGATGCTGGAGGGTGAGGCATTCGCCCTTTTCAGGGTGGCAGATTGTGCAAAGCTGAACCTCGGGGGAGTGGCCTAAGGTGAGCAGGCCAGGCAGCAGGGCCTGAGCACTCTGCGCATTGGGGCCGCCCGCAGTGGGTATCAGCCAATGGTTAAAGGTGAGATTGCGGCCGGGGCGCACTACTACTACCTGGCAGGGGGCCTGGCGAATTAGGGTGTCGACGACGCCGCTGATCACCCGACCGGGGGTGAGGCTAGGGTGGTGCCAGCCCATCAGCACCAGGTCAATATGGCGCTCTTTGATCACTTCGAGCAGGGTGCGGCCAATTTCGTGGGCAGCCCGTACCTGAAAATGCACCGACAACCCACTGTTTTCGGCGTAGGAGAGGGCAAGCTGGCGCAGGGGCTCTACCCCTTGTAGGTCAACCTTGGCTTCAGCCGGGGCAACGCTGCGGGGCACAGGCACGACGTGGATACACTCCAGTTCGTAGTGCAAGCCATGGGCGATCGCCGCCGCAATCTTGATCAAATCGGGCGCGGTGCGCGGGTCGGCCAGGGGCAGCAACAGTCGTCCCTGGCCGGTGGCGGGGGCCTGCTGCTGAAACACTACATAGGAGGGCTCAGCCTGGGGGCCGAGTTTGAGCTGATCGCCACTGACCTGGTCACACTCGGCGCGAATGATGTCGGCGCGGGTGATGATGCCTACTAGCTTATTGCCCTGGGTGACGGGTAGGCGGCTGAGCTTGAGCCGGTTGAGCAGATGCAGCACTCGGGGCAGGGGGGCATCGGGGGCCACAGTGACCGGGTGGGGGGTCATAATATTGGCCAGGGCAGCGTCGTCATCGAGCCCCTGGGTAGTGGAGTCGCTCAGGTCACTCTGGGTGACGATGCCTACCAAGCGACCGTCTTCGAGCACCGGAAAGCCGCGATGGTGCGATCGCGAAAAGGCTTGCACCACCTCGGGTAAGCTCATCTGGCTAGAGAGGGTTTCGACCCGCCGCTGCATTAGATCTGCCGCCTTGAGGTGGCCCCAGGGGTTGTTAGCTTGGGGCACCGGCTCTAGGTGAATGCCCTGGAGAGCGAGCAGGCGGTTATAGATCGAGCCGTCGTTGGCGCGATCGGCAATCAGGTAGGCGACCCCTGAGCCGATCATCAGAGGCAGCACCAGGTTGAAGTTGGCGGTCATCTCAAACACGATCACGATGGCCGTTATTGGCACCCCCGTCACTGCGCTAAAGAAAGCGCCCATGCCCGTCAGTGCGTAGGTAGTGGTGGTAGCTAAATCAGCTGGTGGGGGCCAGGCCCCAAAGCCGGTGTAGACGCCCTGGGCAAAGAAGCTCACCAAACATCCCAACGCTGCGCCCAGCACTAGCGAGGGAGCAAAAATGCCCCCTGGTGCCCCTGACCCATAGGCCAGTAGCGTTAGCAAAAACTTCGCGACGAAGGCGATCGCAATCATCTGCCACCCAGCCGAGCCGGTCACCAAAAACTCTTGCAGCCCAGTATTGTCAATCGACGCCACCGGCACGAATACCCCCACCAGCCCCGTAATCAGTCCCGCTAGGCCAATGCGCCCCGGCAATCCCAAACCCTTAAATTGGCGAAAAAACGCCAAACTGCCAAAAATGCCCCGCCGGAACAGTGACCCCAGCAACCCAGCCATCAAGCCCAAAATGATGAGAAAGGGCAGATCGTGCATCGACAGGCTGATCTGCCGGGCATCCATGGTTAGATTGAGCCCCTGCCCCCCCAGCAGCCGCGACACTACCGCCCCAATAAATGACGCCAAAATAGCGCTGCCCAAGGTGAGGTCAGAAAAATCTTGTAGCAGCTCTTCAACTACGAACAGCACCCCAGCAATGGGGGCATTGAAGCCTGCCGCCAGACCGGCAGCCGCGCCAGCGGAGATTAACTGTCGCCGATATTCAGGGGATGTAGGCACCCAACGGCTCAGCTGCGCCGCTAGGCCGGCGCCAATTTGCACCGTTGGTCCCTGCCGCCCTAGAGAAAGACCTGACCCCAGCGCCAAGAGAGTGCTGACCAGCTTCACCAACGCCACGCGCAGGTTTAGCGGAATTTTGGCGAAGCCAAGCGCTGCTTTAACTTGAGGAATACCACTGCCCGACGCCTCCGGAGCCAGCCGTTCAACCAACCAGCCTGACAGACAGCCGCCCACCAAACCAATCGTGGGTAGCGCCAGCCACAACGGTAGGGTGCTGGAGGTGCGCCAGAAGGTAAGCAGCTCGACCCCCTGCTTGAGCAGCACCGCTGCTAGCCCCGACACCAGCCCAATAACACACGCCTCAACAATGGCTACCCGCTTGCGGCTCAGCAAGGGTTCCAGGCGCTTTAACAACATCACAGGGGCGGCATCATTCCAGGGATACGGTAGACCATGGCCAGAGAAAGGGGCAACGCCCGACTCAGTGCAGTCTTCCCTTAACTATCCCAAAGTGTAGCCTGTAATCGGACTGCTACGGATGTAGCTCGCAGTCAGGAAAACGACCCAACCCGTTGGCCTCCACAATGGCGTTGCGACATTTGAGGGGCGTTTTGCCAGTCAGCTCTGATAAACGCTTGAGGCTAATGGCGGGTGAGCCACCGTGAGGAGCCGTCATATAAAGTCGGTAAGCCACCTCCAGCACTTGATCATCCAACAGCAGCGGTCGAACTGTGGAACTTATGACATCTAGCATGGCGGTAGGAGAACTCGTTATTTCTGTATATTCACGGATGTCTCTTCCTTGGCCGTCTATCTCGCGATGGGTTTGCAGGGCAGAAATCGAGCTGCCACAGTTCGCTCAAAAGGAGCGCTCTTGATGTGTCAGGCTCAGTCAAGTGAGTTCACACAGGCCTTTGAATTGAGCTGACCGGGAGCGATACAACGAGAGGTACCTGCCGTCTGCGCCTATCCCCTCGCTTACTACCCCTGTAGCTCAGGGGCAATCTCTAGCTCCGCCGCCCAGCGCTCGAACGTAATGCCCACGGTCTGCTCTAGCTGGGCAACGCTGTTGAGGAAGTCAATGCGGGCCTCCAGCTCATTGGTTTCGGCCGTCACGAGAGCTTCTTCCTGACTAATCAGCTGAAACAACGTGATATTGCCCCGCCCTAGGCGAAATTGCTCCTGGTCTGCTTCAAGCTGACGGCGAGCATTGAGGGTAGCTCGCTCTGCAGCGACCACCTGGCTCAGGCTAGCCCGAGCTGAGCTGAGCCCGGCGACGACATCGTTGCGAATCTGGTCTTGCAATTGGGCTAAAGTGTTGTCTTGCTGTTGCAGAGTGATGTCGCTGGTCAAACGGTCGGTTGCGGGTTGGGGATCGCCAAAGGTGCGGGTAGCCACTAGCCCCATAGCGCTGCGGGAGCCATCGCCCAGGGTGCCATCGGCGACGGCGTCGAGCTGCCAGCGCAGGTTATCTTGGGCCACCAGCAGGTCAAGTTCCTGCTGCTGCCGCTGAAGCTGGGCCTGCTGGTAATCGGTGCGTTGGGTTAGAGCGAGGTCTACCAAGGCGTCGGGCTGGTAGGTGGCCAACTGGTCGGCGGCGGCAGCAAACAGCTCGGCAATGGTCTCAACAGACGCCACAAAGCGCAGGTTGCGATCGGTACCAATTAAGTTGAGTAGGGTGCTATTGGCCTGGTCGAGCTGATTTTGGGCATCGACGAGGCTGCGCTGGGCATCGGCTAGCGATCGCTCCGGGTCAAACAGGTCAATAGGAGCCCGCCGCCCCGCTTCTACCAGGGCCTGCAAAATGTCGAGCTGCTGCTGCCGCCGCTCTAAAGCTTGGGTCTGAATGTCGACCTGGGCTTGGGCACTAACTAGATTGTTGTAGCTGAGAATGGCGGTAGTAAGGGTGTCGATGACGGTGCTGCGCAGAGCCAGCTGATTGCGGGTTTCGCCTAGGCGGGCCTGGTTAAGCGGGGCCTCATTGACAGCGGTGCCGAAGCCCCGCAGCAGGGGTTGTCTGACTCCAAACTGTACCAACTGTCCCCCCTCAAAGGGCGTTAGCCCCAGCTCAAAGCGGGTGCCCAGGCGGGTGGTGAGGGTGGTGTCGAGCCGTACCTGCTGGTCAAGGTCAGTGTCACTGCCCTCCAGCAGCACTGAGCCTGGATTTGACTCCACGTCACCGCCATTGCCAAAGCGACTGCGGGTGGCATCAACCCGCAGGGTGGGCGTTAGACGCGGGTTAAAAATTTGCTCGGCGGCAGCGAGTTGCTGCCGCTGCACAATACATCCCAGAGCCTGGTTACGCAGCTCGCGGTTGCCCTCCAACGTCAGGTTGAGCAAGTCGGTGAGCGTGAGTGTCACAATCTCGGCAGCCGCCGCTGTCGGCAGGGTTGGTTCGAGGGATGGTGTGTCAGGGGCAGGCTCCACGAGGGGGATAGTCTCGGCTAGAGCGGGAAGGGCGATCGCGCTATAAAGCCCTAGAGCCCAACCGGCTCTTAGCGCCCAACGCGCTGAAGCGGCCAAAATTTCCATGGATTCCTGTCACCCCTTATAACCACCACCTGGCCTACTCGGCAGCATCAAATTACCGCCTCGTCCTGTTTGCCCTGACAATTTATCACGCTGGCTTTCTCGTCCAGAGACACTGAATGCAAGCAAGGTATCTCGTTCCCTGAAGGAAGCTGTTGGCGTAGCCTCCCCCAAGAGGAAAAGGAAATTGTCGAGAGCTTCGCTACTCTCCTCGCAGTGCCTGCACGACATCGATCTGTGTCACCCGCAGGGCGGGCAGGAAACTAGCACCAACGCCGACACCAAAGGCGGCTCCCATCGACAGGGCCGCATCGCGCCAGTTGAACTCGTAGGGGGCCTCAAATACAGTGGTAGTCGCCACTTTCGTCAACCCGTGGACGGTGGCCACCGCCGTGGTACCGCCAATTAGGCTGAGCAAGGCAGCTTCGGCGATAAACTGGGCCATGATTTCTAAATCGGTGGCCCCAATGGCGCGACGCAGACCAATCTCGCGGGTGCGTTCCATAATGGCGGCGATGGTGATGTTGGCGATGCCGACGCCGCCAATCACCAGGGCCAGCAGACCCACGGCCTTGAGCACGCGAATGGAAGCCCGCTGGCGCTGCTCTTCTTCGTAGAGATCTGCGACATTGCCATCGATATACAGTTCGTAGCCTGGAAACATCTGCTGAAGCTGGGCTTCAACACTGTCGCGGGTAGTCTCAAAATCGTCGAGGCTTTGCAAGGCAATTTGAATTTGTCCCCCGAAGCGAAAGCCTCCCTGGAGCAAGTTACCGTAGGGTTCGGGCACCCAGAGAGTGCCGGTGGGTTCTCCCTCCTCGCTGCCGTAGAGGTTTTTGTTTTCAATTAAACCGATCACGGTGAAGCGGGTGCCGTTGATAAAAATACCTTCACCCAGGGGCGTAGCCTCTTGAAAGAGCTGCTGAGCTAGTACGGTATCGATAACGGTGACGGGACGAAAGGCGTTAAAGTCTTCGGGGTCAAAAAATCGGCCGTCGAGGACCTGCCGCCCAGTGGTGCGCTGGTAGTTCTCTGACACGCTCAGGGCATCAACGCTGTCGGTAATGGTGCCCTGGTACTGCACCTCTGTTCCCCATAGTTGAGTCACCCGACTAATGCTGAGAATGCCGGGGACGGCCGCTTGAATTTCTGCGATCGCCGCCTGATCAAATTCCACTGGGGGGAGGCTGCGCCCGTAGACAAAAGGGGTGATGTTGGGGTTATCCCTGGCCGCCAGCTGCTCTTGCAGCACCCGGTTGGCAATGGTGTCGATATTGAGGGTGGCGTTGACAGCGGCAACCCCCATGAAAATACCCAGGGCGGTGAGGCCCGATCGCACCCAGTTGCCGGTTAGATCCCTCAGGGTGGTGAGGCTGAGGTCGAGGGGGGAGAGGGGCATTGGGGAGGTGGGGAGTGATGGAGTAGGGGGTAAGGGGGTGAGTTAGAGGGTGGGGCGGGGGCTGCCGGCGGGGAAGCCAGAGGGGGTTGTTTCTACGGTCATGCCGGGTTCGAGGGGTTGGTCGGGTGGGGGGATGAGAATGACGGTGTCGGTGTCTTGTAGGCCAGAGACAATTTCAACCGCCTCTAGGGTGTCGAGGCCGGTGGTGACGGGGCGCTTTTGGGCGCGGCTGTCGGCATCGACGACCCAGACAAAGGTTTCGCCGTCTGCTTGCTGAATCGCGTTGGTCGGCAGGGCTAGGGCATTCTCTCGCTGCACCAGAATGACCTCGACGCTGACGGAGCTACCGGGGATGAGTACATCGCTGGGGCGATCGAGCTGGGCGATCGCCTTGACCATGGCCTGGGAGCCACCGCCGCCGTCGCTGTCGCTGTCGGTAATCGCCTGGGGGGCAATGCTGACCACCCGACCTAAATATTTTTCTGGGTTGGGGCCGATGATGCTGACCCGCACGGGCATGTTGACCAACACCTTGTTGGCGTCGAGGGTCATGAGGTCAAATAGCACCACCTCTTGGTTGGGGTCACCGATGGTGAGCAGGGTGCCTTCGCTCTGCACGCCGTCGCCGGGTTGCACGTCGATATTGAGCACTACGGCGTCAAAGGGGGCGACGATGGCGTTGTCGGCAATGCGGGCGCGAACGTTAGTTAGTTTAGCCTGATTTTGACGAATCTCTAACTCGGAGCGCTGTAGCTCAACCTCAGCCCCCCGCAGCTCAGCCTGGGCCGCCTCTAAAGCGTTGCGATCGTCGTTGTAGTCATCCTCGGAGATAAACCCCTGATCAACTAGCGATCGCGATTCACTCAGCCGCTCTTCAGCCCTCTGCACTGTGCGCCGGTGGTCTTGCAGCACCTCGGCGTTGCGCTGCCGCTGCAGCCTGAGAATTTCGGTCTCAATTTGGGCCTCGTCCAGCTCTTGCTCTAGGCTGCGATCGCGCAGCCGCAGCAGCACTGTGCCCCGCTCTACCCGCTGGCGCTCTTCTACCAGCACCGCCTCCACAGTGACATCCCCCGGTGCTTTAAGAATTTGCTGGTTGCCCAGGCTCATGGTGCCGGAGGCATCAACCCGGTTTTCTAGGGTGTCGCGGCTGGGGGTACCCGTAGTCACCACCACGGGGTCAACGCTGCGGCGCTGCCAGGCGTGGTAGCCCAGCCAACCTCCCACGCCCAGCACCAGCACCAGCCCCGACGCCACGATCCACCTCAGTCCAGGGCGAGAGTTGGCCCGATCGCCATCGTCGAGCAGGTCGTCATCGAATAGGCCAGGACTGAGGGGTCTGGCGGTTTCCACCGAAGCTAAAGGATCTGGCGAGAGCGGGTCAGCATCTGCCGAGACATTGGCACGGGTGGAGGTGTCGGGGTGGGGTTCGGGCGGCACGGAGCATTACCAAACAAAGGGCAGTCGGCTGCTACAGGGGGGCCAGGTGGCCCAGTTCAGCGGGGCTGAGGTGAGCGTCGGTTACCCTGCCATCGCTCATCATAATAATGCGCTGACTGTGGCGGGCCACCTCGTGGGAGTGGGTCACCATGACGATAGTAATGCCCCGCTGATGCAGGGCCTCAAAAATGCCCAGCACCTCGGTGGCCGACTGCGAATCGAGTGCCCCGGTAGGCTCATCGGCCAGCAAGAGCACCGGCTGGTTGACGATGGCGCGGGCAATGGCGACCCGCTGCTGCTGCCCACCCGACAGTTGAGAGGGGCGTTTATCCATGCGGTTGGCCAGGCCCATGTGGGTGAGGGCCGCAGCGGCTCGGCGCTGCCGCACCGATCGCCCTAAACCGGCATACATCATCGGCAAAATCACGTTTTCTAACGCCGTCAGGTTGGGCAGTAGCTCGTAGCGCTGAAAAATAAAGCCAATTTTGCGGTTGCGAATGCGGGTTAGCCGGGTTTTGTCGACTGTTGAGACATCGGTGCCGTCGAGTAAGTAGCGCCCGCGGGTAGGGCGATCGAGGCAGCCAATGATGTTCATCAGCGTCGATTTACCCGAGCCCGACTGGCCCATAATGGCGCAGTACTCGCCGGAGTGAATGGTGATATTGATGCGATCGCAGGCCCGCACCGCCGCCTCGCCGCTGCCAAACACCCGCGACACATTCTCCATGGTGATGACGGCGGCGGGTGAGGGATGGGGCGTTGGAGACATGGGGCGATCGCGTGAACGCTAAAGTGGCAAAAGTTTCATATCGAGATGAAACCCACAGACTTAGGATAATTCCTTTACCTAATCTATTTGTGAGCCGCAGAGGGTCAAAGCTAGACGCAGCGGCCCAGGAGACGCTAATCTCTATCTCCCTGCTAGATTATCCTCCTTAAAAACCGAGATATCGCCGATGGGAATGCCCTGTGAAATTAACAGTTTGCTCAAACTTAAGCCCAGTCAGGGCTACCCCGCTGTTCTCGAAGTCGGAGCTCGCCACCAGGTGCAAAAAGGCGGCTATCGCATTTTTCCCATCGATGTGCCGCTGAGTTTAGTCGATGAAAACTGGCTTGCCCACAGCGACATCGTCATCGAAAAACTCACCTGGGAGCACCAGACCACCGCTTTAGAGTTTCGGATTCACCGCGTCTACACAACCCCGTTCGCTGTTCAGTAGACAGGGCTAGTTCAGCCTTATTCAAACTGCTGGCTGGCCGCCTGCCACGATAGCAGCTCATATCTCCCCACCTGGTGCACCAGCAATCCGACTGGTCCATCCAGGGCCGGGTTGGTGAGCGCTACTACGGTTTGGGGCGCAAACATGTCGCTGTAGAGCACTCGATCGTCAGCGCTGAGGATGATAGTTTTGACGACAGTTGGCTCTACTTGAACGCGCCAGTTTTTCAGCTGGGTCAGCGCCGTTTCATCCCAGGTCAGCACTCGCTCTGGCTGGCCATCGCCGGTCAGGTCAATGCTGTGCTGGGTGAGACTGGCCAGAGCAGATGCAAAGTCTGCCGGTAACGGCTGATCGCCAAAGATTGCGGTGGCCGTGGCGGCGATCGCCCCCGGTTCTGCGGTTTGACCCTGGTTAGCATCGAGCCACATTAGTGCTCCCTGGGAAAAGACCAGCGGCGGCAGAGCAGAGGCATTGGTGGCAGGGCCAGTGGCCAGTAGCGTCACGGGGCCATTGGTCAAGCTAAAGCCGCGCACGGTCAGAGGCGCTGAAACGCCGGTAGTAGGGCTCACCCAGCGCAGCAGCTGAGGCGATGCCTGGGCTGCCGGCTGCACCACCGGCCAGACCGCCGCTGGGGCTGCCCCAGCGGAAACTGACCCAGTCCCCCGCTGCCAGGCTTGACTCTGATTCACGGCTTGCACATCAATGGCATACCACTGGCCTAGGGCGGCATCGAGAGACTGACCAGGGGCAGCATAGCCAGACTGGGGTGCAGAAATGGGGCGGGCTTGGCCAATGAAGGCAGTGATGGGCGGCAGAGCAATATTCTCTGTTGCTTGGGCACTAGGGGGCTGGGCGGCGATCGCGGCGGTTGCACCCGCCTTAGCGCTGGCAACCGCTTGTGCCTGGGTGGTGGTCAGAGTAGCCAAGACCTTGGCCAACCGCTGGCGGGCGGCGGCGGGCACCGACTGGCGGTTGAGCCAGTCTGGGGTAGCCCCATCTCGATTGGTGGGTTGGTTTTGCTGGGCCTTGATAGCCAGACCGCCCCACACATACACAGCTGCTGGCGGATCGGGCAAGGCGGCGGCGGCGCTGATGCGGTTCCACAGGCGGCCTTGGTCAACGCCGAGGCGATTTAGCAGGGTGGGCAGTAGTTCAGGGTTGGCCTCTAGTCGGGTCAGGGCTGGCTCCCATCGCCCGTCGATTAGCAGAGCGAGAATGTGCTGGGTTGGCGTTGACCAATCTTGTTCAGCCTGCTGACGGGTGATCGCCCGATGGCGCTCCATCAGGCGCAGCTGGGCCTCCGCTGCTGGGTTCCAGGCTTGGGCTAAACCTGCTTTGAGGGTGGCCAACTGGCCCTGGGCGGGATGCCAGAGTCCGCCGCGAGCCAGGCGCAGGGCCTGCTGGTAGTCGCCGGCCTGGGCACCGGCATCCACAGGCACCCGCACCCACGACACCGACTGCAGGCGCGGCCCGGGTATTACCTGTAACCCGCGCAGGGCCGGCTCCAGCCCCACGGTTTCGTCAATGACTAAATCGCTAGGGCCGTCACCATCCAGGTCGGCCCACTGGGGCGGGCGGTTGGCCGGGCTGCTCCAGGGGGTGAGCAGCTCTAGCCGCTGGGCCTGGGAGTCAACATGCAGCAACTGACCATAGCGCAGGGTGAGGCCCTGCTGCTGCCAGCTGCCCTCTAGGGTAAACCAAAGCCCATCGGTGGCAACGGGGGGAGCCGGCAGCGCCACAACCCGAGTGAAGTCAAAATTTGCCGGAGCGGCCGTAGGTGCTTGGGGGCTGCTAAGCCAGGGCGCCAGCACGGTGTCTTTGGGCAGGGCCGCAGTGGGCAGGGTAGCGATCGCCCTCAGCTCTCCCCCCTTGTCCTCGCTGGCAAACAGGTGAAGGGCAGCGATCGCCCCCGTCGCCTCTAGCACCGGCACAATCAGCACCTCCCGGTCCTTAGCCCCAGACAGCTCTAACCGCAGCGGCTCTCCTACCTGCTGCTGGCTCGCCTCCGCCTGCTGGCGCAGCTCTTCTAGGCTAATAGCGGGGGGCAGGGCCTCCGGCTGCGATCGCGTTAAGCGAGCTAGGGTTTGGGGTAACGCCTCGGGGTCAAGCATTAGCCGCAGCCCCAGGCGAAAACTCAGCCCCAGCAGCAGCAGTCCGCCGCTGAGCCCAGCGGCAACCAGCACCAGCACCAGCGGCCTGCGCCAGAGCCGACGAGAGCGAGTACCGACCCAAATCTGCACGGCACCCGGAGCGCTGGCGGTTGAAACCTTAGGACGAGGAGCTAAACGAAAGGGCATAGGAACTGCGCCAATTTCCTCTGCAACTCTATCGCAGGATAACCAAGGGCAGATCCTCTAGCGAGGCCTTTTCCCAGCGGTTGACGAAGTTCAAGCCCCGCCTGCGGCTAGCAAGCACCCCCAAAGCCGAAATTCTTTAGCTAGAGAGACGTTGGGTAACACTTTATAACGGGAAGAATTGTGTAGCGTTCTTTGCTCAGACCAGGAGCATTTCAGCTAGTGGGGAGATCTTCTCTCAGAACAGAACATTAGGACGGTCTGTTACTGATACCACTGCCGCCGCCCAACCACATCTACAGCAAACAGGGAAAACGTGATGATGTTTCTATTTAAGAGATTGGCCTCTAGCAAAATTCGCACGCGGATTTTTGTGGGTTATCTCTTCGGTGCACTCACGCTCACCGCTATCGGTACCGTGACTTACTCCGCCATCGAGCAAATTCGCGCCAGGCTGGTTTCTGTCAGCGCATCACAACAACAACTCTCCCGCGCTCAGCAGATCATGTGGTTAGACGAAGTGCTCACTCAGTCGATGCGCAACTATGTATTGACCCAAGACAGCCGCTGGCAAGAACGCTACGATTTCTATTTCACCCCGCTAGAAGACCTAATTATTGCGGCCCAGGCCGATGCTGCTGACCCTAAAATTCAGGCGCTTTTTGATCAGCAAAAGGGGCTCAACGACACACTGGCTGAGTTAGAGACAGAATCCCTTAAGCTGCTAGAGGCGGGGCAACCTAAACAAGCCCTGGCTGTACTAGATGGTGCTGAGTACCAACAGGCTAAAGATGCCTATACCGAAACTATCGAGAGTTTTCTGAACGATTCTCAAAACGGGCTCGCCGCCCTTGAAAGTGATCTCAATAGCACCCTTGATTTTTCATCCCAGCTAGCGTTAGGCATCCTGTGGGGCAGCATTCTAGTTGGCCTCGGGGTGATCGTCTTGGCCTACTATCTGGCGGGTCGCATTACGCAGCCGATTCTCGCTACAGCGGCGATCGTGCAGCGCATTGCCGACGGAGATCTGCATGTTGAAATCCCGGCCGGCAGAGACGACGAAATTGGCCGCATGCTGGAGGCCCTGAGGATGATGACAACGCGTCTGTCCACCATTATTCAAGATGAACAGGTGGCGGCCAAACAGATGCTGGAGATTTCCGCCCATCTCAACGATGCCGCCCAGGGGCTTTCCTTCGGCAATTCTAAGCAAGCAGCTGGGGTGGCGCAAACGACAGTGTCGATTGAGCAAATGAATGTCGTCATTAACAGCAATGCCGAAAAAGCCAAGCACACCTACCAATCGGCAGTTCAGTCGGCAACCATGGTGAATGAGGGCGAAAAAGCCGTCACTGAAACAGTGCAAGTGATGCGAGAAATTATTGCCAAAATCCACGTCATCGAAGACATTGCCGAACAGACTAACATGCTGGCCCTAAATGCCACTATGGAGGCCGCCCGGGCCGGCGAACATGGCAGAGGGTTTGCCGTAGTCGCCAAGGAAGTGCGTAAGCTGGCCGAACACAGTCGCACTGCCGCTGAGGAAATTACGGCCCTAGCCGACCGCAGCATGGTAGTGAGCAAACGCACCGGCGATCTCTTCAAGCAAATTGTCCCCAGCATTCATCAAACCTCGGGGCTAATGGCCGACATCACCCGCGCCAGCCTAGAGCAAAACAACGGCATTGCCCAAATCAACAGCGCTATGGGGCAGCTAGACGAAGTCACTCAGCACAATGCGGTAGCGGCAGAGCAACTGGCAACCTCTAGCCACGCCATGGCGTCCCACGCGGCCCACCTCCAGCGGGCTATGGCTTACTTTAAGCTCTAGAGCTGGAGTTGATGGGACAAGACTGGGGAAGGGTATAGGGTTTCGGGTGCAAGGTTTGGGGGAGCCCCTTGAACCTTGTACCCAAAACCCTATACCCCAAAAATTGTTGATGACGACTAAACCCGCCGCCCCTCTAAAATGAGGGTTTATCCCTTCGCCTCTTCCCTGCAATGCCTACCGACTACCTCGAACGCATTCTCACCGCCCGGGTTTACGACGTAGCGCAGGAAACGCCTCTGGATATTGCCCCCAGCTTATCGGCGCGGCTGCACAATCGGCTGCTGCTGAAGCGGGAAGATATGCAGTCGGTGTTTTCATTCAAGCTGCGGGGAGCCTACAACAAAATGGCCCACCTATCGCCGGAGCAGCTGGCGGCGGGGGTGATTGCCTCATCGGCAGGCAACCATGCCCAGGGGGTAGCACTAGGGGCCAAGCAGCTAGGCACCCGCGCCATCATTGTCATGCCTACCACCACCCCAATGATGAAGGTGAACGCGGTGAGGGCGCGGGGCGGCGAAGTGGTGCTCTACGGCGAAACCTACGACGATGCCTACGCCTACGCCCGTCAGCTCTCCGACGAAAAGGGCCTGACCTTTGTGCACCCCTTCGATGACCCGGACGTGATTGCGGGCCAGGGCACCATCGGCATGGAGATTTTGCGGCAGCATCCCCAGCCCATTCACGCTATGTTTGTGGCGATCGGCGGTGGCGGGTTGATCTCGGGCATTGCCGCCTACGTGAAACGGCTGCGGCCTGAGATCAAGATCATTGGCGTGGAGCCGATCGAGGCCGATGCCATGTCGCGATCGCTGAAAGCTGGAGAGCGAGTGCGGTTGAGCACCGTGGGTCTGTTTGCCGATGGCGTGGCGGTGCGCCAAGTCGGGGAAGAAACCTTTCGCCTCTGTCAGCAGTATGTGGACGACGTTATTTTGGTGAGCACCGACGACATCTGCGCCGCCATTAAGGATGTTTTTGAAGACACGCGATCGATTTTGGAACCGGCGGGGGCGCTGGCGATCGCCGGAGCCAAAGCCTATGTCGAAAGCACAGGCATCACCGACCAAACCTTGGTGGCGGTGGCCTGCGGGGCCAACATGAACTTCGATCGCCTGCGGTTTGTTGCTGAGCGAGCCGAGATTGGCGAACACCGTGAGGCGATCTTTGCCGTCACCATTCCCGAAACGCCGGGCAGCCTCAAAGCCTTTTGCGAATGCCTGGGCACCCGTAACCTGACCGAGTTTAACTACCGTATTGCCGACAACCACGAGGCCCACATTTTTGTTGGGCTAGAAGTCCAGGGCCGGGCCGATGCCGCCGCCATGGCCCAAGTATTTGAATCCAAAGGTTTAAAGACGCTGGATCTCACCGACGATGAGTTGTCGAAAATGCACCTGCGCCACATGGTCGGCGGCAAGTCATCCCTGGCCCACGACGAGCTGCTCTACCGCTTTGAGTTCCCCGAGCGCCCCGGCGCGCTAATGAAGTTTGTCAGCGCCATGAGCCCCGACTGGAATATCAGCCTGTTTCACTACCGCAACAACGGCTCCGACTATGGCCGCATCGTCACCGGCATTCAAGTGCCGCCCCAGGAAATGCCCCAGTGGCAGAGCTTCCTCGACACCCTTGGCTATCAGTATTGGGATGAGAACCAGAACCCCGCCTACAAGCTGTTTTTAGGCTAGCCCCCAATCTGCGACATGGTGCGACCGTAGGCTCCGGTAGTGCCCGACTGGCGCATTTTGTAGTTGATCTCGGGCTTATCGGCTAGCAGGGCCGCCACTTGGTGCTTGAGTTCAGCGGTAGAAACGCCCTGGCGCAAGGGGGTTTTGAGGTCGAGCTGCCCAGTTTCGTTGAGCAGGCAGGGGCGCAGCCAGCCGTCGGCCGACAAGCGCATGCGGTTGCAGCGATCGCAAAAGCACTCCGACATCTGGCTAATGAATCCCACGGTGCCCTTCGCGCCCGGAATCTGGAACACATCTGCCGGACCGTGGCCGAGCACGTCGCCGCCAGTAAGGCCCCAGCGCTGGCGAATGCGATCGCGCAGCGTCTCCGAATCAACCCAGCCCTTGGCCTCAAACAGGCTGTCGTTGCCGATGGGCATGAACTCAATAAAGCGCACGTGCCACTCGCGATCGAGGGTTAGGGCCGCCAAATCCAACACTTCGTGGTCGTTGACGCCCGGAATCACCACCACATTGAGCTTGAGCGGCGAGAATCCGACTTGGTGAGCGGTCTGAATGCCGTCCCAAACCTGGGGCCAGCGGGATTTTCCTCGCCCCCCCACGATTTGATCAAAAATCACGGGATCTAGCGAATCGAGGCTAATGTTGACGCGCCGCAGCCCGGCGTCCCAAAGATCCTGCGCCAAGCCGCTGAGTAAGAACGCGTTGGTGGTCAGGGATAAATCCTTTGTCCCCGACAATGCGGCTATATCGCGCACGATATCTACAATGCCGGGTCTCACCAGCGGCTCGCCCCCGGTGAGCCGAAAGTTTGAGAACCCTAGGGGCATGAAGACCTCCTCTAGGAGCTGCCGCAGTTCGGCGCGGGTCAGCCACGCTTGCTGGGGTAGGTACTGCAAGTCGGCCCCCTCCGGCATGCAGTACTGACACTGAAAGTTGCAGCGATCCACAAGGCTAATGCGCAGGTAGTCAATGGCGGGCATAGGGGGTGGAACCACAGGGTGCATGCTTCCGATTATGGCACCCTCACCAAAACCAGGGGGTGGTTGGCTTAAACTGGCGGCATCTGCTGATTGGGGAGATAGTCCATGCCGCAAGGGTTTTTCAAGGGCATGCTAGTCGGTGCAGTTGTCAGTGCGATCGCCTGCCTGGGCCTGGTGAAAGCATTAGCGCAGCCAACGGATGTCTTGCTGTCGGGGCGATTGGCCGTCGATAGCGCCACCCACCCCGACAGCCGGATGAACAATCGTCTCTATCTGGTAGACCCTAAGCTGGAACCGGTTTACTTAAGGTCTAAGGCTACCGATACAGAAGCTCTCTACCGACTACTCGACAAATCAATTCAGTTGCGGGGGGAGTTTAGACAGCTGACCCTCACCACAGGCGAATCAGTTTTAGAAGTAGAGGTTAAGGAGGTATTGAACACCAATCCATCCAAGTAATTCAAACGCGGCTTGTTGGATGGACTGGGGGAGGGCAAGGTCGATCGAGCGACGGCTGCTTGGGGTGCTAACAAAGGCAATCCAAGCCACAGACACTCTGGCTAGGAGTTAGCGACTGCAACTCACCCGTGCGGCTTTCAGTAACCCTAGGCAGGTGACCGTTGTTTCTTTAACCTCAAACGGTCAGGTCTAATATTGCGGATAAAATGCCGGGTTCCGCCGTCGGTTTGAGCTGAAACCCGACCCGCTTGCACAGGCGCTGCATGCCATGGTTCTCAGCCAAAATTTCCCCCGTCAAGCGGTGCAGCCCTTCTGCGCGGGCTACCTCGATCAGGCGGTTCAGCAGTTCGGTGCCAAAGCCCTGGCCCTGGTAGGGGTCGGCTATCAGCATGGCAAACTCGGCCTCGGGCAGTGCGTACTTTTGGGTGAGCCGACAGACGCCGATAATTTTGGGATCGGGGCTGCTCATTTCGGCCACCAGAGCGATCTCACGATCGTAGTCGTTAAAGCAGATGCGGGTGAGGCGATCATGAGCGATGCGGGTGCTGTGCTTGATGGCGTGGAAGTAGCGCAGGTAAACGCTCTGCTCAGACACCATGTCGTGGAAGGCGGTGATCAGCGGCTCGTCTTCGGGGCGGATGGGGCGAATGGTGACACCGTCGCGCCCCGGCCAAACATATTGGGTGGGGTAGGGGCGAATGGCTAGGCGGGCTGGCGGTGAGTCTGGAGCACGCAGTATCACCCGAGCATCTAAGGCCAGCAGTCTGTCAAACGAGGCAATTAGAGGGTTGATATCAATAGAGGCAATATCGGGCTGCTCTGCCACTAGCTGGCTAAAGCGCACTAAAAGCTGCTCTAGGGCATCCAAGTCCACAGCCTCTCGACCCCGCACTCCCTGGAGAGCTTTGTAGATTAGGGTTTGCTCCATTAGGCGACGGGCCAGGGTGCTGTTGAGGGGAGGCAGGGCGATCGCGCTATCCTGAAACACCTCGACTAGCTGGCCGCCGGTGCCAAACAGCAGCACCGGGCCAAACTGCGGGTCTTGGCTGCTGCCCAAAATCAGCTCATAGCCATCGACGCGAATCATCGGCTGCACAGTAACGCCCTGGAAGTGCTCGGCTCCGGCTTTTTCGGTCACGCCAGTGCGGATGCGTTCAAAGGCCCGAGCGACGGCATGGCTGTCGTCGAGGTTGAGCTGCACACCGCCCACGTCGGTTTTGTGGGTGAGGGTGAGGCTGTAGAGTTTGAGGACTACCGGGTAGCCAATTTGGTTGGCAGCGGCGATCGCTTCCTCCACTGTCGCCACCACCTGCGTCGGCACCACCGGAATGCCGTAGGCCGCCAGCAACGCCTTTGACTCAGTCTCGGTGAGAAGCGAGCGGGCTTCAGCCTGGGCCGTTTGCAGAAGGGTGGCAACAGAGGCGCGATCGATGCCGTGGTTGGTGGTTAGGGTCGGGGTTTCGTAGAGCCCCTTGAGGGCGTAGCTGTGCCGCCACAGCAGCCCAAACAGCCGCGCCGCCAAATCGGGGTAGCGATAGGTGGGTATCCCCGCCCGATTGAGAATGTCTTCGCCGGCATCAACCTCAGCTCCTCCCATCCAGCTGGCTAGAATAGGCTGGCTCGATTCGCTGCTGCGCCAGGTTTCGACTACCGCCTGGGCGGTTTTGGTCGGGTCGGTCATAGCCTGGGGGGTGAGCACCACCAAGCAGCCGTCGCTGTCGGGGTCGGCCAGGGTGGTCTTGAGCGCCTCGGCAAATCGGGCCGGTTCCGCGTCCCCCAAAATGTCGATGGGGTTGCCGTGGCTCCAGTGGGAGGGCAGCGCCCCATTTAAAGCCTCCACGCTAGCGACAGAAAGCTTCGCTAGGGTGCCCCCAGCGCGAATTAACGCGTCTGTTGCCAGCACCCCGGGACCGCCTGCGTTGGTGATAATGCTCAGGCGCGGGCCCCGAGGGCGCGGCTGCTTAGCGAGCACTTCGGCGGTATCAAATAACTCGTCGATGTGGTCAACCCGCAGCACGCCGCAGCGACGAAAAGCCGCATCCAACACCGCATCGCTGCCCGTCAGCGCCCCAGTGTGGGAGGCCGCCGCCTGAGCCGCCGCCTGGGTGCGCCCCGCTTTAATCACAATGATTGGCTTGCTCAGGGCCACCTCCCGCGCCGCCGACAAAAACGACCTGGCATCCCCAATCGATTCCATATAGATGACGATGCTATGGGTGTGAGGGTCGTCGCCCAGGTAGTCGATCAGGTCGCCCCAGCCCACGTCGAGCATGGAACCCAAGGAGATGAAGGCGCTGAAGCCCACGTTCTCCCGCAGGCTCCAGTCGAGAATGGAGGTGCACAGCGCCCCGCTCTGGCTGATAAAGCCAACGTTGCCTTGCCTCGCCAGGTGGCTGGCAAAGGTCGCATTGAGACCGGTCAGTGGATTTTGAATGCCCAGGCAGTTGGGGCCAATCAGCCGCATACGACCCGCAGCGATCGCCTTAATCTGCCGCTCTAGCTCAACGCCCTCGGCACCAATTTCCTTAAACCCCGCCGAGAGAATGATCGCGCCTCTGACCCCGGCATCCACACAATCCTGCACCACGGCAGGCACCCCAGGGGCAGGAATAGCAATGAGCGCCAAATCCACCACTTCGGGGAGAGACTGGATGCGATCGAACGCCTGAACGCCCAGCACATTGCGCCGCTTGGGATTAATTGGGTACACCGTGCCGCCAAAGGGGTGGCGAATCAAATTCCACAGCACCGTGCGGCCCACGCTGCCAGGGCGCTCGGTGGCCCCGATCACCGCCACCGACCGGGGAGCAAAGATGGGGTCGAGGGGATGGCTCCCGGTTTTCCAAAGATCCATGACTGGGTCGGGGCGGGTCAGCATGGTCAAAATCCTCACGTGGTTAATACACGACCTTGGGGTTCTCTCCCAGAGAAGGACAGAAACGAACCAGCGTCATCCCCTCCAGGGAGGGGTGAGCTAGCCCAAAGCCCAAAAAGCGTTGCAAAGGCCATGTCGGCGATCGCGGCGGCATAGGGGACTTTCTTAGTGACGGTGAACAGGCCACCAGTAGTCTGCTAAGCCAAAGATGACAGGTTATTGGGATTTCAGGGTCAAGATTTGCCTCAAACCGTATACCTCAAACCCTAAACCCTAAACCGCAATCCCTAGGGCAATCCCCTAACTCCCCAGTAAAAGTAGCTGGCCTGGATCAAGGTGCACATACCAAGGAAAAGGCCGCTCCTTCAATTCAGCCCATCTGTCTTTGAAGACCTCTGCTTGAAGGTAATAATCGTCGAGGCCAGATGGGGGGCTGCCCAGCTTGAGATAGAGGCTAATGCGGTGGGGCGTTTCGCTGGTCCAGGCAATCCAGCCGGGAAAGGTGTTGGGCTGGGTAGGCTGCTCTGGGAAAGTCAGGCGATGGGCGCGAATGCCCACATGGGTGTGGGCGGGCAGCACCGGCTCCAGAGTTTGCAGGGTGCAGCACCAGTCCAGCGCGGTTAGGGTGTGATCGCCCTGGCGTTGCAGAGCTGAGACGTTTTTGCAGCCGGTAAGCTGAGCCACGGTCACGCTGCCGGGGCGGTCAAAAATGGCTTGTTTTGGCCCCTCGGCTTCGATGCTGCCCTCCGAGAGCACTAGCAAGCGCTGACACACCCGGTAGGCTTCTTCCAAATTGTGGCTGACAAATAGAGTGAGGCCTTGGTAGCTAGTCAGGGTCTTGAGCAGCTGCTTTTCAAGTTCGCTACGCAGGTGGGCATCGAGTGCCGAAAAGGGCTCATCGAGCAGCAGAATTTCGGGGTTGGGAGCCAGAGCGCGAGCCAAGGCCACCCGCTGTTGCTGACCGCCAGAGAGCTGGTGGGGATAGCGATCGCCAAACCCAACCAGCTGCACCTGCTGAAGCTGCTCAGCTACCTTACGGGCGATCGTCACTTTCGACTCGCCCCGCAGTCCGTAGGCAATATTTTGGGCCACCGTCAGATGGGGAAACAGAGCGTAATGTTGGAAGAGATAGCCGACTCTGCGATCGCGGCTGGGTAGATTAATGCTCAACGCTGAGTCGAACAGCACCCGCCCGTTCATCACAATGCGCCCACTGTGGGGCGTCTCTAGCCCCGCTAGACATCTCAAAATTAGGCTTTTGCCTGCCCCCGAGGCCCCCAGTAGCCCCAGGGGATGGCGATCGGTGGAAAAGGCTACATCTAGGTTAAACCTGGGCAGGTGGTGGGTGAGGTTAACGGAGAGGTGAGGGGGTTGAGGGGTCGGGTGTAATGGGTGGGGCGTAAGGGGTAGACGTTGACGGTTGAATGGCTTGTGCAAGGTACGGCGAACTATGGCCCAGCCTCGATCGAGCCACCGCAGGGCTGGCCGCCTAGCGCCTTGGGATTGCCAGCGGTTCATCAACACCAGTCCGCCTAGGGAAATAGCCAAAATTACCCCAGTCCACAGGGCGGCTTCGTGAAAGGCCCCAGCTTCCACAGCGAAGAAAATTGCCATGGGCAGGGTCTGGGTTTTGCCCGGAATATTGCCCGCCAGCATGAGGGTAGCCCCAAACTCACCCAGAGCACGGGTAAAGGCCAGGGCGGTGCCGGCCCCAATGCCGGGCAGGGCCAGGGGCAGCGTAATGCCCAAAAACAGCTGCCACTCCGTTGCACCCAAAGTGCGGGCGGCCTGCTGCACGGAGCGATCGATCTGCTCTAGGCTACCCAATACGGTTTTGTACATCAGCGGAAACGCCACTACCGTCGCGGTGATCACCGCTGCATACCAGGTAAACACGACGTTGATGCCGGCTGTCCCCATTAGAACCCCAAGGGGGCCATACCGACCCAGCAGCAGCAGCAGTAGAAAGCCCAGCACCGTAGGGGGCAGCACCATCGGGGCCAAAAACAAGCTGTCTAAGAGCGATCGCCAGCGACCCCGATAGCCCTGCATAAACTGCGCGGCAGCGATACCTAAGACAAACGCTAGCAGAGTAGCGATCGCAGCAATCCGAAGGGAGATCCACAGGGGAGAGAAAGTCATGGCAGATTTTGCAGCCGTAGGATGGCAGGCCGTTACGGAGCGACAACCCCAAAGCCAAATTCCTTAAACTTGTTTTGGGCGGCAGGGGTCTGCAAAAACGCGATCAATGTCTTCGCGGCGTCGGGGTTAGGGCTATTGCTGACGACTGCGATCGGGTAAACAATCGGCTGATGAGTCGCCGCGGTCGCCGTAGCCAACACCTTAACTCGCTCCGAGAGGGTCGCATCGGTGGCATAGACCATGCCCACGTCGGCGTTGCCGCTTTCTACAGCGGCCAACACCCCCCGCACGCTGTTACTAAACACCAGCTTGGACTGCAAGGCCTCCAGCAAATTTAGCTTGGTAAACACTTGCTCTGCGTACTGCCCTGCCGGCACGCTGCGAAACTCGCCCACCGCAACAACGCCCACCTCAGCATCTTTAAGTTGGGCAATATCTGTAACCGCAAGTTGCGACTGAGCTGGGGCAATCAGCACCAGGCTATTCGTCAGCAGATTTTGCCGAGAATCCTTTAGGACTAATCCCTTCTCTGCTAGCGCATCCATCTGTTTAGCAGCGGCAGAAAAAAAGATATCGGCTGGGGCACCCTGTTCAATTTGCTGCTGTAGGGCACCCGAGGCACCAAAGTTATAGCTAATTTTAATCGTGGGGTAGGCCGCATGAAATTGCGGGGTAATGGCCTCTAGGACATCTTGCAAGCTAGCCGCCGCCGATACGGTGAGTTCGACCGGCTGCGCTGGGGTTTCGGAACGCTGAGGTGTCGAAGCAGAAGGACCGCAGCCGGCGGCAAATAAAGCGATCGCTAGACCCCCACAAACCCGAAGCAAAAATCTACGGTCCTTGATTGAAGACATAAAAATCCCCCTCCTCCAGTGGTGACGTTGTTGAGCATAGGTCAGCGGTTCAAAGAACACATATTGTCTTCAGGCTAGCCCCTGCGGTGCAATAGACTACGAGGTGGCGATCGCCGGAAAATCTACCTGCAAGAGCTTCACCTATCTGACCATTTGCCATCAGTTTTTTCGATCCCACTGACCCCATCATTGCTTAGGATTCTCTAGAGACTTCGCCAAAGCTGTCGCCTACCCGTTCTATTCCTATGGCCTCTCCCGTCGTCATCGTTACCGGCTGTTCGTCGGGCATTGGCAAAGCGCTATGTCAGGCGTTTCATCGACAGGGCTGCCGGGTTGTGGCCACAGCCAGACGCCTAGAGGCAATAGATGACTTAAAAGCCCAAGGCATTCTTACCCTGCCGCTCGATGTCACCGATTCGGTGGCCATGAATTCGGTCATTGACACCGTTTTAGCCCAGATCGGTCGAATCGATATTTTGGTCAACAACGCGGGCTTTGGCCAGTTTGGTCCGCTGATGGATCTCAGTCCGGCGCAGATTCATGCTCAGTTTCAGACCAATGTGCTAGCCCCATTTGAGCTGATGCAGCAGGTAGCTCCGGTGATGAAGGAGCAGCGATCGGGCACCATCGTCAACATCGGCAGCATCTCGGGGATAGTTACAACGCCGTTTTCTGGAGCTTATAGCGCGTCAAAAGCAGCCTTGCACAGCCTGTCGGAGGCGCTGCGGATGGAGCTGGCTCCGTTTGGCATCCACGTGGTCACCGTGCAGCCCGGTGCCATCCAGTCGAACTTTGGCCAGGCTGCGGATCAGGGATTGACCGGGGTGCTCTCGCCAGACTCGTGGTATGCGCCCCTGGAGTCGAAGATTCGCGCCAGGGCGGTGCTGTCTCAAGCCAATGCTACGCCTGTCCACGACTTTGCCGAGCAGCTAGTGGCACTGGTGATGAAGCCTCATCCACCTACGACAATTCGACTAGGGAGAAAAAGCAGGTGGTTGCCGTTGCTCAAGCGGCTGTTGCCGCCCAAATTAATGGATTTTCTGCTCAAGCGACAGTTTGGGCTCACACAAATGCCCCGATGAGGGAATGCCAAGCAGCTTCAAAGCTTCTCACTTCAACAAAGAGGCTTCGGTATCTTTAGCAATATTCGTCTACAAACCTCGCTGTCAGCTTAGCCATGCGGGCCGCTGTCGTTACGGCTATTTAGCTCTCAGCCCTCATACCTAAATTATCTACCGCCAAAGTTATTGAAGAATACTCTGTCAAGATCAAGGGGATAGACTTCTGGTCTTGGATTGTCCTGTAGGCGTTGATGTTGCAGCTCATTTTCCGGTTCTATTCTGAGTTAAACGATTTTCTGCCTGCCGATCGCAAGCAAGTAGAGTTTGCCCACGAGATTAACGAGCCCGCTGCTATTAAGGACGTAATCGAGTCCTTGGGCATCCCTCACCCAGAAGTGGATTTAATTTTGGTCAACAGAGAGTCTGTTGGCTTTGGCTACTTGGCTCAGGATGGCGATCGCATCGCTGTCTACCCCTACTTTAAGCAGCTTGATGTCGGCCCGATTTCGCTGGTGCGTCCTCACCCGCTGGCCACTACGCGGTTTGTGCTGGACGTGCATCTGGGCAAGCTAGCCACCTACCTACGGCTGTTAGGGTTCGATGCGCTTTACCGCAACGACTATGAGGATGGTGACCTAGCCCACCTTGCAAACCGAGAACAGCGCATTCTGCTCACCCAAGATCGGGGTCTCTTGAAGCGCAGTATTGTCACCCACGGGTACATTGTTCGCTCCCACGTACCAGAAACCCAGACCCGAGAGGTGCTAGAGCGGTTCTGTTTACAGAATGCCATTGCGCCCCTAGAGCGCTGCCCCCGCTGCAATGACACCCTGCTGCCGGTCGAAAAAGCCGAGATAGCGGCTCAACTTCCGCCACTCACCCGCCTGCATTACGACGAGTTTGCTCGTTGCCAGGGCTGTGATCAGGTCTATTGGAAGGGGGCTCACCACGATCGCATTCAGCAGCTAATCAACCGCGTGACCCAACCAACGCCCCCATAAGCTTTATTTCGATAGAGTTTTAGATTTTAGAGAAAGATCTTCGCTCTAATGTCAATCTCACAGCCGCTCAATGCTGGCCAAAAATCACCCCTGAAAATCAGGTATTAAAATCGATGCTCTCTTCTATTGGATTCATGTCTCGCATTGGAAGTAATCTCGTCAGTTTGACTGTTTTATCGCGATCGTGCTTATCGCCGTTCGCGAGCGATCAGGACACCGCATTAGCCAGGAGACAATCACTACCCACGTTCTACCTATCATCCGTTAGAAAACCAGTGCTACCAGATCTAGGCATACTTACAGACAATGGCTGGTTAGGAACGAAGCCTATCCCCAATCAATCAGCGAGTAGGTTTTCGCGCAAGGTTGTACCAGGGTAAGTGGTGCGGTAGCGTCCGCGCCGCTGGAGTTCTGGCACCACTAAATCAACAAATTCTTCAAAACAGCCAGGGGTGTAGGTGGCCACCAGCATGAACCCGTCAGCACCGCCTTCGTCCATGTAATATTCCAAAGTGTCGGCAATATCAGAAGCGGTGCCCACAGTAATAGGCATACCCATGCCCATAGCGTAGTAGAGGGCAGCTTCTTTCACGGTAATCGGGTCGCCACCCTTGGCGTAGATAATGCTCTCAAACAAGCCCTGGATGCCGGGGATTTCGATGTTCTGCACGTACTCGTCGAGATCGTAGGTGGAGAAGTCGGGGCCAAAGTGACCTGAGATCCAGGCGAGGGCACCTTCGAGGGGAATATTGGCGCGAATTTGCTCGTACTTTTCTTGGGCGTGGGCGCGGGATTCGCCGACGATGCACTGCAAGCCGTAAATCAGTTTGACGCTACCGGGGGGACGGTTGAACGTTTTCACCAGTCGCTGATTCAGGTCATCGCTGTACTGCCGCATGCGATCGACGTTGGGATGGACGGCAAAAATAGCTTCGGCATGTTTGGCGGCAAAATCTCGCCCGCGATCTGAGGAGCCAGCCTGCCAGAGTACTGGACGACCCTGGGGCGATCGGTAGCAGAAGGATCGCCCTTTGCTGCGGAAAAACTCGCCCTCAAAGTTGATCTCCTTTACCTTGGCTGGGTCGGCAAAAATACCGCTGTCCTTGTCGGCAATGATGGCGTCGGGTGCCCACGAATCCCACAGCTGATAGCAAAGTTCCATATACTCTTCCATGCGCTCGTAGCGGTGGCCGCGATCGCTCATTTCGGCCCCGTAGGCATCCCACTCGCTTTTGGAATAGGAGCTGACAATGTTCCAGGCGATGCGCCCATCGGAAAGATGGTCGAGGCTAGAGAGCCGCCGGACCATGGAGTAAGGATGCTCGAAGGCAGTGGACAGCGTCACCCCGACCCCCAGGTGTTTAGTCGCCGTCGTGATGATGGGCACCAGAGTAGATGGCTCATGGGTAGGGCACTGCACCGCATATTTCACGCAAGCATCGGAGCTTTTTTCATAGTTGTTGTAGGGGGCTAGCTCATCGGCAATAAACATGGCATCAAATAGCCCCCGCTCCATGGTGCGGGCCATATGTTGCCAGTAGGGTGGGCGGCTCCAGTCCCAATTAACTTTGTCTTTAGGATGTCGCCACATACCGGTGGCGTGACTATTTACTCCATGTTGAATGAAGCCTAAAAGATGGGCCTGCTTTTTCTGAGATGCCATAGAACCTGCTGTGTACTCAAAGAATAAATTCGATTAAAGATTTGACAGTGTAGTGATGAAAACCTGCATCACCAATGACGACCTCACCACCAATAGAGCATTTTTTCTCAGCACCTTATGGTGAGTTGTCGAAACCCAGACCTCTTCAAGCATCGTTTTTATGTTTGACAAGGTTATGTTTTGAGATGCTTATAGGAGCTGATTTTGAACACCATGTCCAAGGAAATCTCTACAAGCTCTTACAGAATTGGCTTGTGCTGTCCCTAAAAAATATTTCAAACTACTTGGGACTTGAGGTCTCTTTGTATCGCTGAATGTCGAGAGCCATAAAGTAGATGATGCCGATGGGGCTAAGCAAACTAAGCACTGGTCCAACATAAAGAAAATAGGCACCAAGCCCATAGGACCAGATCACAACGGCAGAGGCGATCGCCGCTAGAATAGCTCCGACGAAACCCTGGGTGAAAGTGTCACGAGTGTCTTCCTCCTCTGAGGAGTAAGTTCTAACCGCATCACGTAAAACCTCAGCCATCCCTTTAATATAAAAAAAGGAGATGACAAGGCCAATAAAGAAGAAGATCGCCGTCTCGGTAGAAACAAAGAAGCTGGGTTCGGTAGAGCTAGCTGAGCCTGTTGTAGCGAGCGATCGCCCCTGAGCGGCGAGAATGCTAGTAGCGATCGCAATCAAGAGATGCCTATTTGATTTTCCAAGAAACTTCAGATTAAACGAGGGCTGCATGGACTTCTCCGCAAGGTAAGAGGATAGAAATCAGTTTGATGAGGTATCGCTAATTGTTAACCGGAATGATTGGGTTGACGGGAGCAGAGTCATCCGAAATATCTGCAACCTCTTTGAGGCGATCGTAGTCGAATCGATTTTGATTTTGGAATCCTAGAACTAATGGGATAATTGCGCTAATGACCAAAATGGCAATGCTGCCTGGCAATTCACCATAGGCAAAGTGAATGGGCATCCCGATCGCGATCGCCGCAACGGTTCCCCAGAAAAAACCAGCCGCTGTCATTCGATCCCAAAAGACCGCCAGCATAAACGGAATTAACACAGCGGTACGAATCGCGTAGGTTGTCAAAACAATGGTGACGAAGTCAACACCGCTTAACACAACTAGCGTCGCAATCAGGGCGGCAATTACCATCGATAGCCTGGTGTAAGAAAACAGTTTGTGCTCAGAAATATTGGGAGAAAAAGGCTTAATCACATCAACAGCTGCAATGGACGAAATTGCCGAAAGAGAACCATCAATGGTCGAATAACAGGCCGACAAAATCACGAATACATAGCTTAGAATCAGCCAGGTAGGCAATCCGATGTGAGAGATAACAAACGGTCCAACAGCGGCAGCATCGCCGTTTAGATGGGTTGCCAGATCCACATTAAGAGCAATACCCACAAGTCCTAAGATTCCGAGACAAATAGGAATAGGGTAGAATAACGCGCCAGCCCAAAAGAAGGTACGGCTTACTTCTCTCTCCCTCAAACCCCAAACAACTTGCCAAAAATCCTGCCCAACGACGGTAGCCGTGATCAGGCCAAGCGCCAGGGTGATACCAAAGCCAACTGCGGCCTCTGGACGAGCCACTGACAGAAAGTCAGTGCTTTTGCTAGCAACTGTTTGCCAAACAAACTCAGCTCCACCAACCTGGCTTAATACGGCAGTAACGACAAAAGCTGTCGGCACGGTAATAAACAGTGTTGTCAAAGTAGAGGTTGAAATAGAAGCCCACAGCCCGCCCAAAACTGTATAGGCTAAAACAATGATTGCCGTAATGATAGCTACTGTACCCTGGTCAACCCCAAATACAGTTGAAATTACGAGCGAAGTGCCCTTCAAGTTAATGATGATGGCTAGCAAAGCGCCAAACAACAAACCCGCTGTCATCACAACACGTGCTAAACCTGCTCCATCAAAGCGGGAACTGATAAATTCTCCAATCGTATAGCCGTGCGGCATTTTAGCTCTCAATCGTCTAGCAAATGGAATTATAAGTATTACCGCTAGACCGTTGGGAACAGTAAACCACCAAAGCCCAGAAGTGCCATAGGTGTATGTCATT
This sequence comes from Nodosilinea sp. FACHB-141, assembly GCF_014696135.1. NCBI lineage: Bacteria > Bacillati > Cyanobacteriota > Cyanophyceae > Nodosilineales > Nodosilineaceae > Nodosilinea > Nodosilinea sp. FACHB-141. The sequence continues at coordinate 542,072 of NZ_JACJPP010000011.1, read as the reverse complement.
GCAGAGGACATCATCACGGCCATCGCCCATGTCCAAATTGAAATGATGCCTGCCACTCCAAATCCAAAACCCAATCTTCGACCAGCAATCACAAAGTCGTGGGTGTTTTTGACAAGGGTGACTCGCACATAGTTCGCTAGGGCAAGCAAGATAAGCCCTAATGCAATTAAGGTAAAAATCCCTTGTGCTGGCGTTAGTGACGCCTTCACAAACTCAAACTCCTGCATAAATTCTTTCCTTCACTTAGCTTTAGACAAAAAATGACTGCAATAGAATATAGATCCGCTGCGCTAACAGTGTCGCCTCGGTCTAACTCCTAATGCTTATTATGACGAATTTGCAACGGATAAAGACTTTCAAGGCCTCAGCTTAAATCTGCCCTCTAACACATTTCAAAGTGGACAAGAGCTGCTCTAAGCAAACTAAAACCTATTTTATCAGAAGACACAAAACTCCTGAATACCAAGCTTTTGGCACCATGCGGCTTTCTCCGAGTCATCAGCCTGGGCGATATTAACATTCTGCTTTTGTGCAAAAAAGCATCTGGGGTTACAATTGCCTGCCATTCAGAATCAGAGGATCAATCTTCACCTTAAATCTAACTAGTCATCTTCACCCGTCAGTAAGATCCATAGCTCTTGCAACAGGGGAATTATAGAAATATTGAATATTTGATTACTCAAGGTTTTTGCCTAAGGATAGTTACAACATTTCAGCTTGGATTATTCACTAAAGTTAAAATATATTACAAATGTATCTCAATTTATTTCTAATTTAAGTCTAATCGCTGATTGTCTTAAAGCTCAGGTCAAAGGTTTAATCTCAACCTTATAAGTAATGCTTCAAGACGCTCAAGGCTTGTTGGTCACCACTGATTCTGTTCAAGCGGTGACTGCTATTGACCAATTTATCGACCAGGCGCTGACCTACGGCGACCAGGCAGAGACAACGATTCTCAAGGCGGTTGAGGCAGACGGCAACTGTGCGATCGCCCATGCCTACGCGGCCGCCTACTACCTCAGCCAAGAAAACCGCACCGATCGCCTGCGCGCCAGACCTTACCTCAACCGAGCGCTAGCCAGGTTAGCGTCAGTCTCGCCGCGAGAGCAGGGCTATATTCACGGTATTGCGGCTTGGGCTAAGGGCCACATCCAGCAAGCGATCGCTTATCAAACTGCTCTGGTACAAGCCTTTCCGCAGGATTTGCTGGCGGTGCAGCAGGCCCAGTACCACTACTTTTATCAGGGAGAGAGCCAGGGGTTGTTAGAAGTCGCCCTAGCAGCTCTCTCGGCACATCCCGAACACCCGTTGCTCTACAGCATGGTGGCCTTTGGCTTGGAGCAGTGCCACCAGTATGACCAGGCCGAAGCGCTGGGCCGACGGGCGACAGAGCTGCGCCGCCACAACCCCTGGGCGCACCACGCCGTGGCCCACGTGCTTGACGTCCAGGGTCGCCACCGCGAAAACATTGACTGGATGGAGGCTAACGCCGATACCTGGCGCGGCTGTAACTCGATGCTTTACACCCACAATTGGTGGCACGTGGCCCTGGCTTACCTGGCCCAGGGCGACACCGCCACGGTGCTCAGGCTCTATGACCAGCACGTGTGGGGACTGGCCCGCAGGCACACCCCCAAAGACCAGGTGGGGGCAATTTCGCTGCTGCTGCGGCTAGAGCTAGCGGGGGTATCCGTGGGTAATCGCTGGCGATCGCTGGCCAAACCGCTGCGATCGCGCCTACAAGAGCATGCCCTGCCTTTTCAAGACCTGCACTATGTCTATGGCCTGGCCCGAGGCGATCGCAATGACTACGCCGCCACCATGATCGACGACATGGCCCGCTACGCTCATCGCCAGGATGAACTCACCAAAGCACGCTGGCTCAAGCTGGCTGTTCCCGCAGCTCAGGGGTTAGTGGCCCACGCTAATGGGGATTGGGCGAGGGCGATCGCCCACCTGCGCCCCGTGCTGCCACACCTCTACCGCCTGGGAGGCAGCCACACGCAACAGACCTTGTTTAAGCAAGTCTATCGTCACGCTGTAGAGCAGCAGGCCCAGGCTCCGCAGCAGTTTGCCCTACGGCAGGCGCTGGCATAGCGCAAAGGTTTGAGGTTTCGGTTCCCGAGGCCGAGCAGAACCTCAACATTCAAACCGTTTTTCCTAGCTCTGCCTTTTCCATCAACAAAATCTATTAATTTCACAAAAAAGACTATTTGCTCTTATCAAACCACCTTCGTAGGATCAACTCATAGGGTTAAAACCCTGGCCATTACTGCAAACCGGTTTGCTGCTGTTCTATCAACACGGCATGGCGAGGGTGCATTTTGGTTGAATCCTGGAGGTTGTGATGAAAAGCCGTCGAGAAGAATTTTTTCAGCGGGGGTGCCGCGATCGCGATGCGGGTCTACTGCCCAAAAGCACCGATGCCGCCTATTGGGATGGCTACCGCTCGGGTAGACCGACAGGCCTCGATGAGGTAATTCGCTACTTTCCAACGCTGGAGGCTTTTTTGGCTTGGCGGGGACAGGGTGTAGAGGGCTAAAAAGATAGGGAATAAGGTGTAGGGGGTCAATTTACTCTCTACACCTCACCCCCAACTCCTTTACTCCCCTCATACATCGCCAAAACCGGCTCATAGGTGCCATAGTCCACTGCCGCAAAGCGCTGGATTCCAGCCTGGGCAAGCTGCTGCTGCAACGTGGCGTCGGGCTGAAGGAGTGCTGCTTGCCAGGTTTGCATCATGTCCTGACCCAACCGTTGAGCGATCGCAATGGACGGCATGGGAGAGGGGCCGAGGCTAGTAATAATGCGGATTTTTTGGCTGAGGACGGGGTCGTCTCTCAGAGCTTGGTCGAGCACGGTGCTGTCGATCGCAGCGCAATCAGCCTGGCCTGTGAGAATGGCGTCGAGCGATCGCAAATGACTCCCCGATTCCAGCTTCTGCTTAAAGAATCCCCAGTCCAATGCTCTCTGGTGCAGCTCGTAGCCCATTCGGCTGTAGCCGCTGTGAGAGCCGCGATCGTTGTAGCAAAATACCGTCTGAGCCAGGTCGTCCCAAGTATGCAGGGGGCGATCTCTCCGCACCACCACATCCGAAAAGTACACCGGCTGTCCGCCATAGCGAGCCTGCCCCATCACCGGAGCCACCAGGGGCCGCAGCTGATGGGGCACCCGCTGAGCATAGCGCATCAGGGGTAGGCCGCAGAGAAAGAGCAAATCCCAGCGATCGCCCACCAGCTCTGAATCGGTCAGAGGATCATCGGCTCCCTGCACCACATCCACCGAGCAGCCCAGGCGACGACCGAGGTAGTCACCCACGGCTCGATACAGCCAGAGCAGATTGGGGGAGAGGTAGGAAACACCGCGCATGCTAAAACAACCTCGGTCGATAGCGAATCAAACTCAAAAGCTCCTTCTTGAGGGTAGTTGTCATAGAGATTTAAAGAGTAGAGAAATTCCACCAGGGCGCTAGGTTCGATACAGGCACAGCCTAGGTCTTTCGTAGCCGCACCAAGGGATTGGTCCAACCGGGGGAGGGCGCTACATTGCCGGTACGGCGCAGCCCGTAAGCCACGCCGTCGCCAAACCACTGAATCAGCTGCACCAAGGCAATCAAAATGACCACCGTGTACACCATCACCCGCGTGTCAAAGCGCTGGAAGCCGTAGCGAATTGCTAGATCGCCTAAACCGCCACCGCCTACAACCCCAGCCATCGCCGAGTTGCCCACCAGACTGATCACCATCAGGGTCAGGCCCAACACCAGAGCGGGCCGCGACTCGGGAATCAACACCTTACGAACGATATCCCAGTGGCTACAGCCCATAGCTTCGGCGGCTTCCACCAGGCCTGGGTCAACTTCGAGGAGGGCAGTTTCAGCCACGCGGGCAAAAAAAGGAATGGCTGAGAGGGTAAGAGGTACTAAGGCGGCGGTGCTGCCAATGGTTGTGCCAACGATTAAGCGGGTGAGGGGCAAGATCGCCACCAGCAAGATGATGAAGGGTAGCGATCGCACCCCATTGATCACCCAACCCAGCCCCTGGTTTACCAGTGGGTTCGGCAAAAATTCCCTGGCCCCCGTAATCACCAGCAGCAGCCCCAGGGGTAAGCCAAACACCGCCGCCAGCAGCGACGAAACGCTCACCATATAGAGCGTTTCAAGGGTTGCTGTCCACAAATTGCTCAGCAGCTGTGCGTCCATCCTGTACCTCCACGGCAAGATTGAGCTGAGTCAAATAGTCGAGGGCAAGGTACCGCTCTGGCCCCGCCAGTTCGATCTGAAACTGCCCCACCGGCTGACCCCCAATGGTTTCAATGGCCCCATTAAGAATGTTGGCCCCTACGTTGAACCGCTGCGCCAGGGTAGCCATAAACGGCTCGTTGGCCACCTCACCCCGGAAGGCAACGGTAACCAGCAGCGCGTCAGGTCGCGGTTGGTAGCCCGTCAGCCGAGGAAAAAAGTCCTGCGCTAGGCGGGAGTGAGGCTGGGCCGCCAAGTCAACCACCCTGCCGCGCTCAATGACTTTACCCTGCTCTAAAATGGCGACGCGATCGCAGATCCGCTTCACTACTCCCATATCGTGGGTAATCAGCAAAATGGTGAGACCAATTTGCTGGTTCAACTTCTTCAGCAGCGACAGAATAGATTGAGTAGTCTGGGGGTCTAGGGCCGAGGTTGCTTCGTCCGACAACAGCACCTTGGGGTCGGCGGCTAAGGCCCGAGCAATGCCCACCCGCTGTTTCTGCCCTCCAGACAGCTGGGCGGGGTAGCTATCGCCCTTGCCCTCTAGCTCCACCAGCGACAGCAGTTCTGCCACCCGCGCCTTGATGCGCAAACGGCTATAGCCCATCACCTCCAGGGGCATGGCAATGTTTTCAGCAGCAGTGCGCGAGCTCAGCAAGTTAAAGTGCTGAAAAATCATGCCCATCTGCTGCCGCGCCCGACGCAGGTCGCTACCCGACAGGGCGGTAATGTCTTGGCCAGCCACAATCACACGGCCAGAGGTAGGCGTTTCTAACCGGTTAATGCAGCGAATTAGGGTGCTTTTGCCAGCCCCGCTCTGACCGATCACCCCAAAAATTTCTCCGGCGTTAATCTCTTCGTTAAAGGTGTCGAGAGCCACAAACGACCCGTACACCTTCCGCAAGTCTCGAATCGTAATCATGACCCTACCTCAGGGAGCATTAAAAAACCGGGATCACTGCCCCCTGGTACTTATCGTTAATAAACGTTCTGACCTGATCAGAGTTCAGCAGCTGAGCCAGTTTTTGAATATTTGAATCATTTTCCTGCCCACTCAGCACCACCAGTCCATTAGCGTAGGGGTTGCCGTCAGATTTTTCCAGCGCCAGAGCATCTTTAGCGGGGTTTAACCCTACTTCAAGGGCATAGTTGCCGTTAACTACGCCAATATCTACATCGTCTAGGGCGCGGGGCAACTGTGCCGCCTCTAACTCCACCAAGCTGAGATTTTTAGGATTGGCCTCAATGTCTTGCTTGGTGGCACTGACCCCCGCTCCGCCTTTGAGAGTGAGCAATCCGTTGTCCTCTAGCAGTTTGAGGGCGCGCCCCAGATTCGTTGCATCGTTGGGCACCGAGACCTGCGCCCCCTCTGGCACTTCGCTTAAAACCGTCACTTTCTTTGAATAGAGCCCTAGGGGTTCTAAATGAACCCCTTTTACAAATACCAAATCTAGCCCCCGCTGCTTAGCAAAGTCTTCCATGTAGGGCACGTGTTGAAAGTAGTTGGCCTCCAGTTGCCCATCGTTGAGGGCGGTGTTGGGCAGCACGTAGTCAGAGAACTCGACAACTTCAATGGTCAGACCTTCGCTAGCGGCCAGGTTATCTCGCACGTAGGCTAAGATTTCGCCGTGGGGCACAGGGTTTACCCCCACTCTGAGGGTGTTACCGCTAACATTGCCACCGCCCGATCGAGTAGCACCGCAGCCTGCGACCATTGTGGTGGCGGCAAAGGAGCCGGCCATAAGCAGAAAAAATCGACGATTCATTTGATTGGACAAGGGGCACCATCCATACATTTAGAATCTAGCTCTCCAGTCTATAACCCTAATTCACTAGCGTCAGTTGCCCGAGCTACAACTAAGACCTTGAGCATTTTTATGCGGAATAACGATTTTTTGTAGAAGAAGGAAGAAACCCTGCCTGCGATAGGCGTAGAGATTTAACCCGACCTTTACTACTAAGTCTCCACCGAGCCCGTGGTTGGCACAGACAGCTCCTTGCAATTTGACCGTAATTGTAGTTTTAGCTACAAATAAGCCGCTCAAAATTCACCGCTCATTTAGAGTGAAGTAATCCCATTGGCTGTTCACAGCCGAGCCAATTTTTCTAACCTAGAAAACGACGATTAACTGTGTTAGAGACTATCCCCATCATCGACATCACGTTGTTGCGTACCTCCTCAGGGTCATCTACCGTGGTGGCCGAACAGTTGGGGCAAGCCTGTCGCCAGTATGGGTTCTTTTATATCACCGGCCACGGCGTTGACCAGAGCTTGCAGCAGCGGCTCGAAACCCTCAGTCGTCAGTTTTTTGCCCAAGATGCAGCTGTCAAGCTGCAAATTGCCATGGTCAAAGGTGGGCGGGCCTGGCGGGGTTACTTTCCAGTCGGGGGAGAGTTGACGTCAGGCAAGCCTGACTTAAAGGAAGGGCTTTACCTAGGGGCCGAGCTAGACAACAGCCATCCTTTGGTGAAGGCGGGCACCCCCTTGCACGGGCAGAACCTCTTCCCCGCAACACTGCCTGAACTGCGCCAGACAGTGTTGGACTACATGGCGGCGATGACGAAGTTGGGCCATGTCTTGATGCGAGGGATTGCGCTTAGTCTGGGTCTGGAGGCAGATTATTTCGAGGAGCGCTACACCCACGACCCGCTGACTTTATTTCGCATTTTTAACTATCCTGCGGCGGCCACTGATAGCGACCAGTGGGGAGTTGGCGAGCACACCGACTACGGTCTGTTGACTATTCTCAAGCAGGACAACTTGGGAGGTTTACAGGTAAAGTCTCAAGGCCGTTGGATTGAAGCTCTGCCGGTTCCCAATACCTTGATTTGCAACATCGGCGACATGCTCGATCGCATCACTGGCGGCCTATACCGCTCTACGCCCCACCGAGTAAAGAATCCATCGGGCCACGACCGGCTCTCGTTTCCGTTTTTCTTTGACCCCAATTTTGAGGCCAAGATTCAGCCCATCCCCACGCTAGTTGAATCGCAGCCGGACAACTGGCAGGAGCGTTGGGATGGGGCTAGCCTGAGCCTGTTTGAGGGTACCTATGGCGACTATGTGCTGGGGAAGGTGGGGAAGGTGTTTCCGCAACTGAGGCGGGAGGTGATTGAGTGAGGGGTGGGGAGCAGAGGATAGAATTCGATTCATTTGCAAATGTATCTCGATTCACATCAATTTCAAGTGAGGTGTGGAAGGATGATCCCAGTCGCAGCTAACATTCACACCGGAACAATCTATGACCGCAGCTATTCGCGTCAAGCCAACGGCCGCCACATTTAAACTGCGTTCCCAGGGCAAGGGGGTGGCTCAAGCTATTGAAATCGATGGCTCCCAGCACACCATTCAGGTTGATGCAGCGCCGGTGTTTGGCGGGCACGACGAGCACCCTAGCCCCATTGCCTATGCCCTGAGTTCGCTGATCTCTTGCTCCCAGGTCACGGCTCAGCTGGTTGCGAAGGATCTGGGTATTCAGCTCAATGGCTTTGAGTTTGACATTAGTGCAGACCTCGACACCGCTGTGCTGGTGAACGGCTCGCGAAACGGCAACCCTAACTTTGAACAGGTTGCCATTCGCGCCGTGGTGAATACCAGTGCATCGGCCACAGATTTTCAAATCCTACAGGCTGAAACCGAGCGCCGATGTCCTATTTTTCAGCTGTTTCAGCGCAGCGGCATCCCAATTAGCAACCACTGGTCGATTCGAGCCTAGGGCGTAGCGGGCGATGGTTAACGATCGGTCGTTGTGACCCCTCCATTGCCTCTGCCCTCAATCTTTGCGATCGCCATAGCGGTCGATCGCAACCAACGCTGAGTTGCTGCCTGGACCGAGTTCACTCGGTTTGGGCTTTTGTATTTCGCCCTGGTGTGGGACGGACATCGGGCTACAGTCTGGGTGACGCACGATGTATTTACCTCGATCGCATTGCCGAAACCTGCGCCGTCACCGACAACCCCACAGAAATCTGAATACTCCCCCTACTCATCCACCCTGCCCGTCAAATTCACCCCAACCCAGTGCCAGATTCTTCTATCAAAGCCTCGCGCAGGTGGCGGCGCACCTGGTCAAATCCAGCCTTTAATCGCTGAGGCTGCTGGTAAAGCCGCCCCAGCAGCAGCACCCCCTGAATCAACGTCAAGAGTTCTTCCGCCAGGGCTTGGGGCTCAACCCCTGGCTTGAGCTTGGCCGTAGCCAAGACCAGTCGATTGGCAAACGCCTGCTGCCACTGCTTAAACACCTCGATCAAATGGCTGCGATAGGCCGGGTCGTACTCAGCTAAATCCACCACTAGGTTGCCGAGGAAGCAGCCAAAGCAGTCGCCGCCGTTGAGGTGCTTGGCTTCCAACGCATCAATCATCCAGAAAATCTGGGCGATGGGATCATCAGTTTGGGTAGCAGCCGGGTCGATCAGGTGGGTCTTGAGCCGCTGCCAGTCAAAATCAATTAGCGCGTGGCCCAGCTCATCTTTAGAGGCAAAATAATTGTAAAAGCTGCCCGAGGAGGCCCCACTCACCTTGAACAGCTCATTGAGCCCGATGCCATTGAGCCCCTTGCGGTGCACCCTGCCAAGCATGGCCTCAAGGATGTCTTCACGGGTGCGTTTGCGATGAACCATCCCTGGCGTTTCCCCAATGCGATCAGCCTAAAGTTAATCAGGTCTGAGTAAGATTATGACCGATGCTGCCAGACCTGATTCGCCCAGCGAAAGGTGGCGTCAAGCAGGTAGCCGATCGCACCAATGATTAAGATGCCGGCCAGCAGCTCTGAATAGGCCAGGCGATCGCGGGTATCCAAAATAAAATAGCCTAGCCCCGCTCTCACCCCTAGCATTTCTGCCGGCACCAGCACAATCCAAATAATCCCCACTGCCAACCGTAGCCCCGTCAGCAAGTGGGGAATGGTCGCGGGCATAATCACCTTCGCCACGGTTTCCCATCGGGTGGCGCAGAGACTGCGCGATAGCAGTAACCAGCGGCGATCGACCGCTGCCACCCCCGCCGCCGCATTCAATATCAGCGGCCAAACGGCGGCCACCGTCAGCAAAAAGTAGACTGGCCAGTCGCCAATACCAAACACCATCACCGCCACCGGCATCCACGACACCGGTGAAATCATCCTCACGAACTGAAACAGCACCGATGTTGCCTGCTCCAGCACCCGCGACAGGCCAATCAACAACCCCAGGGGAATGCCAATCAGCGTAGCGGCGAACAGGCCCACAACTACCCGCCGCAGGCTGGCCCAAATGTGCGGGAAGATCGCCCCCGAAACCACGAGCTGCCCGATCGCCGCAAAGGCTCGCTCCGGTGAAAAATCGCCAATCACACCGCTGTGCCACAGGGGCGTGGTAGCCAGCCACCAGAGCAGCAGCGTCCCAAGCAATCCCCAGAGGGAGATGGGAAGGGCGGGGCGAAGGTGACGGCGGGGTGGAGCGGCGGTGAGGGACATGGGTGAGGGGTAGGGGTAGGGGGTGGATGGGTGGCGGGTGGATGGGTGGGGGGAGTGTTCAGAACTCCGACCGCTGACAACCTAGGCCTGCGATGAATGCTCCAGACGGGCGACTTGGAGGGTTTCTTCGCGCAATAGGGAGCCGGGTAGGCCAAAGACTTGGGGGCCGCCTACCGCCTGCAAGGCCTGCTTCACGAAGGAGTCATCCACCAGATCGCGGGCTACCTCGGCGGGCTGTAGCCCCTGTAGAAAGCCGTTGTCGCCCTCCACCTGGGTTTGCTGAAGCAACCGCACCAGCTCCTCGGTGTAGGAAGGGAAGGGGTATGGCTGGAAGTCGATGCGTTGGGCGGCCCAGTCGGGGTGTTGAATTGCTCCCTGTTTGGCATAGGCGGCAGCATCGAAGCCAGTGAGCACTTTTTGCAGCACCGCCTCGGGGTGGGGAGTGTAGCTACCCCCTTCTTTCGAGAGCAGTTTGGCCGCCTCGGCGCGATGATCGCGAATCCAGACTTGGCTCTTGACAACGGCATTCACCACGCCCTGGGCCCACTCCGGGCGCTGGGTAAGGTCGTCTTCGTGCAAAAAGACGACGCAGCAGGCGTGGTTTTTCCACACGTCGCCGGTAAACCGCAGTATCTTGCCGTTGCCGGAGGTTTCACCAGCAGCGTTGAAGGGTTCGGCCACGATGTAGCCGGCAATGCTTTTGTTGGCCAGGGCCGACACCATCTCGGGGGGCGGCATGACGACCAGGTTGACTTCATTGGGCTGAACCGGCTCGGTGCCAGCTTTAGTCACCACTGTGAGACCCGCCTTTCCCAGCAGCTGTTGCAGCACCACATTGTGAATGGAGTACCAAAAGGGTACGGCAATCACCTTGCCGCCCAGGTCTTTCACATCATTAATGTCGGGCTGCACCGTGAGAGCTGAACCGTCGGTGTGGTTCCAGGCGACGATCTTACCGGGTACGTTTTGAGCACCGTAGCGCAGCCATACGGTAATGGGGCTGAGCAAGTGCACCACATTAACCTGTCGAGCCAAAAAGGCTTCGACAATGTCAGCCCAGGAGCGAAACAGAATGGGCTGCTCGGTAGTGAGTCCTTCGGCTTCGTAGAGCTGATTGGCGTGGGCAATCAGCAGGGGGGAGGCGTCGAGAATGGGCAGATAGCCAATTTTGACAGGCTGATCGAGATTGCCAGCGGCGGTATTCGGTGCTGGCGTATTTTCAGAAGCGGTGTTCTCAGCGGTAGTGGACTGGGTGCCACAGCCCCCGGCAATTACGCTGAGGGCCGCAGAGCCCGAGAAGAGGGAGGCAAGTTTGAGAAAGTTGCGGCGGTTGAGGCCGCAGCAGGCACAGAGAGAGTTCATAGGGGGTTAGGGAGTGGATGGGTGGGGAGCTATGGGGTGGAGCGAGCCATTACTTCAGATAAAGCGGTGAAGATCTCAGCGCGTAGGGACATCAGGTCTTCGGTGTGGCGCACTCGCGGCTGGGGAGTGGTGACGACCCATTCGCGATAGATGCGCCCAGGGTTGCGGCTCATCAGCAAAATGCGATCGCCCAGCAGCAGCGCCTCGTCGATGTCGTGGGTAACCAGCAGGGCAGCACAACGCTGCTGAGCGATAATCCCCAGCAGGAGCTGCTGCATCTCTAGCCGGGTAATGGCGTCGAAGGCGCTGAAGGGTTCATCCATCAGCAGTAGTTGCGGATCGCGGGCAATCGTGCGGGCGATCGCGACCCGCTGGGCCATCCCCCCCGAGAGCTGGCGGGGATAGGTGCGGTGGAATTTTTCTAGCCCTACACTGAGCAAGGCCTGATCAATGCGGCTGCGCAGTGCCGGACGCGAGAGGCGCGGCATGTGGCTGAGCTGTAGGCCCAGGGCAACGTTGTGCTGCACCGTCAGCCAGGGCAACAGGGCGGCCTCCTGAAAGATCAGCCCAATGCGGGGATCGGGAGCCTGAATGCGATCGCCCTGAAGGTAAATATGCCCCCAGTCTGCCGGTTGCAGCCCGCCAATGGTGGAGAGCAAAGAGGACTTACCGCAGCCGCTAGCCCCCAGCAAGCAGACAATTTCACCGGACTGCACTGTCAGGTGAATGCCGTCGAAGACCGTGAACGGTCCCTGAGGGGTGGCGTACTGCTTGGCCAGATCGTCCACCACTAGGGCAGCACGGTCAGTCGAGTTTCCCTGGACAACCGGGGACGAAGACGGATGCAATCGAGCATTCATAGGACTGATGCGCTCCGGATTATGGGGTAGCAGGTAGAGTCTGCAAGACTTTTTTCAAATGCTTGAGAGCCGGGGTGACCATGGCCACAAAGTAGGCTTCGCGCAGACGGCGCTCGATCGCCCCTCCTTGTAAGTAGCTTCTGGCCCCGGCGTGGAGCATATCGGCCTGGGAGGCTCGCAGCGACAGCTCGGAGGCGTCGGCCCGGGCCTGCACCACCCGACGAAAGAAGCCAGGTTCACAGTAGGGGGGCTGCGCATTGAGGGTGTCAGCTAGGGCGTAGGTCTGCGATCGCAACCGCCCTAAATCGGCCTCAATGCGATCTACCGAATCGTCTAGGAAGTTGTTTACATGGTCATAGCGCTGATTCGACCGCTTCATGCTGTCAACGCAGGCCTGGATAACCCCCAGCCCCATGCCTACCTGGGCCAGCACAAAGCCTGGCTTGATGCGATCGATATAGTCGGCGCAGGGGGCTGCCAAAATCCATTCGTCGGATACAAATACCTGGCGCAGTTGGCAGCTAAAAGTGTTGCTGCCCTCCAGGGCGATGAAGTGAGCCGTCGATTTGAGGGTCAGTCCCGGCAGGCGGTCGGAAACAATCGCCATCAGGTAGTCATCGCTGCCGACAATTTTGGCCACCACCGCAAAGTAGTGCCCCGGCCCCAGGTTCGATACCCAAGGTAGTAGTCCGTCGATTACGTAGCCCCCCTCTCGCCGCTCGGCTACCAAAGCAATTTTTTCGATCGCCGCAAAGTGCTTCATCGGGTTCGACAGCCCCGTCCCCGCCAGCACCTCACCGTTGGCAATCTGGGGCAGCAAGTGCTCCTTTAAGGCGACGTTGTCAGCGTTTTGGGCATACCAGACGCAGGCTATGTGGCACCAGGTAATAAACCCCGTGCACAGGCAGGTTTGAGACACCGCCTCAATTACCTGCACCGCCGCGCGAAACCCCTGACCCCGGCTACCAAAGTCAGGGCTGACGGTCTGACCAAAGCCACCTAGAGTACCCAGGCGGTGCATGAACTGGCGAGGATAAACCCCCTCTTGGTCAATAGTGGGCACTAGGGGGGCCAGATGCTGGTCGATCGCGCTTTGAATCTCTGCCAAGTCAAAGGGAACCACCGCTGGCGGGAAAGGTTTCGAGGCGCGATCGAGTAGGGCGTTGGGGAGCATGGGGGTGAGGGGGTAAGGAGTAAGGGGTCGGGGAGTGATGGAGTAGGGGTGCTGGGCCGTTCCCCCAATCCTCACTTCTTACTGGGCCAGGGCAACCTCGACGTTCACCGGCAGCCGTAGGGTATTGGCCACAGGCGACCAATCGTTGGCGTGGGCCACCAAGTTGTCCAGCTCTTCGCGGCTGGCATTGCCCTCAATATTGACTTTGACGCGAATGTCGCTAAAGCCCAGGCGCTTTTCCGAAAGGTCGCCAATGCCCCAAACGCCCGTAATGTTGATGTCGCCCTCCAACTCCAGTTCCAGCTTGGTGAGCTGAATGCCGCGCCCGATGGCGTTGGCATGAATACCCACAGACAGGCAAGAACCCAACGCCGCTAGCACGGCCTCCGAGGGGTTAGGCGCGGTGTCCTGCCCCAACAACGTGGGAGGCTCGTCGATCACGTGAGCAGGCAGATCGCGCACGTAGGTGAGATTGCGAAACTGACCTTCACAAATAGTTTTGGCCTTGACGGTAGCGATCGCATTGGGGTTGTTGCGCGCCTTTTCGGCTAGTCCCTTCAGACCCTCTGGGCTCACAGGGCGCAGTCCTTGGCTTTTAGCAGTTAGTTGAGTCATTGCATGCATTCAAATAGAACGTTCTACACAATTCAGTCAGAAGAAAGCCTGAGGCATTCTCTTAGGGCTACTTCTACACTCGAGAATTCGGCCTGGCTAGAAGCCGAATCGTGTCAACCTGTCGGAGGAAATTGCTATTGTTGAAACTGAAGATTGCCATAACTTGGCTTGAAATGCAAGTTGATTGAATTTCAATTGGGATTTAATTTGAATTGATATTCGTCGATACTCGGGCCCAGGATGGGCAGGAAATATCTTCCGCCCACCCCCTCCCATCCATACCTTTTACTCAAGCTGCCTGGGCCTCAGTGTGCCGCTCCGCAGGGCGCTTCGCCCTAGAATGCTGGGCCACGTAGTCGAAAAAACGCTCCTTAAGCTGGGGACTAACCAGGGTATTGTCGATGTAATGAAAGCCAATTGCGTAGGCTTTTTCGACGGTTTGCTCGGGGGTGAGTCGCTCGGCGATCGCAGTGCTCAACAGAGCAATAGCGGTCGATCGCATTCCAGCCGCACAGTGCACTAGCACCGGCTTAGGTAACTGATCGAGCTGCCGCAAAATTTGGGCAATCACCGCTTCTTCCAAATGCTCTAGCCGAAGGGGAATGTGGGCATAGCACAGCCCCAAAGACTCTGCGACCTGCTGCTCCCCGGCCCAAAACCCCAGCTCATTAGGCACTCTCAGGTTCAACACCGAGCTAAATCCTTCCTGCACCGCTTCTTGCAGCTGTTCGACTCGCACCTGCCCCATGGTGGTCAAGGTATCGGTCACCTTTGTTCCGTATTCCATCGTTCATCCTTCAGCAAAAACTAGGGTTAGTGACTGCCATTGCCAAACCGTCATCCATCTAGGTCTGCTACAGATAGCGCGCTTGCAAAGACAAACCGCGCTACCGCAAGATGCATCACCGAGATGAGCCGGAACATTGCCAGCAAAAAGAGTATGGGTCGGAGCATCTTCCAACCCTATTGACACTTAATAGACCCTTGCAAAAAAAATCTGGCTTAGCAGCTATCTAAAACTTTATTTAATCAAATTGCCACATAAAGAACGGTTTGTCGATAGGTTTACAGTAGATTAAATAAAAATGATTAAAAATCTCGGCTTATTCTGCTGAACTTATTGGCAGCTGCCTTACCTATTGCAAGTGTCGGCAAGGATATTTGTTGCCCAGAAAACAATGTTTTGTATTAAGTATTTCTCAAAAGTAATTGAGACAACATTTTTTGAATAAACACTCAAGGCACTGAATAATTTGAGAGCAATGCATAAAAAAGTACTTTAAATAGAGAATCAAGTAAAAAATTTAGTAGATCAGATAATTTTTAGCTCCCACAAAGTCTGTTTTTATTAAAAACTGTAGCGTCAGAAACATTTGAATTAGCGGTAAACTCTTTAAGAAACTAGATTAAAAAAACGCAGATAAGCACTAGCAACCAAAGAAAAAACCATGCTACTCTGTACAAAATTAATTACCCCGGCAAGCCGACCGGATTACAGTAGATTTGATTTTTGTAAGCTGAATCTCAAAATTAACTTGGCTTATTGCTTTTTCAGGCTGAGTGTTTGACGGCCACGATCAATCAACCGGTTGGTCGAGAATCACTCAAAATTTCGGACTTTTCTACTCTTGCCCTGTCGTGAGCTATGCGAGGGCGGGGAGACATCCCACCACACTAATGTTTGGAATGATAACGATGAGCTCAGTTAGCCTTCGCCCAGTGGCCCTTGACTTTGATATTCAACCCCTCAGCGGACGCATTGGGGCCGAAATTCGAGGGGTAAATTTGCGGAAGCTGCTAGGCGATCGCCCATCTGGGCCGGTTCTTGACCATGGCACCGTCGCTGCAATTCGTCAGGCCTTGCTGAAGTACAAAGTGATCTTTTTTCGCAACCAATCGCTAGATGACCCTAGTCAAGTAGCCTTTGCCCGTTGCTTTGGCGACATTACCGGCGCTCACCCCACCGTGGCCCCGCCCACCGACCACCCCGCCGTTCTCGATATCGACTATGGCCGCACCCCGTCGCGCACCAACTTTTGGCACACCGACGTCACCTTTGTCGATCGGCCGCCGCTAGGTTCAGTGTTGCGTGTTTTAGAATTGCCCCCTGCGGGTGGCGACACCCTCTGGGCCAACACCATCACCGCCTACCAAGACCTGCCCCCCTGCCTAAAAACCCTGGCCGACAGTGCTTGGGCCATCCACAGCAATGCCTACGACTACGCTGCCGCACCCCAATCTCTCTCAGCCGAAGCCAGAGCATTTCAAGAAAAATTCTCAGCCACTGTCTACGAAACCCTGCACCCAGTGGTGCGTGTTCACCCCGAAACTCAAGAGCGCTGCCTTTTTCTCGGTGGCTTTGTGCGTCACCTTCGCGGCCTTTCGACCTTTGAGTCGGCGGATGTGCTGCGCATGCTGCAAAGCTACGTCACCCGCCCCGAAAACACCGTGCGCTGGCGCTGGCAGCTGGGCGACGTAGCCTTTTGGGATAACCGGGCCACCCAGCACTACGGGGTCTACGACTATGACGGCCAACCCCGACGCGTGCGTCGGGTCACGGTAGCAGGCGATCTGCCCATCAACGCCAATGGCGAAACCAGCTTAGCCCTGAAAGGTGATTCTGCCGCGTATAACGGGCTGTCGGCGGTTGCGTCTTGACAGGGATGAAGGCGCTCTAGATTTCTTCTATTTCCCTGGCTAGGTGGCGGGTTTGATCAGATATTGCTCAATATCGGCTAGCGCCCACTCCGCCGCTAGGGGACTGTTGCCCGAGCCCCAATAGTGCCCCACGCTGTAGACCTGGTTTTGCTGCACGGCCCTCAGCGACTGCCAAAGGGGGTCGGTTCGCAGGCGCTCTAACTCAGCTTCGGCTTCGGCGGCAACCTCTGGAGTCGCGCCAAAGGTGAAGAGCAAAATCACGTCGCCATCGGCCTCGGGCAGAGCCTCGCGGTCAATTTGCTTGGTAAAAGGCGGCTCAGGGGTGCCGTTATTTTGGGCGGGGGGCCGGTCAAAGCCGATATCGGCCAAAATAGAGCCGCCAAAGCAGTTTTTTAGGTACAAACTAACCTGGCCCGACTGCGCCATCACCCGCACCAGAGAGACCTGCATAGGCGATGCGCTCAGTTGACTTTTCAAGGCCTCTACTCGCTGTTGATATTGACCCAGCACTGCCTCGGCTTGGACCTCCATACCCAGAACCTGACCGTGGAAGCGAAAGGGCTGCTGCCAATCGGCGGTGGTCTGCATCTCAAACGTAACGGTAGGGGCGATCGCCGACAGCTTGTTGTAGGTGCCCTCTAGATCCGAGGTAAACCCAATAATCAAATCAGTCTGTAGAACCGCCAACGCCTCTAGATTGAGCTGCTCGCTCTGCCCCAGGCGTGGCACCCCCCTGCAATCGCTCAGCCAGCTGGGGCAGCAAGTTGCTGGCCACCCCAATAGGCGTTATCTCCAACGACAGCAAATTACCAGCAGTGGTGTGATTGAGGGCGACCACTCGACTTGGCTGCATGGGCACACAGGTCTCCCCTAGAGGATGCTGCACCATGCGGCAGTCGGAGGAAGCCGGGTGGAGGGAGAGGTCTGACAGGCGAGCGTGCCGACTCGTCACCAGCCTCTAGGGCTAAATCGGCAACTTCTTCCGGATTCACGACAAAGGTGAAATGCAGCACTCGCTGCTGATGGGCCAAAACATCGATAGCCGTCACGGGCAAAATCTGAGCAAAAGCCTGATCAATGCGATCGCCATGGGTCTGAGCATAGGCATTGACGCCTGCGGCAAAGGCCTCTAGATCGGCGCGAAAATCGGGGTTTTGAGCGGTGTACCACTCTGCTGCTCGCTCAGGAATGCCCATCGTGCGCACCCACACATCCGAGTCGCGATAGTCTTCTCCCCAGTACTCCGCCGCCCGCCCGCGCGCCTGACCATACAGCCGCAGCAGCAAATCAGCGTGGCTCTGCATCTGCGCCCAGCCAAAGGCGTAAAACAGCCCTTGGGTATCTCGGCTGTGTATGTGCGGTACCCCATAGGTGTCCCAGAGAATTTCAGGGGAGCTTTGGGCCGAGCTCGGGCTGCAAAAGCCAATCGTCACCATCATCACGACCCCTAGCAGCAGGGCTACACCCCGGCATAACCCCCAGCGCAGACCGAGCCAGGGGTGACCAACCATCGCCAGTTTTTGCGTCAGCATCATTATCTAATTAGTTGCCCTTAGGCTAAAAAGTTCAGCGTGCCATTGCCAGCAGCTCAGGGCGACAGGCCCTAGAACCGCCAAGGTGGCAACATAATTTGACACGGGGTGGAGCAGATACAAACACCAGGGTTGATTCCTTTCAGGGACTTCGAGGTCGGGCAAGTGCACTGCTGTAGCAACCAAATCTTCCCCAATCTCTAGCCGATCAAATTCCCAAACCTCTAGCTGAGCAAAGGGCCTTGACAGCCCTTCTCCCGTCGCTTTGACATAGGCTTCCTTACCCGTCCAAAGCTTAAAAAAGACAGCACTTTGGGCCTCCAGTGGCAGCGCTGCTAACATCGCCCGTTCCCTCGACGAGAGCGCCAAACCACTGACCTCTTGCCAAGCATAATTAGGCTGAACACATTCCAGATCGACACCCACAGGTTGCCCTTGGCCAATGGCGATCAGAGCCCAATCGCCAGCATGCGAGACATTAAACGAGAGCGCCGTTGCAAACGGTAACTGGAGAGCAGGCTTGCCTTTGGGGCCGTAGCAAAATTGCACAGTTTCCGGTTTTACCCCTAGATAATGACCCAGCAGCAGCCGTAAACACCCCCGAGTAGCCGTAAAGCGATCGCGATCCCTCTGAAATCGAAATTTACCCGCCCGCGTTCGTTCATCAGCAGAAAGCAGTAACTGAAGCCGCTCCAGACAAGCTGGAGCTAACGACAAATCTATGCGCCAAACATGCACTTCATCCCCCCCGCCAAATAGCGGGACAGTGGCCGGAAACAGCCAGTTTTGGCTCAGCCGAGTGGTTACCATAGGCTCTCAGATGTAGGTGGCAGCGCTTTGGTATTGCTACCAAAACGCTACTAGGGTTTAGCCTGCCTCGTCGCTACCCAGCAGTCTCTATAGCCCCAAACGCCAGTACCAAGTATGAACAGAAATTAAAGGCTTACAGCCCATGGACCCCCACAGACAAATGAAAACTAATCCTAATAAGGATTAAGCCTTACTGAAGTAGAAATGTCAAGATTTCTTCAGTCAATCTTCCAAATGCTCGCCAGAACTCAGCAGGCAAACATTTAAATACCAAGCCTTCTTGATAATCAACAGCAGAAAGAAAGGTCCAAGTTTTCCAACACGTCTCAACAGACTCACCATAGTCCTCGGAACCGTCAAAACCAACAGAGTGGGTGAGCTGGTCGCTAACGCTTAGCCATAACAAACGATGGACGGGTTCGAGCGGCTCGTCGAAGTCAAAGCGAAAGAGGGTTAACGCAGCAGGTCGGCTATGGTCTTGAGCAGATCGCGAAAATCGTAGGGCTTGGGCAAAAAAGTCTTGGCTCCAGCGGCGATCGCAGCCGCTTGGTAGGTAGCTAGACCACTGGTAGCAATGATCAAAAGGTCGGGCTGGCGGTGCTTGAGGCGCTGAATCAGGGTGAAGCCATCCATGCCGGGCATCATGATGTCGAGCACTACTAGGGTGGGCTGGTGCTGGGCACAGAGATCGATCGCCCCTAGGCCGTCGCTGGCGATCAGGGGGCTGTAGTTGTAGTTTTCCAGCAGCGATCGCACGGCCTGCTGCACCGAGTCGTCGTCATCGACCAGTAAAATCATCTCTCCCTGGCCCGACGAGGGAGTCTCTGGTCCGGCAGCCTGGGGGCTGTCGCCCTGGGTGGTAGATAGGGCAGGCAGATAGACCTGCATTTGGGTGCCTTGCCCCACCGCACTCTCGACCCGCACAAAGCCCCCGCTGCTTCTAACGATGCCCATCACCGTGGCCAACCCCAGCCCGGTGCCCTGATCCTGGCCCTTGGTGGTGAAGAAGGGGTCAAAGATGCGATCGCGCACCGCCGGGTCAATGCCCGTACCCGTGTCGGCCACGGTCAGCCGCAGATACTGGCCCACCTGGGCATCGGGGTGAATGGTCACGGTGGCAGCATCGATCGCCACTGGCTCGGCGGCAATGGTGAGCGTGCCCCCATCGGGCATGGCGTCGCGGGCGTTGACGCAGAGATTCATCAGCACCTGGTGCAGGTGGGTGGGGTTTGAGCCTGGGGCAACGCTGCCCCAGGCTCAAACCCCACCTGTCGCAACGTGATCTGCCGGGGCAAACTCTGCTCCAGCATGCGGCTGAGGTCTTGCAGCAGCGGCGACAGGTCAACCTCGGTGTGTACCCCACTACTGGAGCGGGTGATCGACAAGATTTGCTGCACCATGCTGATGCCCCGTTTGGCGCTGTCTTCGAGCAGGCGCAGCTGCTCTTGGGCATTGCCGCTGAGGCCCTTTTGGCTATAGCGCAGCATCTGGGTCATGGTCAAAATGGGGGTAAACACATTGTTGAGGTCGTGGGCAATGCCGCTGGAGAGGCGACCCAGGCTCTCTAGCCGCTGGGCCTGATAAAACTGGGCTTCGAGCGCTTTTTTCTCGGTGATGTCAGTCTCCACCGAGAGAATGAAGCGGGGCTGACCCGCCTCATCGGGCACCAAGGTCCAGCGGGCCGATACGATCACTGACTGGCCGGTTTTAGTGACCTCATGCAGCTCGCCACGCCACTCGCCCTCGATATAGAGGGTTTGCATAATGCTGTTTAGCTGGGGCAGATCGCCGTCCAGCAGATCGTGCACCGGGCGATCGAGGGCCTCGTCAGTACTCCAGCCGTAGAGACGTTCGGCCCCGTGGTTCCAGTAGAGCAGGCGGTGGTCGAGGTCGCGCACAAAAATGGCGTCAGAGGCGATGTCGAGCAGGGCCGCCAGCTGCCGCAGCTGGCGCTCGGCCTCTTTGCGCTGGGTAATGTCTTCGACCGTGCTGACGTAGCTGCTGATGTCGCCCGTGGCGGTATGGATGGGGGCGATCGCCCCCTCGACCCAGCGCAGGTCACCCTGGAGGGTGAGCAGGCGAGACTCGGGCAGGCGCGGGCGACGACCGGCCAGATATTCTTCCCAGACGAGGGCCAGGTGGGGCTGATCCTCGGGATGCACCACCTGCAGCCAGCCCTTTCCCAAAGAGGCTTCGGCGCTCAGCCCCGCGATCGCCTGCCAGCGGGCGTTGGTGTAGACGCAGCGCCCCTGATTGTCGATCTGGCCAATGCCAATGGGGGCGCTGAGGGTGCGAAATCGGGTCTCGCTCTCCTGCAGCACCTGCTGCATCCGTTCACGCTCCTGGAGTTCTTGCAGCACCTGGCCATAGAGCTCTGACTGCTGAATGGCAACGCTGGTTTGGCTGGCAATGCGCTTGAGCAGAGCCTTTTCGGCGGGCTGCCACTGGCGGGGAGCGGCGCACTGATGGGCAATCAGCAGACCCCAGAGATCGGTGTTCTGGTGGTCGCCATCCGGCCCGGCCTCACTACGCAAAATCGGCACCACCAGGTTGGCCCTGACCTGAAACTGCCGCAGCAAGTTGGCGTGGCAGGGCTCGATATCGGCCTGCTCTAAGTCATCAATCGACCCTACTCGGCCCTGGCGATAGACCTCAATATAGCGATCGCTAAAGCAGGGGTCGTGAATGGTGCTGCCGAGAATTGGCGCAAACTCGCTACCCACCGATTCGGTAATCACCTGGCCCTCCTCACTGCCTACCAACCGAAACACAACCACCCGATCGCTTTCTAGCACCACCCGGCTGCGCTCCACTGCCCGTGCCAGTACCGCCTCTAGATCGAGAGATTGGCGAATATCCTCGTTGATGTCGTTGAGCAGATATTCTTGCTGAATCTGGCGCTGAAGGGCGAGGGCCGCCTGCTTGCGATCGCTGATGTCGTTAAACAAGATGCCGATCTGGCGCCGGGCCGGGTCTCCCACTCGAAAGACATAGACTTCGTACCAGCGCCCGCCATCGTCTACCTTTTGCTCAAAGCGGGTAGGGGTGCCGGTGGGTGATGAACTTGGGCAACTTCACAACACTTTCTTGTTCGATCCGTCAACTCGCCATCGCAGGATTAGCGGTCTCTTCTGACTAAAACCGAACCTGTGCTCTTATTAAGTTTTTGGAATCTACTTATTACGATAGGAGCCTGACCGCAGTGTCTAGCACCTCTGAGCATAGTACTAATGCATCAAAAAGGCCTTCAAAACACTTAACCATAAGGGTTTCCGAGAGTGCCCAAGAGTTCCCAAAGTGCCTAAAACGGCCTAAATCGATCTAAAAGTAGCCAAAATATAAAAACGCAACAAAGGATGTATTCCTTGTTGCGTAATGGTTTGAGGTGTTTTCAAAGATGGAGAATAGGAGATTCGAACTCCTGACCTCTGCGGTGCGATCGCAGCGCTCTACCAGCTGAGCTAATTCCCCTTGTTGTGCGATGCACCTTTACTGAGCTAACTTCCCTGAACTTGCCAGTATTCTACCAAAACCCCTGTCTACTTCTTACCTCGGCCCTTAGCAGATCGCCCCTTATTCCCTGGCTGCGTTTGATGCGCGCCAAAATATTTCTCGCTGCGGTAGCGCAGCCACACTCGCAGGGTTTGAGGAATCTCGTCTTTTTGCTCCTTGGTCAGCGTGTTATAGAGGGCTAGCGCCTTTTCTCGCTCACCCCGGCAGGCCGCGTTGTTGTGAGCATCCCAATAGCTGCGAGCTAGCCGAATGCGGCGACACACTTCCTTAACTAAAGCTTTTCCCTCAAGGGGAGATTCTGGCGGCACGGGCGCGATCCTTTTGGGCAGTCAAGCCCTTAAGCTAGAACACTGTGACTATCTCTTTTCACCTTACCGCCCTCTATGAAAGTTGCCACCTGGAACGTTAACTCCATTCGATCGCGCCTCGACCATGCGACCCAGTGGCTGCAAACCAATCCGGTGGACGTGCTGTGCCTGCAAGAGACCAAGGTGGTCAACGAGACGTTTCCGACCGCCGCATTTTCCGAGCTGGGGTACATCGCCTATATCCACGGCCAAAAGTCCTATAACGGAGTAGCCTTGCTCAGTCGTCAGCCCCTAGATAAGGTGCAATACGGCTTTGCTCCCGTGCTGGGGGAAGATCGGGTCGGCGACTTAGATGACCAAAAGCGGGTGATCGCCGGGCTGTGGGACGACATCTATATAGTGAACCTCTACGTGCCCAACGGCAGTTCTGTTGGCAGCGAAAAGTACGAGTACAAGCTGCGCTGGCTAGCCTGCTTAAAAGAATATTTGGCTGCCCTACTCACCGAGCATCCCAACTTGAACGTCTGCGGTGACTTCAACATCGCCCTTGAAGACAAAGATATCTACAACTCCGAAGGCAAGGAGAAACACATTATGTCTTCGCCCACCGAGCGAGAGGCGCTCAAGGAGGTAATGGCGGTAGGGCTCAAGGATGGCTTTCGCCTATTTAACGATGAGGGGGGTCACTTTAGCTGGTGGGACTATAGAACCGCCGCTTTTCAGCGGAATATGGGCTGGCGCATTGACCATCATTATCTGTCGGCGGGGTTGAGCGATCGCGCCCTCAGCTGCACCATTGACCTCGAACCTCGCCGCTGGGAGAAACCCAGCGACCACACCCCGGTCATTATGGAATATGCCTAAAGGTTCAAGGGGATACCCAGTTAGGGCCAGCCGGAGAGGGTAAGATAGGCGAACTAAGCAGGTTTTCTGCACACCAGGTGTAACCGAGGACGGGGCATTGGAAATGGGCTTACCCGCCGGAGTATTTACTGGCGTTTGACCCGAAATTGGGGGGCAACTGGCCCTATCTACCTGCTCCCAACCCATGCCAAACTTTTGAGCGAGTCGTAGATACAGGGCTAATGGCAATACTACACGTCAGTTGGGTTCCCCAGGCGCAGCAGTTCTTTCTCTGGGCCGAAGCCTGGCAGCCCCTGCCACCGGATGGGCTCGCCCCCTGGGACGGCCTGCACCTCCATCCCTACTCCCTGGCTCAAACCGACCTAGCTCAGGTGCTCACCGCCATGCAAAAGCAGCTGGTAGGCCGCTCTGCGACTGGGGAGCTATTTCCAGAGGCGTTAACCAAGGCGGCGGGCACTGGCAAAAGCGCCAAAAAAGCACCGGAAAGCAGCGGTAGGCGAGGGGCATCACGTGGGCCAAAAGCAGCGACGCGCGCCATCGGCCCGATTTGGGGAGAGCTGGCCCTGCCGCTGCCCGCCCAGATTACGCCATCGGCCCTCGTGCCAGTCCATTCAGCCCGAGTCGATGCCCAGACTGACGATTCGGCTCAGGCCAATACGGTGCTTCACCCCTGGCAAGTGCAGGGATGGCACCTGGGAATAGCCGACTTTTTGCCGATGCTGCTGGCTTTGCCCCTGGGACAGCAAACTCTCACTGGCCCCGGCGAAATCGGAGCTGACCTGCGCTACTGGGGCCACATTGCTCGCTGGGGGCTCAATCTTCTGGCTCGGGGCAAGTTTTTGCCGGGCCTAGAGCTTACTAGTCAAACCCTGGCGGCGGGCTGGCACCCCCTGCTTGATAGCGCCCCCGACCAGGAGCGACTGCGCAATTTCGCGCGAGCCATGCCTCTGATTTCTCGCACTCATTTGCCGCCCATTGCCAAGGGCGAGCTTCCCCTAGGCTGTGGGGTTCCCCTCCTCGACCCTCAGCCTCAGCTACTCACCTTTTTAGCTGCCCTGGTCGACCACCAAGTGCGCCAAGTTGCCCAGGCACAGTCCCCCAGCGGTCTGGCCAATCTCAGCAAAGAGCTACCACTACAGCCGTGGCTTCAGGCCCTAAGCCAGCCAGAAGGTACCCTAGAGGCCCCCGCCGCCGCCGCCGCTCGTCTGCAAGAGGCCCTCACCACCTGGACCACGCCGCTACAGACCCTGGCGGAAGATCCCGCTACCCAGTTTCGCCTGCGTTTAGTGCTACAGCCACCCCCACAGCTCGAGCAGCCCTGGCAGCTTCTGTACCAGATTCAGTCAGCTGCTAACCCCGACTGGCAGATAGGGGCAGATTTGATCTGGCAGCATCCCGTAGACGAGCTGCATCACCAGGGGGCAACCCTCAAATCACCTCAAGAAACCCTACTAGGAGCCTTGGGGCGAGCCGCCCGGCTGTACGAACCGATTCGCGAGAGTCTGCGTCAGCAGCATCCGGCCCACTGCAATCTCGATCCGATCCAGGCGTACCAGTTTATTAAGGCCTCGGCCTGGCAGCTGCAAGACAACGGCGTCGAGGTACAACTTCCCCCTGGTCTGGCCCAAACGGCCGAAGACGGAGCCGGACGATTGGGCCTCAAGGTGCAGGCGGAGGTGCCGCCCCAAAACCAGCGGCAGAGGCTCGGCCTCAAGAGCCTGCTCAACTTTCGCTGGGAGCTGTCGATCGCCGGGGAAACCCTCTCCGCCGCCGAGTTCGAGCAGTTGATCAACCAGGGCTCACCGCTGGTCGAAATCAACGGGCGCTGGGTCGAGCTGAAGCCTCAGGATGTGAAGGCGGCCCGGCAATTCTTAGCGGGGCAAAAGACCGCCACGCCTCTTTCGGTGGAAGACGCCCTGCGAATTAGCACCGGCGACACCCAGCTAATCGACCGGCTGCCGGTAGTCAGCTTTGAGGCCACCGGGGCGCTGCAAACCCTGATTGAAACCCTCACCACTGGCAACCAAACCCTTGAAGAAATGGAGGCCCCCAGTGGCTTCAAAGGCAAGCTGCGGCCGTACCAAGCGCGCGGGGTGTCGTGGCTGGCGTTTTTAGAACAGTGGGGCCTAGGGGCATGTCTGGCCGACGACATGGGCCTGGGCAAGACCATTCAGCTGATTGCTTTTTTGCTCTACCTGCAAGACAACGGCTGGCTTGAGACTCCAGTACTGCTGGTGTGCCCCACCTCAGTGCTAGGCAACTGGGAAAAGGAGGTCAAACGGTTTGCCCCTAAGCTTAAAACCCTGGTGCACCACGGCGATCGCCGCCCCAAGGGGGCCAGCTTTGCCAAAGCCGTGCAGGGCAAGCACCTAGTGATCACCAGCTACGCGTTAATTTACCGAGATCTCAAACCCCTCCAGTCGGTGAGCTGGCCCTGCCTGGTGCTCGACGAAGCTCAAAACATCAAAAACTCGGACGCCAAGCAGTCCAAGGCGGCCCGCCAGATCGAGGCTCAGTTCCGCGTTGCCCTGACCGGCACCCCAGTAGAAAACCGCCTAGGTGAGCTGTGGTCGATTATGGACTTTCTCAATCCCGGCTACCTAGGGCCAAAGAATTTCTTCCAACGGCGCTTTGCCACACCCATCGAGCGCTATGGCGATGTGGCCTCCCTTAAGGCGCTGAAGGGTCTGGTGCAGCCGTTTATTTTACGCCGCCTTAAAACCGATCGCAGCATCATTCAAGACCTGCCCGAAAAGCAGGAGATGAGCGTCTACTGCGGGCTCTCGGCCGAGCAGGCCAACCTCTACCAGCAGACCGTCGATGCGGCGTTAGAAACCCTTGATGACGCCACCGGAGTGCAGCGCAAGGGGCAAATTCTCGCTCTTTTGACCCGGCTGAAGCAGATCTGCAACCACCCGGCTCAGTTTTTGCAGGAGTCAAGCTTGGGGTTAAAGGGGCGATCGGGCAAGCTCCAGCGGCTCGATGAAATGCTGGAGGAAGTGATTGCCGAGGGCGATCGCGCCCTGATCTTCACTCAGTTTGCCGAGTGGGGCAAGCTGCTCCAACGCCATCTGCAGTCCTATCTGGGCCAAGAGGCGCTGTTTCTTTACGGCAGCACTACCAAAAATCAGCGCGAGGCCATGGTCGAGCGCTTCCAGAACGACCCCGCCGCACCGCGACTATTTATTCTGTCGTTGAAGGCAGGGGGAGTAGGCCTCAACCTCACTCGCGCCAACCACGTGTTCCACTACGATCGCTGGTGGAACCCGGCGATCGAGAATCAGGCTACCGACCGCGCCTTCCGCATTGGCCAGACCCGCAACGTGCAGGTGCACAAATTCGTCACCACCGGCACCCTCGAAGAGCGCATCCACGAGATGATCGAAAGCAAAAAAGCCCTCTCCGAGCAGGTAGTTAGTGCAGGCGAAGGCTGGCTCACCGAGTTCGACACTGACCAGTTGCGCAACCTGCTGCTGCTCGATCGCAACGCCATCATCGACGACGACGGCGAGTAGCCGCGACGACCAGTCTTAAGCAACAAAGGCTGAATGGTAGGATTAGGAGCGGGTTTAAGAGCTAATTCCCCGGGAATTCCCCGATATTAGGAGCCCGGTTGCACCACTGGCACAGACGGAGTGTGCCTTTAGGCTCCATAGAGCTATTGTGATGGGTGGCCTAGATTGGTTGCCCCAAGCTACCTGGCCAGACAGTTTTCATTGGAGGTACACCATGATATCCCTTAAGAAATTTTTTAAATTGGCCGCCCTGGGGTTGGTCGCTGTGGCCACAGCGGTCGGCCTCAGCACTGCGCTGATCCAACCTACTCAGGCCCAGAACGGGCTGACCATCTTTGGCGGCGTTGAGGTTGAATATCGCCTCAGATACATGATCGATTTCAACTATCCCTTCAGCACCAACTCCCGCTACTACCTCAACATCATGCGCACCAAGCTGCCGCGCGATGTCATCTCCCTAGAAATTGACTACCCCGATGCCTTTACCGAAGTAGGCGGTCGGTTTGACCCCAACGCCATCGAGTTACGCAAGGGCGACTGGCGTGGTGGCGAAGTCATTCCGCTCAAAGCTGCCGACTGGATTCAGGACGAAAACCGTATTGAAATCATCCCTGAGCAGCCGATCGAGGCCAACACTGACCTGGTGGTGGTGCTCTCCGACGTGCGCAACCCCCGGCGCTACGGCTACCACTATTTCAATTTGAGAATGATGTACCAGGGCGACGTGGTCAACCAGTACGTTGGCACCTGGCCTATGGAAATTGCTTCTGACAGCGACCACAGCCGCTAGGAGCCAGCGGGTGCTATTATATGAGACCGTGACTTTTTAGCAGAACAGGCAGAGACTAAGCCATGAGCAAGCGCACCCTAGAGGGCACCAACCGAAAGCAAAAGCGAACCTCCGGATTTCGCGCTCGTATGCGCTCCCACACCGGCCAGGAGGTGATTAAAGCTCGCCGCCGCAAGGGTCGGGCCAAGCTCGCAGTCTAGCGCTGGCTGGGGTTTACCTCATTCATCGTTCGTAGATCATTGCATAGCCCTGGGGCTACCTTAAGCTCTAGGGCTATTGTTGCGCGTTGAGGATCGGTAGTGCTGCCCAAACACCATCGGCTGCGGCGATCGCGAGATTTTTCCCAGGTCTATCGGCAGGGCAGAAAAGCGGTCTCTGCTCACCTGTTGTTGCGCGTGTGGTCAGTCCCCCCTGCGGCCAAGGCCGGGGTACCCAACGACCCTGCGCCGCGAATCGGCATTGTTGTGAGCCTCAAGGTGCACAAGCGAGCCGTGGTGCGCAACCGCCTCAAGCGGCGAGTGCGCGCCGCTCTCCGCACCCTACTGCCCCGCCTGCATCCCGCTCAGTGGATCGTCATCAGCCTCAAGCCCGAGGCGGCCGAGTGCGAATATGGCGAATTTTTGCGAGAATTGGAGCAGTTGTTTACCAAGCTAGAGGTATTCCATGGGCATTCGTGAGGATGTGTTCTATGAGGGCGGCCCCCACATTGGCGATTTGATTTTCAATATTTTGCTGGGTTTCACGATTATCTGCCTTCCCCTCACGGTTGGAGCCATTACCCGCGCCCTCTGGCTGCGCTACCGCATCACTAGCCGGCGGCTGTCGGTAACCGGCGGTTGGATGGGGCGCGAGCGCACCGACTTGATTTACAACGAAATTAGTAAAATTGTCACGGTGCCTCGCGGGCTGGGCCTCTGGGGCGATATGGTCGTCACCCTCAAAGATGGCAGCCGCCTAGAACTGCGCTCTATGCCCCGTTTTCGCGAGGTGTACGAATATATGAACGAGCGCATCTCTCCAGCAGCTGAAGCCGTCAGCGGCACCTCTAGCAAGAGCTAACTTACGGCAATCCCAACCCGTTGGGGCGGCTTGCCTCCCCAACGATGGGGTAGATTAG
This sequence comes from Nodosilinea sp. FACHB-141, assembly GCF_014696135.1. Lineage (NCBI taxonomy): Bacteria > Bacillati > Cyanobacteriota > Cyanophyceae > Nodosilineales > Nodosilineaceae > Nodosilinea > Nodosilinea sp. FACHB-141. The sequence goes on along the minus strand of NZ_JACJPP010000011.1, from coordinate 513,258 downwards.
GTAACTGAGCAGTTAACGTCGTATCCCCTGTAGCAGGGTTCAGGTGCCCATGGATTTTGGAATTGGATTTCTGACTAACAACATCATGTTGCCGATCCTAGATTTTTTCTATGGAATCGTGCCCAGCTACGGGTTAGCCATTGTGGCCCTCACCCTGGTAATTCGCTTTGCCCTGTATCCCCTCAACGCGGGCTCCATTCGCAACATGCGCCGCATGAAGGTAGCCCAGCCCTTGATGCAAAAGCGCGTTAAAGAGATCCAAGAGCGCTACAAAGACAACCCCACCAAACTGCAAGAGGAGATGAGCGGGGTTTACAAAGAGTTTGGCAACCCTTTGGCGGGCTGCTTCCCGGTGCTGCTACAAATGCCCATTCTCTTTGCCCTGTTTGCCACCCTGCGGGGGTCGCCGTTCTCTGACATCAACTACGACGTCAACGTTCAGGTCTTTCCCCAAGAAAAAATTGAGCAGATTCAGCCCCAGGTGTTTACTACACCCCCCAAGGCCATCTACGTGTCTGACGGCTCTCACTTCCCCATCTCGGCGGTGATGCCCGGTGGCAACAAGCTCGTGGTGGGCGAAAAAACCGATGTGCGCCTGCAAACCGCCGACGGCGAAACCATTGAAGCTCTGGCTTCCCAGTACAACGAAGACGTAGACAGCTTCCAGCCCAAATGGGAAATCACCAAGGGTGAGGATGTCGTCGCGGTCGATGCTGAAGGTCACATCACCGCGTTGGCTCCTGGTGAGGCGACCGTGCGGGTGCAGGCTCCCGGTCTGGCCGCCAATAAAGGGTTCTTGTTTATCAAAGCCCTGGGTCGGATTGGTGTAACCGGTGAAGACGGTGCTATTCACTGGGATATTTTGATTATGATTCTGGGCTTTGGAGCCAGCCTGTACCTCAACCAGGTGCTCTCGGGCCAGGGCTCTACCACTAGCGACAACCCTCAACAGGCGGCTGTTAACAAGTTCACGCCGATCATCTTCTCCGGCATGTTTCTGTTCTTTCCTCTACCAGCTGGGGTGCTGATGTACATGCTGATTGCAAACATCTTCCAGACCCTGCAGACGTTCATTCTTTCGCGGGAGCCCCTGCCTGAGAATCTGCAAAAAATCGTCGATGCCGAAACTGTCAAGACCGAGGACAATCGGCAGACCCTGCCCTTTGAGCCCGGACGTAGCAAGAAGAAAAAGGCGTAACTTATGGTCACCGATGCTGCTACCGCTGGCATAAACTGGTTGACGACTCTGCTCACCATGCAGGGGCTAACCAGCACTGTCACCGCCCACCCGGTCGAAGACGAGTCTGGGGAGAGCTGCTGGCTCACCATTGCTGAAGACACGTTGTCGCCCGAGCAGGTGCAGGCGTTGATCGGCGACGGCGGCACGGTGCTTGACTCAATTCAATATTTGGCCAACACCACGCTCAATTTGGGCAAAGGGCAGGAAGAGCAGCAAGCCTTTACTATCGAGCTAGCGGGCTACCGAGCCAAGCGGCTCGAAGAACTCAAGACCATGGCTGCCGAGGCCGCAGAGCGTGTGCTGGCTAGCGGTGAGGAGTATGAAATTCAGGGGCTCTCGTCCGCGGAGCGGCGGCAAATGCACCACTTCATGTCGGCCCACGAGGGATTGGCCACCTTCAGCCGGGGCCGCGAGCCCGATCGCCGCCTGGTGGTCTGCTTAGCTGGGCAGCAGGACAACGAGGCTACGGACGGCTAGGTCGCACAGAGATAGCGCGAGCCATGGGAGGCAAAAACAATGGAGAAAGTTTATATCCCCCACTTGCTACAGCGGCCTGAGAAGACTCTCACCGTTGAGCTTGACCAGCACCTGGCGGAGCTGGAGACTTTAACCCCCGTGCGGGGCGAGATGACGATTACCCACCAGGGTACCTATCTGGAGGTCAAAGCCAGAGCCGACACGATTGTGACGCTGACCTGCGATCGCTGCCTGCAGGCCTACAACCACCGCGTAGCGCTGTCGGCTCAGGAGCTGATTTGGCTTGAGAATGAGCCCGACCCTGCCACCCTGCCGCTAGAACGGGAGGTGGCGGTGGAGGACCTGTTCGAAACCCTGCCCCCCAACGGTCACTTCTACCCTGAAACCTGGGTCTACGAACAGATCTGTCTGTCGCTACCTATGCCTCAGATCTGCGACGAAGACTGCCCCGGTATTGAGCTGCGAGGGCAGGGGACAGCCGCCGCCCAACCCGTAGACCACCGCTGGGCCGCCCTGACTCAGCTTCAGCAGCAGCTCAACCAGCCCGATTGCTAAAGAGCAGAAGTCTACAGCTTCATGCTCACGAGAGAATCAGAGACTCCTTAAAATCCGATAGGCTGGAGACATCAACCGAGCATTATGGGATAACTGAGTCGCGCTGACATGGGTTTTACCGACGAACTGGGCTTACTGATTCGCGCCCGCTACCCGATTATCTACATCGCCACCGCCGAGGAAGAGCGGGCTGAGGCCGATATCGCGGCCTGCGCCACCCAGCAGGGCAACCGTGCCCTCTACACCTGGGACTTTGTGGATGGCTACCAGGGCAACCTCAACGACGCCGGCTTTGGCAAGCGCAACCCCCTGCAAGCGCTAGAACTGGTGGAAAAGCTGCCCGCCACGGCTCCAGCCATCTTTGTGCTGCGCGACTTTCACCGTTTTCTAGATGACGTTGCCATCTCTCGTAAACTGCGCAACCTGGCCCGCCGGCTCAAGGCCCAACCCAAGACGCTGGTCATTCTCTCCGCCCAGCTCACCATTCCCGACGAGCTGAGCGAGACCGTGACGGTGCTGGAGTTTACCCTGCCCGATGCCGCCGCCATTCGGCACGAGGTGCAGCAGCTCTTGGGCTCGACCGGCACGAACCTGCCGCCAGCGATGTTAGAGGAGGTTGTGCGCACCTGCCAGGGGCTGTCGCTAGAGCGCATTCGGCGGGTGTTGTCTCGGGCGATCGCTGCCCATGGAGCCTTTGACCCCAACGATCTCGACCTGATTCTCGACGAAAAGCGCCAAAGCATTCGCCAGACCCAAATTCTTGACTACTACCCGGCCAGGGAGCAGATCTCTGACATCGGTGGCCTCGACAACCTCAAAGACTGGCTGCTCAAGCGAGGTACCGCCTTCTCCGAAAAAGCGCGCCAGTACGGCCTGCCCCATCCGCGCGGGCTGCTGCTGCTGGGCATTCAGGGCACGGGCAAATCGCTGACTGCCAAGGCGATCGCCCACCACTGGCACCTGCCCCTGCTACGCCTCGACGTGGGCCGGCTGTTTGGCGGCCTGGTGGGTGAGTCAGAGGCCCGCACCCGCCAAATGATTCAGCTGGCGGAAGCCTTGGCCCCCTGCGTGCTATGGATTGACGAAATCGACAAAGCCTTTGCGGGCATGGATGGCCGGGGCGACTCGGGCACCGCTAGCCGGGTCTTTGGTACCTTCATCACCTGGATGGCGGAGAAAACCTCCCCAGTATTTGTGGTGGCCACCGCCAACAACATTCAGGCTCTGCCGCCAGAGATGCTGCGCCGGGGTCGTTTCGACGAAATTTTCTTTGTCGGGCTGCCCAGCCAGAGCGATCGCCAGGCCATTTTTGAGGTCCATCTCTCACGCCTGCGGCCCCACACCCTCAAAACCTTTGACACCACCCGGCTGGCCTACGAAACCCCCGACTTCTCAGGGGCTGAGATCGAACAGGCGATCGTCGAAGCTATGCACCTGGGCTTTAGCCAAAACCGCGACTTCACCACCGACGACATTCTCACCGCCGCCAGCGAAATGGTGCCTCTAGCCCGCACTGCCCAAGAGCAAATTGAGGCGCTGCAAGCCTGGGCAGCGGCCGGTAAAGCCCGCATGGCCTCCCGCAGCGGCATCGACCCTCGATTTCGCCCCACTCTTCCCAGTAGCGATTAGCTTCCCGATGCCGATTGCCAAGAGGTGCTGTACCATTAGCAACCTGTAGACCTTATCTCCGGCCCGCTGCCTCCATGAAAGGATTTTTCATTGGCCTATCCAAATTAATCTTGGGCATGGCGATCGCCCTCATTCTGCTGTCAATGGCGGGGGTGGCCACCGCCCGTTACTTCATGGGTCGCCTGTCGGTGCTGCCGCCCAAACCATTGTATGGCGATGAAATGCCGACCCCAGCCCCAGAGGCTGCTCCAGAAGCACCTGCCGAGCCTGTAGTCGAAGCCCCGCCGGCCCCAGCGGAACCGCCGGCAGAGCCCGCCCTCGAGCCTGGTGACTACAACGCCACGGTGGTGCAGCCCATTGGCCTAGTCATGCGCGAAGGTCCCGGTGTCGAGTTTCCCCAAGTGGGGGGCGTGGATGTCAACGAAGCGGTGGTGGTGCTTGAAGAACCCGCCGACAAGTCGTGGGTCAAGGTGCGGGTGGTGTCTAACGGTCAGGAAGGCTGGGTCAAGGCAGGCAATACCCGCCGTGTCGAATAGCCCAACCCCTCTCCTAAGACTGATTTTGCCGTTGAGCCTGCTCCTTCTATGGGAGGAATGTTAATTAATCTAACCAAGCCTTAAGCTTGGTATCAGTTCCTCGCTGCGGTTTCGTTTGGACTCGGCCAGGGTGATAGCGTGAGGTCTGAACAGCCCTAGGGTTGGGTGCGCAGTTTCTACACACAACGGCTGCTCAATTCTTGTGCGTTATACCCCACTTTTGAGAACCCATGCATAACCTACAAAAAGACTGGATTGGCTCCGTTGCGATCGCGGCTCTAGGGGCTGGCGTGATTACTAGCTTTGCGGTTGCCCAGGGGCAAAATCCGTTTGTGGGCCTAGGAATCACCGTATTTGCGGCCGTTTCAGCAGTAGCGATCGACCACTTTTTGTAGAACCCGGCTTAAACCGCCTCTATCCTGAATCAGTACCCCTGCCGGGCGGCAAAGCAACTGCTGATGGTGGGGGTTATTGCTAGGCGGTGCCGCAGACGTGAATTCCCCTGGCCCTCAGAGCGTAAGAGGTTGTCCCCTGCCGTTAGTGCAAACTCTGCTGAATGAGCCACAGTAGAGCTAAATGGCCAGGATAGAAGGCGTAGAACCATCGCGCCTTGGGTCCTCGCTCCCCATTGGCCAGCCAGAAGATTAGGGGGACTGCGATCGCCGGCAGTTGAAACGGCCCTTCTATCCAGGCCCAAAGCAGATGAAAACCAATCCAAGCCAACCACCACAGCACCGTGGGGCGGTAGTAGCGGGTGAGGGCAATTAGCCCAATGCCGTAGCTGCTATAACCCATAGCCAGCAGTTCACTCAAACCCGCCCCCCCAATCCAGATGGGCAGCTGAAGTTTGGGAAACCCCCGAGCTAACCGCAGACAGATCAGCCCCAAAAGCAGCTCAAACAGAATATTGGGCCGGGCCTCATCAAAGGTGACTTGGTAGATAGGCTGAGACACCACGCCTAGCAACGCCAACCGCAGACCGTAGCGCCCCACATGCTTGGTGTGGGCCTCACCCTGTACCAGCAGCCAGATAAACAGCGGAAAGCTGATCCGCCCAATAATTCGAAATGCGATCGCCTCAGGAAAAAACACCACGCCGATGTGATCCACCAGCATGGTTACCGCTGCTAGAACCTTGATCTGGTAGCTAGTTAACCCCTTGGGGAAATCGCTGGGTCTTGACTGCAATAGCTCAAACCTGTTTGGACCGGTGATCTATACCCTTGATCTAACACAAGGGAGAGCGACCGTTTACCCCGAACAGCGGTAGATTTGAGGCAGTCTTCTGAGCGCTCCCCATGCCGATCATTTTGCCGCTGTTTGCCAAAGCCTTTCTAACTCTGTTTGTGGTGATCGACCCGGTGGGGCTAGCGCCCTTGTACCTGGCTTTGGTGAGCGATCGCACCGAGACCGAGCAAACCCAGATCGCCACCCGAGCAGTGGCGGTGTCGGCAGGCATTCTTTTAGCCTTTGGGTTGACGGGGGCCTACGTGCTGCACAACCTGGGCATCAGCCTGCAAGCCTTTCAAATTGCGGCGGGGTTTTTGTTGTTTAAGATCGCCCTCGACATGATCTTTGTGCACCAGGAGCGCGAAACCGAAGCCGAAGCACAGGAAGCGGGTACCAAGCAGGATGTCAGCGTGTTTCCGTTGGCAATTCCGTTGATTGCCGGACCGGGCAGCTTAGCCAGCATATTGGTGCTGTCGCGGGAGTCAACTAACTATTACCTGGGCCTGAGTGTGGTGTTAGCGGCAGCGGCGGTGGTGTTGCTGCTGTGTTATCTGTTTTTGCTGCTGTCGCGGCCGCTGGCCAAGGTGCTGGGCCAAATTGGCATTAACGTTGTGACCCGAGTGCTGGGGGTGCTGCTGGCAGCCTTGGCTGTGCAGTACATGCTAGATGGCTTGCTCAGTCTGCTACAGCTGCCCCCTGCCCAAGCCTTTGGCATTGATACCCCCACCCCTGATTCTTAAACGCAAAAAAAAGACGCCCCGCAGGGCGTCTTGTAACACTTATAAGGACAGAGAACGTAGACTAGCGGTTGCCGGGGGTGCGACCACCCTCGTCATTGCTGCCGCCGTGGGGGCGAGAGTTGCCGGGGTCACAGCCCTCTGCACCATTGCCGATGCCCTGGTTGCAGTTCTGTCTGCGATCATCATCATCGTCGTCATCATCATCGTCGTCGTCATCACCCATATCCACCTCACCAGTTTCGGTGGTAGTCTCGGTGGTTTCGGTAGTGGTTTCGGTGGTGTTGGTGATGGTTTCAGTCAGATTGGAAAAGTTGCTGCTGTTGACGATGTAGGCCGACTCAACGGTTTCGACCTTGCCCATGTAGGCCAGGGCCTGATAGACAAAGCTACAGGCTTCAGCGCGAGAAACCACCCCAAACAGGTTTAGCTGGGTGATGGTGGGATAGTTCACCAAAATGCCGCGCTCTACCAGAGCCGCGATAATGACGCGATACTCGCTAGGGATCTGGTTGGCATCGCTGAAGATGCTCAACAGGCTATCGACCGACTGCCCAGAGGTGACTTGGGTAATGTTAAGCCCTCGGGCCAGCATCACCAACATGTCGAGACGGGTCATGGTGCCGTTGGTGTCAAACGTCCCATTGGAGACCTCTAAAAAGCCCATGGAGTAGGCTTTTTGGATGGCGCTGTAGGCCCAGTAGCTGCGGTTGACGTTGCGCAGGGTGACAGTTTGACGCGAAGCAGGCATATCAAAGGCCTGAGCAATCATCGCCGCATACTGGGCTTTGGTGAGATTGTTGCTCGGCAGAAAATTTCCGCTGGGAAATCCGCTGACGACTTTGATGGCCGAGAGGCGATAGACAAAGTTGCTGGCCCAGTAGTTGGTGGAAATATCGCTAAAGCTGACCTGGTTGACGGTGGTGGTCGTCGTGGTCGTGGTGCGCTGCTGCTGGTAGATGACTTCGCCCGATTCGACGTCATCACCGTCATCGTCATCATCGTCGTCGTCATCGTCTTTGGTGTGGGCTGCATCGAGAGCCTGGTCGAGCAGGGCTTCATCTTTGAGCCAGTTGAAATTTTGAATAGGCCCTTCGGCGGCTAGGGCGATCGCTGCCGCACTGCCGACGGTCAAGGTAGCCAAAAGCGCCGAAAGCGGTGCTACCCGCAGTAGCTTAGCCCAGTTAGTTTGAGTCATTCTCGTTCATTCCCCGTAGAGTCTTTGGAGTGTAATAGTGATGCGGTAGACAGACACTCTTGTAGCACCATGTACATGTGCAACATCCGCAGTCTGCCCATCTCATCGATCGAAATCGCAATGCTCCTCATTGCTGAACTTCCATGACGCGCCCAAAACCCAGGTGTTGCAGGGCCAGAGGCACTTTATAGAAATCCTATGCAACCTTCACGATTCTTTGATAAGCAGCGGAATTTTGTTTCTATCAGAGACTTTTCCGCTACTTGATCAAGAATACTCCTGTCAACTGAGTTTTCCCTTGATTTATGGCGGCAAATGCCGGCTTGATCTTTAATTAATGTCGAAAACGCCAACAGACAGTATTGGTTCACTCTGCGGTAATTTAACTGTGGCTGTAGATGAGAGGCTGGGTCAAATCGGCAGATTGCTGGCGGAATTCCTCTAGTTTAGCCAGTGCTTTACCGGTAGCCAGTAGCGTTTGGGCCTCGGCCAAGCCCCCTGCGAGAGAATCGGCCACGCCGCCCTGCCACAGGTAAAACCCGGCATTCCACAGAGCAGTCTTGGCAAGTTCTGTGGTACCGCCCGCCAGAACGTCTAGCAGGCGATCGCCCAGCGTCAGCTCATCGCCCAGCTCCACATCGTCGCCCTCTAGACCATAGTCGCGGGGGTGCAGCAGCAGGCGATCGGTCTGGCCAGGGTGGTTGACCCCAACGATCGCCGTTCTGCCCCGCGCCAAGTCGCAGCTACCCTCTAGCCCCTTAACGGTAATCCAGTCGGTTTGGCCGCGCAGGGCAAAGGTGCCCTTGGCAAACTCCTCAGTGGGCGGGTGCACGAAGCCCATCGCCAGGGTGTGTGGGCCAGCGTAGGGCGACCACAGCAGCTCTACTGTGGCAAAGGGGGGGCGTTTGCCGATCTGCTCGCGGTAGAGCACCAGCCCATGGGCCAGCGGAAAGTGCTGGGGCAGGTAGACAAAACCCAGGCCGGTGCGGTTGAGTAGGGTGTGGGCCTGCTCTAGGCTGTGGGGGCACAGGTCAACGCCCAACTGTTGCCACAATTCAATCAGTGGAATGCCTTCTTTAGTGGGCATGCGATCGCCCCCGTGCATCACCACCGGTACCCCGGCTGCCGCTACTACCAGCGCCGTGATCGGGGTGACAGGGGCAGTGCGCGATCGCCCGTCGTAGGGGCAGCTCAGCACCAGAGCGTGGCGGCTGTAGGCGCTGTCGGGGGCGATCGCGGGCAGGGTAGGCCCCAGCGCTTCGTAGGCATCCAGGGTGCCCGCCAGCTCATCAACAGTGGGGCGCTTGATGCGGTGGGCAATCATAAATGCACCGATCTGGGCTGGGGTAGCGGTTTGGGTCAGCATCATGCGGGTGGCGGCAGCGGCTTCGGCGCGGGTCAGCGCCTTGGAGGTGTGGCTGCCGCTGCCAACTTGCTTGAGCAAATCCCGAAACTCATGGCTCATAGAGACTGCTGACCCTGGGAACAAGGGGTTCGTAAAGGATGATTACCTAACTGTAAGACACCGCTGCGGGTCTAGGGCGAATGGGGGTGGCCAGGCTCTGCACCAGGTCGTGAAACCGCTGGATCGGGGGAATCACTAGGCGATCGCGGGTAGTCACTAGCACCACTGAGCGGGTCAGCACCGGCGCTTCGGTGGGGCGCACCGCTAGGGTGGGGTCATCGTGGCAGTCGGCTAGAGCCGACTGGGGCAGCAGCGCGACAAAATTACCCTGGCGAATCACCGCCCGAAAGGCGTCGAGGGTATTAAGCTCCATCGCTGGGTTAAACTCTTCGCCCCGGTCTTGAAACTGCTGCTGCACCAGCCGCGCCATGCCGTAGCCATCTTTAAAGACAATCTGCGGAAACCGGGCCAGCATCTCCCAGGAAATGACTGGCTGGCGAGCCAGGTCGTGGTGGCCTGCCATCAGCACCTCAACTGACTCCTCAAAGAGCGGCGTGACAACCATTTCGGGCTGAGTGGTAAGGCGGGGGTTATCCATCACGATGGCCAAATCAACCAGGCCGTCGCGCAGCACCTTGAGGGAGCGATCGCTGCCCAGAGCCGTCACCCGCAGCTGCACCTGGGGATACTCTGAGCAAAACTGCTGGAGCACCGGTGGCAGCACCGTGGCGCACACCGACTGAATCGCCGCCACGCAGAGTTCGGGCTGCTTACCGGCCATCAGATCGGCGATATCTTTAGAAACCTGCATCCAGTCTTGGTAGATGCGTCGGGCCTTGGGCAGCAGACGCTCTCCGGCCACCGTGAGTTTGGCCTGGGCGCCCCGGTGAAACAACGGCGCATCGAGCTCGGCCTCCAGGGCCTGCACCTGGCGACTGACGGTGGACTGCGTCACCGCGCACTGCTGCGCCGCCGACTGAAAGCTGCCGGTTTCAGCCACCGATAGAAACGCCTGGAGCTGTTCTATGCGCATTTTTGACAGGTATCCACACGGCTGCTAGCAAAACGGCCCAACGGGGTTTCGTTGGACCGCCCTTGTCTTGATTAGCAGATCGCACTCCCGCACTTGGTATCAAAAGTAGCGATACCCGGTTTAGGCCGCCGTGGTTCTTGGCGAAAAGCGGCGAGCCGCAAGCCAGGCCAGTTTACTCTAGCCATTGCCTGGCCAGTGCTTCGTCCTTAAGTCTTCCCCAGCAGCAGGCTAAAAGCGATTAGACAGATTGGGTCTGGAGCTGACGCAGGGCCGCCTCAGCGTGGAGCTGCACCCCAGGGTCTGGGTCGTGCAGCAGCGATCGCAGCTCTGACTCCAGCACGGAGTCGCCGACCTGCCCTAGGGCCAGCACCAGGTGGCGACGCAGGGTGCTGTTTTCAGCGGTAGGCGGCAACAGCTGTAGCCAGTTCGCCAGGGCTGCTGTGGCCCGCGACCGCTGGTCGGAGGCCACAGCAGCTAGCCCCTGCACCAGGGCCAACCGAGCGGGAAGCTCCAACCAGTCCCAGGCTTGGATCAGGCCTTCTAAAGCCGTGGCGGTATTCTGCCAGCTCAGGGCCTGCACAGCAAAAATCTGTAGGGCTTCAGGGGTGCCGGGGGCTTGCAGTAGCTGTAGCAGAGGCGCTGCCGCCGCCGCACTTGACAACCGCCCTAGAGCATAGGCGGCCTGCTGGGCAACCCGTTCATCTGCGTCTCCGAGCAGCGGCGTGAGAGCGTCGATTAGCTGTTGAGCAGGCAGGCCCAATCGCAGTCCCAGCAGCCCCCGTATCGCCGCCGCCCGCACCGCTGCCGCCGGATCTGCTAGGCCTTGCTGCACTATGGGCAGCAGAGTGAGGTCGGCAAAGGCGCTGAGAGCATCGAGAGCAGTAGCTCGCACGGGCGATCGCGCATCAGCCATCGCCAGCTTTAGCCAAGGAATCGTGGCGGGATGGTGAATGCGGGCTAGGGCCTGCACCGCCGCAGGTCGTAGCTCGGGTTGAGCGAGTTGCTCACCTAAGGCGGCGATCGCCCCAGGGCCAATCTGAGTTAGGGCCGCTGCCATCGCCTGGCGCAGGTCTTCATCGGTCGTAGTGGCAAAGGTGTTGACCAGGGCGGCAATTACCTCGGGGCGATCGAACTCTCCCAAAGCGCGGGCTGCAAACCAGCGGGCTTCCCAATCGCACTCACTGTCTTGAAGCATAGCCAGCAGATCGTCTAAGGCCGCATCGCCCAGATCGGCGACCTGGCGCGACTGCTCCCAGCGATCGTGGAAGTCTCCGGCGCCCAACTTTGCTACCGTAGTTCGGGCCGCCTCCGATGGAGATGATGAAACCGCAAACTGATCAAAAGAGGACACAGGGCGCTCCTAGTTGGCTCTGGGTTAGCTCTGGAACTGGCATCGGCGGGAACCGGCCTTCTACACCATAGGACCTAAACCTGGGTTTCCCGAGGTTTGACTATGCAGTTCGCGCAGCCGCCTCTTGCGGAGCCTGCATGGTGCTTCAAAAAACGTATGAGTCTATACAAAAGCCTCCCTAGAGCGGTTCTAGGCTAGCCACACCTAACCCTAGGCTGATCTCGATCGTTCTGTAGCGATTGAGGCAGTAGCGTCTAGGGGAGACTGGGAGACTTTCACCAGTTAGGGATGCGTCGGTAAACGTCTTGCTACAACGGTGTACCAGTGACCACTTCTATAAACACGGCCAGCACAGCGGCCACCGCCAAACTCAACAAGTTTGAACAGTTTAAGGCCGACAAAGACGGTCTGCTAGTCAAGCATGAGCTGGAGCAGTTTGCTCAGCTAGGGTGGGAAGCCGTAGACGACACCGACCTCACCCATCGGCTCAAATGGCTGGGCATCTTCTTTCGCCCGGTGACGCCCGGCAAGTTTATGCTGCGGCTGCGGCTGCCCAACGGGTTGCTCAACGGCTACAAGGCCCGCACCCTGGCAGAGATCATCCAGCGCTACGGCGAAGATGGCAGTGCCGACATTACCACCCGACAAAATCTTCAGCTGCGCGGCATTTTACTCGAAGACATTCCCGATATTTTTCGGCGCATGCACGCGGCAGGTCTGACCTCTATTCAGTCGGGCATGGACAACGTGCGCAACATCACCGGGTCGCCCGTAGCGGGCCTTGACGCCGACGAGCTGATAGACACCCAGGGGCTGGTGCGCAAAGTTCAAGACATGATCACCGCCAATGGCGAAGGTAATGCGGCCTTTAGCAATCTGCCCCGCAAATTCAATATCGCTATTGAGGGCGGGCGCGACAATTCCATCCACGCGGAAATCAACGACATTGCCTTCGTGCCTGCTTACCGAGAAGGCGTGCTGGGTTTTAACGTCGTGGTAGGGGGCTTTTTCTCTGCCCGCCGCTGTGAGGCCGCCATTCCGCTCAACGCCTGGGTGCCCTCCGACGACGACAGCGTCGTGGAGCTGTGCCGCGCCATTCTCGAGGTGTACCGCGACCATGGCCCGCGGGTAAATCGGCAAAAGGCCCGTCTGATGTGGCTGATTGACGAATGGGGCATGGATCAATTTCGGGCGGCGGTGGAGACTGCCTACGGTCAACCGCTGCTGTCGGCTGCGCCCAAGGATGAAATGGACTGGGATAAGCGCGACCACATTGGCATCTATGCCCAAAAGCAGGTGGGGCTCAACTACGTGGGGCTGCACATTCCGGTGGGGCGATTGCAGGCCAGCGATCTGTTTGACTTGGCCCGCTTGGCGGAGGTCTACGGTAGCGGCGAACTGCGCCTGACGGTCGAGCAAAATGTGATTATTCCCAACGTGCCCGACTCGCGGCTGGCGGTGCTGCGGCAAGAGCCGCTGCTGGAGAAATTTTCGATCGCCCCCTCGGCGCTGACGCGATCGCTGGTCTCCTGCACCGGGTCACAGTTCTGCAACTTTGCCCTAGTGGAGACCAAGCAGCGCGCCGTGGCTTTGGCCGAAGCCCTAGACGCAGAACTCGCCCTATCGCAGCCGGTGCGCATTCACTGGACGGGCTGCCCCAACTCCTGCGGTCAGCCCCAGGTGGCCGACATTGGCCTGATGGGCACCAAGGTGCGCAAGGACGGCAAAACCGTAGAAGGGGTGGATATTTTCATGGGCGGCAAGGTGGGTAAGGAGGCTCACCTGGGCGAAAAGGTGCAGCAGGGTATTCCCTGTGATGAGCTGCACGGGGTGCTGCGATCGCTGCTGATCGAAAACTTCGGTGCCCAGCCCAGGAGCACCGCTGCCAACCTCAATGGCGTGATGGTGACGGTGGACTAAAAAAATGTCCTGCTGGCCAACGGCCCCAGGACACACAGTTTGCATTTGAGGCAAACGTAGCACAGTCCATAACCTGGTGGCGAGGCCAAATATTAGGTTTTCACAACCTTGTGTTTTTGCATGTTCCTGGAGTGAGGCGTTCTTAGATCCAAACCGATTTCCCCAGTTCTCTGCTGTAGGAGATTCCCTCGGAAGCCCCTTAGAAAGTAAAGCAGGGAGGATTTCCACCCAGAACTTCCCTGCTGTGAACTGCTACCCCCGACCCATCCACCCCCTACCCATCCACCCTCTATGACCGATCCGGCTAAAACCTTGTGTCCTTACTGCGGCGTGGGTTGCGGCCTGGAAGTCTTACCTCCGGCCCAGCCCAACAAGCCCACTAACCGCGACGCAGCAGGCAATCCGCTGTGGCAAATACGGGGCGATCGCGCCCACCCCTCCAGCCAGGGCATGGTGTGCGTCAAGGGAGCCACCGTGGCTGAGTCCCTCGATCGCGATCGGCTCAAGTACCCGATGATGCGGGCCTCCCTCGACGATCCCTTCCGGCGGGTGTCGTGGGAGGTGGCGCTGGATGCGATCGTCAGCCGCATTCAAACTGTGCGCCAGGAGATGGGACCGGACGGCATCTGCGTCTACGGCTCAGGGCAATTCCAAACCGAAGACTATTACGTGGCCCAAAAGTTGGTGAAGGGCTGCCTGGGCACCAACAACTTCGACGCCAACTCGCGGCTGTGCATGTCATCGGCGGTAGCGGGTTACATCCAGAGCTTTGGCAGCGACGGTCCGCCCTGCTGCTATGCCGATCTGGAGGCCACCGACTGCGCTTTTTTGATCGGCACCAACGCCGCCGAGTGCCACCCCATTGTCTTTAACCGCCTGCGCAAGCACCACAAGCGCCACGGCCACGTCAAGCTGATCGTGGTTGACCCTCGCCGCACCGACACTGCTAAGGCTGCCGACCTGCACCTGGCAATTCGGCCCGGCAGCGACATCACCCTGCTCAACGGCATTGGCCACCTGCTGCTGCGCTGGGGCAGCCTCGACCCCGAGTTTATCGACGGCTGCACCCAAGGCTTTGCCGCCTACACCGAGGTGCTACGCCACTACGAGCCGACCATTGTGGCCGAGCGCTGCGGCATTTCTGTCGCCGATTTAGAAACCGCCGCCCGTGCCTGGGCCGATGCCAAGGCGGTGCTGTCGCTGTGGTCGATGGGGCTCAACCAGTCGTCGGAGGGAACGGCGAAGGTCAGGTCGCTGATCAACCTCCACCTGATGACCGGCAATATTGGCCGACCGGGGGCGGGGCCATTTTCCCTCACCGGGCAGCCCAACGCCATGGGCGGGCGCGAAGCCGGCGGGCTATCCCACATTTTGCCGGGCTATCGTCTGGTGAAAAACGCTGACCACCGCCGCCAGGTGGAAGAGTTCTGGGGATTGCCCGCTGGGCAGATTTCTGCAACACCGGGCCTGGCCGTGGGCGAAATGATGCTGGCCCTAGAGCACCATCAGGTGGGCCTGCTGTGGATCGCCGCCACCAACCCAGCGGTTAGCCTGCCCGACCTCAACCGCACCAAGGCCGCACTGCGCCAGTCTCCCTTTACCGTCTACCAAGACACCTACTACCCCACCGAAACCGCCGAGTTTGCCCATCTGCTGCTGCCCGCCGCCCAGTGGGGGGAAAAAACCGGCACCATGACCAACTCTGAGCGGGTAGTGACCCTCTGCTCCGCCTTTCGCTCGCCCCCCGGCGAGGCCCGCCCCGACTGGGAAATTTTTGCCGAGGTGGGACGCCGCCTGGGCTTCGCCCACCAGTTTGACTTCGCCACCAGTGCCGAGGTCTATCGCGAGTTTGCCCAGATCACCCGGGGGCAGCCCTGCGACATTACCGGTCTCAGCCACGATCGCCTGCGAGAGCTTGGCCCTATTCAGTGGCCCTGCCCTGACCCCGAGACCGCCACCACCGCCGCCACCCGCCACGACAAGCGCCTCTACACCCGAGGTATTTTTAACACCGCCGATCGCCGGGCTCGCTTCGCCGCGTTCCACTCCAATGGTCTGGCGGAGCCGCCCGACGACCAGTTTCCCTTTGTGCTTACTACCGGCCGGCTCTACGGCCACTGGCACACCCAAACCCGCACCGGGCGCATCGAAAAGATTCAGAAAATGCACCCGGCTCCGTTTTTGGAGATCAACCCCCGCGATGCTCAGCAGCTCCAGGTGCAGGGGGGTGAATGGGTGGAGGTGCGATCGCCCCGCGGCATCGTCCGGCTGCCCCTGCTGGTCACTCAAAATATTCGCCGAGGCACCCTGTTTGTGCCCATGCACTGGGGCAGCCTGTGGGCCGAGAATGCCGAGTGCAACGCCCTCACCCACCCGGTCGCCTGCCCAGTCTCAGGCCAGCCCGAGCTGAAGGCTTGCGCGGTGCAGGTCGTGCCGCTGAAACATCCAGAAGCAGCCATTGTCGCCGCTGAAACTTTACCCGAGGCTGCAGAATCGTCTATTCTCTCAGCAGCACCCACCTCCTGAGCAGTCAGCATCAATGGCGAACCGGTCTAGACAGTTGATGAAGCAGTTCAAAGACGACGTTTTCTTGAGTCGCCTGCACCAGTTTGAAGGCACCATCTCTAAGGTGCTTTCTATAGGAATGATCGTGGTAATTCTGGCCATGGTGATTGATTTAGCCGTGGTTTTAGGGACCACCATCTTCACCAACAGTCCGGGAGACTTTCTAGGCCAGCCGGTAATTGACCTCTTTGGTCTCTTTTTGGGCGTGCTGATCGCCCTAGAGATCATGGAAAATATCACCGCCTATATTCAAAACCACGTGGTGCAGGTGGAGTTAGTGCTTGCCACTGCCCTCACCGCCGTCGGCCGAAAAATTATTATTTTGGATCTCAGCACCATTTCGGGCACTACGCTGATTGGCCTAGCGATCGCTATTTTTGCCTTGGCCATCAGCTATTGGATCGTCCGGGTCAGCCATCGTTGATTAGTTTTGAATGTTGAGTTTTGAGGGTTGGGTTGGCTAAGAACTCAACCCTCAAAACTCAACATTTACTCATAAATAACGCTGAAGGATGTGGCTAGTCTGACGTCCAGTTCGTTCCCAGCTAAAGGCCTTCACCCGCGCTAGTCCAGACCGGTGAAGCGTCATCCAAAGGCTAGAGTCGCTGACGACGGCAGTCATCGCCTCGGCTAGTTCACCGACGTTGTAGGGGTCAATTGACAGCGCCGCTTCCCCAGCCACCTCGGGTAGCGAAGATAGGTTAGACGTAATCACCGGCGTGCCGCAGGCCATCGCCTCTAGGACAGGTAGGCCAAACCCTTCCCATAGACTGGGAAATACCAGCGCGATCGCCTGGTTGATCAATCGGGGCAGCTGGTCGTAGGGGACGTAGGCCAAAAACTGAACGCGATTGCTCAGCCCCATCTCCTCCACCTGAGCTTGCAGCGCTGGCGTATAGCGAGGGTCGGGCACTCCTGCGATCAATAGCTTAAAGTCGGGCAGCGCAGTCTGGGCAAAGGCTTCTATCAGACGGCCTAGGTTCTTGTAGGTATAGTGGCTGCCTACGTAGAGGAGATAGGGCTGACGTGGCAGGTCTAGCCAGCGATAGTGCTCAGCATCGTAGGCTAGAGGCACGACCGTTGCTGCTTTGGGTAGTGGACCAAAAAAATGTTGGATATCGCGCAGGGTTGACTCCGAGTCGCAAATAATGTGCTCAGCCTGGCGAATGACCTGGGGCAAATAGTGTCGAAAGTACAGCGTCAGCGGCGACCCCTTTTGGGGAAAGTGCAGGGGAATTAGGTCGTGCACTGTCACCACCGTTCGGCACGATGACCAGAGCGGTGTTTCGGGAATGGGCGAAAACAGCAGTTTTGCCCCAAGCTGCCGATACAGCTTCGGCACCTGAAACTGTGTCCACCACAGTCGCCGAGCATGGCCCTGCTTGCCTGAATCAGTAGTCGCCCCCATGGGTGAAGGGAGATGGCGATGCCCGGCGATGGGGCGATCGCTGAGCAAATAACTATTCTCCCGCGACAAATGCTGAATTAAATTAAGCGCATAGACCCCCAGTCCCGTCGGCTTAGTGGGGACAAACGCCAGGTTAATCAGCAGTGAGGCCTCAGTCATTCAAGAGTCGTTTAAGATGTGTTCCGTGCCTGCGATCGGTTAGCTATGCTTACCCATTCAACGTTTTCAAGTCGTGATCAACCATCGATTCGACCAGGCGCTGAAACGAATACTGGGGCTGCCAATTCAGCTCGGTTTTAATCTTGTCAATCGACCCTACCAGCTGCACCTCCTCATCGGGGCGGTAAAATGTTGGATCAACGCTGACGTACTGCTGGTAGTCCAAACCCAGATAGCTAAACGCACAATCCACTAGCTCGCGCACCGAGTGGGTCTCACCGCTGGCAATAATGTAGTCGTCAGGGCTCTCCTGCTGCAGCATTAGCCACATTGCCGTCACCACATCTTGGGCATGACACCAATCTCGTCGGGCGTCCAGATTGCCCAGCCGCAGCTCCTGAGCTTGGCCGAGTTTAATCTGCACTGCCCCCCGGGTAATTTTACGAAAGACAAACTCTGCCCCCCGCCGCGGCGACTCGTGGGTGTAGGTAATGCCGCAGCAGGCATACAGATCATACTTTTGCCGGTAGTTCACCGTCATCCAGTGGGCATAGGCCTTGGCCACGCCGTAGGGGTTGCGGGGCCTAAAGGCCGTGCGCTCGGTCTGAGGAGACTCATCGGGTTCGCCAAACACCTCACTGCTCGACGCCTGATAAAAGCGGGTGCTGGGCTTACAGCGCCGAATCGCTTCCAGCAAGCGAGACACTCCTAGGGCTGTGTACTCAGCAGTTAGGGCTGGCTGGGTCCAAGACAGGGGCACGTAGCTTTGGGAGGCCAAGTTGTAAATTTCATCAGGCTGCGTCTGATCAATGGCGTCAATCAGCGAGAACTGGTCGAGCAGATCGCCCGATATGACTTCAATTTGATTCGAAAAATGGCTGATGCGCTCAAAACTGCTGGAACTAGAACGCCTGACCATGCCGCAGACCTCATACCCCTGTGACAGCAAAAGCTCAGCCAGGTACGAGCCGTCTTGGCCAGTTAAGCCCGTAATCAATGCTTTTTTGGCCATTGAAAATACTCTATAGGTCAAAGAGTTCAGCTTACCTATAGTAGTGAACGATAGGCCGCCAGGGTCGATTTAGCCGTACGAGTCCAGGAAAACTGAGCCGCCTGCTGGTAGCCCTTGGCGATCATGGTCTGGCGCAAGGGGCGATCGCCAACCACCCGCTCCAGCGCCTCAGCCAAGTCTTCTACGCTGGTAGGGTCTATCAACAGCGCCGCATCACCGGCCACCTCGGGTAGAGACGACGTATTAGCCGTGACCACCGGACAGCCTAGGGTCATGGCCTCCAGCACCGGCAGGCCGAACCCCTCATAGAGCGAAGGGTAGGCAAACACATCAGCATTTTGGTAGCAGTAGGCCACCTCAGCATCGGAGAGATAGTCGAGATGACGAATGTGGTGCCGCCAGGGTGAGGCGGCGATCGCTTCAAAAATCGGCTCAAACTGCCATCCTTTTTGACCTACTAGCACCAGTTGATGGTCAATTTGGTGCTGAGTCTTCAGCCGATCAAAAGCTTGAATCAAACGAACCACATTCTTGCGAGGTTCTAGGGTGCTGACAAAAAGAATATAGGGGCGATCGCCCAAATCAACCGCTTTTACAACATCGCTACTTGCCTGAGCATCATCGGCGTAGCGGCTAGCTAAAGGTGTCACCCACACCAGCTCCGGCGGCACCCCTAACAGCTCCACAATGTCGCGCTTCGAGCTTTCCGAAATTGTCACCACTAGGTCAGTCCAATCCAGGCACTGCCGCACCCGCTGGCTATAGGTGCGCACCACGGCAGTCACATATTCGGGATAGCGCAGGAATGACAAGTCGTAAATCGTCATCACTCGCTGGCTATACCGACAAGGATAAACCGCATAGTTAGTGCCGTGGTAGACATCGGGCTGACCAAAACGATGCTCTAGCTGCCCCAAAATCGGATTTTTAGGTGCCTGGGCCAGCAGGTTAAGCAAGCGCACCGGCAGGGGTAAGACAGCCACATCGTCATGGACTGCAATCGCCTCAGGCAGAGCCAGATTCCCTCGTAGCCAGTTCTTCAGACTGGGTTGATAAGCAACGCCGAGGCTAAAGTTTTCAGTTGATTGCAGCGATCGCAGCGCCCACAGCAGATTTAGTACGTATAGCCCCACCCCGCTAGGCTTAGGCAAAACAGGGGTAGCATCTACTACAACTCTGACCATATCTAGACCAGCGCCAAAATGTCTTCACGCCTAAACCAGGCTCGGTCAGGAACCAGAAACCAAAAGATCATCTTGGGAGCGATTTTGAAGAAAGCCAGCGGATTGTGTGCCATTAGCTCCTGGCAAGAAAACTGCACTAGTAGGCGCACAAAGCGGTGGGTTTGGTTACGGTCGTAACGGCTAATACCATAGGTCTTTTCTACCTTGACTAAAGCATAGCCCAGCAGCCAGTTAGCTGGAATCACCCCCAGCTTAGCCTCAAGCATATGGTTGATCTCGCCATGGGCCACTAGGGCTTGGCCCATAGTTTTGTTCGAGGCGTACATTCTGGAGCCTGCAAGCTTTTCGGGTAAAAAATAAAAGTCTGTGTGCTGCCCAAAGCGAAGCCACAGTTCATAATCCATACAGTACTGTAGAGTCTTGTCTAGCCCACCGTAGCGATCTACCACAGAGCGCTTAAAAAACACCGCCGGTTGGCAAAGGAAGCAGGCCTCCTTGAGGCGGTTGTACCGCCACGGCTCTGTGGGAAATGCCTTTAAAACCTCATCATTTTTTCCAATCCAGTCGGCCTCACCGTAGACGATATCCAGAGCGGGGTTTGCCTCAAATACCGTCGCCACCTTCGCCAGAGCATTGGGGTAATAGATATCATCAGAGTTTAACCAGGCAATAATATCGCCATGAGTCATGGCCACCCCTTTATTAACCGCATCGGCTTGGCCATCATCTGGCTCGCTAACCCACCTCAGTCGGTCTTTGTAACGCTTCAGGATATTGACAGTTTCATCAGTGCTACCACCATCGCAAATCGTGTACTCAATCGCCACCCCAGATTGCGTCAGCACGCTCTGAATCGTTCTTTCAATAAATTGCCCTTGATTATAGGAGGGAGTAACGACACTAAACGTAAGCGACATAATGACTTAAAGTAAATAACTCGACGGGGTCTTCTAAAGTTAAGAGCTACTGCTACTGGGTGATTCATTTAGGCATACTGGTCATAACATCAAGCCACTGATCAATACCTTGCAAGCTTATATCCCAAGAGTAGTGCTGGGATACAAGCGCTCTCCCTTAATGGACTAGAAAGCCCGCAAGGCCGTATTATTCATAAGCCGCAAGAGAGCTGATGCTACGTCTTGAGCAGTGTCTGACCTCGATAGATGAACCCCAGGAGTTGAATTTGGCCCCTTCAGAGGCAAACTGGAGAAGACAACAGGTACTCCAGCACTTGACGCCTCTAAAGGCTTGTAATTGGTACCACTGCCCGACGACAGCGGTGCACATATGGCTACTGATTGTGCCAGGTAGGGTCTAACGTTCTCTACTTTACCTGTAACAACTACGTGCTCGCTGTTGCTGTAGCTGAGACAGACATGGGCAAAACCAAACTTTTGACGGCCACCGTAGAGATTTTTGGAGCATATGAACGAATTATTGTCACTCTTGAGGAAGAGTTTTTGAATAAGAACGCCGATGCCCCGCTTATTATTAATTTCACAATGAGTCGCAATAATACCTAGTATCGCTTGGCCAAGGATAAACTTTAGTAAGTTAAATTTTCTTGAGATTCTCTTACTAAGTCTTCTATGGTTTGCTCCGAGGAAATTTATTGTATCTGAGAGCTTAATCCTCAGCTTTAATCGCTTTGTTATTATGCTATCCATAAAGTCTGTCTATAGTGCGTCGAGAAGGAAAAGCTAGTCACAAAGTTAGGTCGACAACATTTAGGGTGAGCGGTATGATCAGTCATCTCCTAGGGAGTAAAGGCGTGCTATCACCATTTGATACTTCGCTGAACAGGCAATGTCCTAACAAAATTCATCATGAGAATAATTCTTGTTCAAAGAACTAACTTCAGTTACTCCAAATGGCTAGGAGCCGCATTATGACGTTGAGATAGTCCATCATAGAAGCCCTAGAAAGGCTTCAACTTAGTAAGATTATTTTAAGGTAAGAAATTCTGGCAATGTTCGCCTTGCTTTACCAACTCCATATACCTAAACTCATTTTGGCTTCGAATCTATGACTTTAGAAAAGGTATGACAAAAAACTCAAATCCGTATAACTCCTGCGAATCTAGTCAGATAGCTCTTTAGCGTTACCTTGAGATGAACGAATCTTAGGCAGACTCGATACCACTTGGCTCAATAGGGATGATACCATTCTTATTGACTCAAGCCTCTATGCGCGAGTCACTCTCCATCCAGCGAAACTAACATTCAACATGCTGCCGAGTCAAAGTCAATCCAAACCAGATGACATCAAACAACTGCAAAACCAATTGCAAGAAAAAGAAGCGACTATCATTCACCTACAACAAGCACTTGCATCTGTTCAGTTGTCTCGTTCAGCTTTGACCCATGAGACCCGTACCCTACAACAGGAGCTAGCTTATCTTTCAACAACTAAAGCCTCTATTCGCAAACTATTCAAGGCAACTTTACAGAGAATTAAGGCCTATGACTTGGTTTATAGAAACTATAAAATATTTGTTCCCCTTTACAACTTTTTCTTCCGCGATCAATGGCGGCCAGCCACCCTTACTAGCGCTCTTCAAGATGCTTCATTAGGGCAGGAGAGCCCTCCCGACACCCAATCTAACGCTCAGCCAACATTGCAGAAATTGACATTTCCCAGCAAGGGAATCGGCTCTAACATTGACACAGAAACACTGTTGGTCAGAACAACAGTCGTAGCTAGGGCTTTGGGCATTAAAATCAACGGTGAGTCCGATCTACCAAAACTGGAGTACTTATCCGCACTAATTGCCAAAACACAGCACGCTCTCTGCATAAAGCCCAATCAACAGATTTTGCCACTCTTGCAAGCAATCACCCAAGCTGGAGGTCAGGTTACCTGTTTTGACTGTAGCTTCCCGGAAATTGCAAATTTCGCCAACTACAACATACGTGCAATTGCAGACACCTTAGAAAGTTGGTTGGTAAACTCCTATACTTATACCCTTAAGAACTGTGATTTGCTCTGCCTTAGCAGTGACACCTCATCAAACAGTCTTCTATTTCTAAAAGGACACCTTACGTCTCAGACTCGGATCATTACCTTTCCTGCCATGATTAACTCAGAATTTGATTGGGTCCCTGGTGAAAAACTACCTTCAACTTTAAACTTCTACGAAGCTCCAGCTGAGAGTTGGATTGATCCGTTTGCGAATCAGGCCCTCAACAAAAATTATGCTTGGCCTTGGAACTATCCCACTGCCCAGATTCCTGAAGGGTTGCCATCAGGGTACAAATTTCCCAAAATTTCCATCATTACAGTGACCTTCAACCAAGGAGCAT
Organism: Nodosilinea sp. FACHB-141; assembly: GCF_014696135.1. Classification (NCBI taxonomy): domain Bacteria; kingdom Bacillati; phylum Cyanobacteriota; class Cyanophyceae; order Nodosilineales; family Nodosilineaceae; genus Nodosilinea; species Nodosilinea sp. FACHB-141. Next base: position 490,317 of record NZ_JACJPP010000011.1, on the reverse strand, counting down.
TCTTGGAAGAAACAATCCGTTCGGTATTGATGCAAGGATACCCCAATTTGGAGTACATCGTGATCGATGGAGGATCTACAGACAATACCCCAGTCATTCTCGATCGATATAGACATGAACTCACTTATTGCGTCAGCGAGCCAGATCAGGGACAGGCCAACGCGCTGAATAAAGGATTTAGTCATGCCACTGGAGATATTTTGGCATGGCTCAATAGTGATGATTACTATCTACCCGGCACCTTAATGCGGGTAGCACAAGCTTTTAAAATTTACGAGAGTGATATTGTGACTGGAGGTTGTCGCCTATACCATGATTATAATCCTGAGCTTTCTACAATTCATCACGATCAAATGCCAATCGGCCAGGTTGTTCCTTTATCGCTAGAGAAACTACTAGATATTGATAATTGTTGGTTAAAGGGATATTTCTTCTATCAGCCTGAAGTTTTTTGGACTCGCGATATTTGGGAACGCTCAGGCGCTCGTCTCAAAGAAGACCTTTTTTACAGCATGGATTATGAAATGTGGCTTCGAATGGCTCGTGCAGGAGCAAAGGTTATCCACATTCCTGATGTACTTGTGAACTATCGGGTTCACAAGGCCCAAAAAACCTATGGTGAAGTCCTTCCCTACCTCCCCGAATTGCGGGAAGTCAGCAAGCAGTTTAGTCAACATCTCTAGTTGTACACCCAGGCATGAATATTTCCTCAACAGATTGCCGCTATCCTTTCATTCAGGATAAGCTCGATAGTCAGCAACCGCTTCGTATTCTCTACATCAATGATCTAGGTTTTCAATACGGAGCTGGCATTGCCGCTCTACGGCAGATTCAGTCTTTTTTGCTTATGGGGCATGCTGTCAAAGCCATTTCTTGTACCCAAGGGGAAACGGAAAAGACTATTCCGTTAGAGACGCAAAACTCTTCGGGGCGTTGGTTTGGGTTAACAGAACTGCCCCATTTGAATGGTTACTTTGGTTTGAGGTCAAACTATATCATAGAGCAGTTGATTCTCGAAGTGAGTCGATGGAGCCCTGATGTAATTATCGTAGGCAACTTACATAGTGCCATGTGGCCCCTAGATTTACTGAAAACCTTACAATCACTAAAATGTCTAGTGATTGCTTATATGCATGACTGTTACCTGATCTCAGGACGTTGTGCCTACACTGGCAATTGCACTTTATATCAAACCGGCTGTAATGAAACCTGTCCCACGTGGCAGGAGTATCCTATCTTAGAGCCTAAGAAAATCTTTGACCAATGGCAACTACGTCGAGAAATTTTTTGTGGTGCTAACGCTATTCCTCTGGCTACAAATAGTCGGTGGACAGCCGATATGGCAAACAAAGCTTTTCATGGAGAGGCTCAGGTTGACTGTCTCTATTATGGGGTAGACGAACAACTGTTTCAGCCAATAAATCAAACCTTGGCCCGCAAGATTCTTGGTATTCCCCAAAATAAGTTTGTGATTTTAGGGGGTTCGGTTAATGTCACCGAATATCGTAAGGGAGGGCACATTTTCAAAGAAGTTGTTCAGCGACTGAAAGGCAGAGCCCACTTTGTTGTGTTTGGTATGGCATCCACACAAGTTCCTGGTGTGTGTGGCACAGGGTTAATTCGGGACTATCGCCGAATGCCTTTGATTTACAGTGCAGTAGACTTGTTCGTAGGAACCTCTTTGGAAGAAGCCTTTGGCCAAACCTTTTGTGAAGCCTCAGCCTGTGCCGTGCCCATTGTTGCTTTTAAGAGAGATGGCATTCCAGAAATAGCCCGCCATGATCTCAATGCCCGTCTGGCCAATGAGGCAACAGCTGAAGCGTTGATTGACGAGATTGAGTTTTTTATGGGAACATCAAATGCATGTCGAACCTATGGAGAGGCAGGAAGAAAGTTAGTTGAGAAAGAATTTTCCCTTAAGTGTCAAGGCGATCGATGGATGAACTACCTTAGAAAGCTATCAATGCAGCCAGCAGGGAACTGTGAAGAAACAAGTTCACGTTTGGATACCCAAAGTCCTTCCCCTCTGGGATAGAGGCATCCCAGAACCATGAGCTTAATTTTTTATAGGTCCTAAACCAGAGCAGACATATGACTACTTGGACTGAACAACAGCACTTTCTCAACGAAGATCACCATAGCATTTTTGAGAAGACAAAAGATATTCCAGGCTGGCAGGAGCCTGGAGATTCCTATAAGCTCTACGAAATGGGTTACAGGAATGGGGATGTAATTTTGGAGATTGGGACTTACAGTGGTCGATCTGCGGTTGTGGAGTTGGAAGGTGCCCTAGCAAATCCAGATCGCTCTATCAAGCCCCAATATTTTGGTATTGACTTAGATATCGATGGTGTTTTGAGAACAGCTGATACCCTCGAAAAATTTAATTTGGCGGATTATTGCCTTTTATTCCATGGAACGCTCAATAGTTTTGTTAAAAAATTTTCCATTCAACCCACAATGGTTTTTGTGGACGCTGATCATCGATATGAAGGTGTTAAAAGCGACTTACTATTGCTCAAAGATTATCTAGTGGCTGGAACACCAGTTCTGTGTCATGACTACGCCAACCCTGAAAATGAAACAGGTGAAATGGGAGTCAGGCAGGCCGTCAATGAGTTTATTCGAGAAGGCTATGCTGAGTTTGTTGGAACGTTTGGTTGTTCCGCTTTCTTACTAACAACAAATCAATGTGGTGGAGTAGCTAGGCCAAGACTAAGCGCACAGGAATTTTCAGGATGTAAAGCTGATGCAGCTATAGGCCAGGATTTACACCAAGTTAAGATTGAACTTGAGCAAGCTCAATTTCGTATTCAGCAAGTTAAGACTGAACTCGAGCAAGCTCAATCTCGTATTCAGCAAGTTAAGACTGAACTCGAGCAAGCTCAATCTCGTATTCAAGCAATGGAGTCTAGTAAGTTTTGGAAGATGAGATTAGCTTGGTTAAAAGTAAAGAAAATATTTGGAGTTTTGGAGAAAAATAAGAATGGATTTATCGAATAGTCTACGCAAGACTTTAAGTTCGAAAAAGTTAATCTTGGGGCCTACACTCATCGGAAAGGAGCAATGATACTGACGATGATCCTTTTCGAGAAAGTCCAGTCATGCGCTGCTCAGTGAGGATTTTTTCGATCAAGCAATAATCAAATTAAAGAGCAGTAATCGAATCAAGGAAGATGTTAGCACAAGATAAATATTCTGAAACTCAATCGCTTTGACAAAAGAGATTGCTCAAAAAATTGAGTCCTTTTATCCTCATTGATTTCAAAGAGTTGATTATTCCAATCATCATTTCACTTCTACACCAAATCATTCAATAGCATATATTGATGAAGGAGGCTTGAATACCTTGGGCAAGAGATTAACTAGCAAGGAAGCATCAATTTTACACCTTTGGCCGTCAGAGAGCGTTTGAAAAGGGGTAGGGGAGTAGCGAATTAGGCCAATTGCCAGCGCTTGACTGCCTGACAGAAGTGAGCGAGAGGCTTGAAACCTCGTGAAGCGAGGGAGAAAAGGCGACCTGACATAAGACGCTGAAATTTGCGTCATTTCAGGGTCTATACCATGTCAGCGACCACCTGTCTTTATGATAAGTGGTGCCACTGCTGCGTCAATATAGTCACCGCCGCGATCTGCGACACCTCAAAGCGCTGGCGTGGATGGTGACGGCGCTAGTGTGCAGTGGTCGGTTAAGTCTGCCGGAATGGGAATTGTATGTGCCGAGTTGCGCCCGCCAAGCGCAAAGTACCGAACGACGATGGCAACGCTATGGGCAATCGACAAGTACACGTGAAAAGCTTATACGTACCCTTGGTGCTCGCGGCGATTCATCACTGGAAAAGGCGTCGGTCCTACCTAACTCTCGATACCACGGTGGAATCGCTACTGCATGATTCACCTGTCAGTGGCCTGTTGTGAACAAGCGGTGCCCTTGCTGTGGCGAGTTTTGGAGCATCCCAGTGCCACCGTCAGTACTCATCGGTATGTGCCCATGCTGCGATTGGCCCATCAGCTGTTGCAGTCCTATCCCAATATGATGGTCTTAGAGGACATTTGGAAACGCAGAGCATGTATCAAAGGCATCAGAGGGCGTTTGAAAAGTGATTTGCTGTAGCTTTAGTCACCTGCTGCTCCCCCTTGCCCCTCTTAGGGGGGTAAGGGTCCCCCTTCTTAAGGGGGATTTAGGGGGATCCCCACTTCCGCTACAAGAAATAAGACTTATTGCAGTCGAAGGTGTAGTTAGGACAATATAGATGGGAAAGTGTGTTTGCCGTACCACTACTCCTAATGCCAGCCGCTTATAGTGATGACCTGCGTGAGAAAGTGCTTGCTGCCGTTGACCGAGGCGAGAAGAAAAGCCAGGTCAGTCGGATATTTAACATCAGCCGAAACACTCTTGACCTATGGCTTAAACGCCGTGATGCTACTGGCAGTGCCTCGCCAGTGCGGGGGTATCACCGGGGGCCCCACCCCAAGGTCAACGATTTAGAGGCCTTCCGGGCCTTTGCTCAAACTCATGGTCATCTTACCCAGCAACAGATGGCCGAGCGTTGGCTTGAGCCGATTAGCGATGTCACTATAGGCAAAGCGCTTCGCCGCATTGGGTTTACGCGTAAAAAAAGACCTATGGCTACCGCGAGCGCAATGAGGCCAAACGCCGAGTCTTTCTAAGCAACTAGCGCAGGTTGACCCGACTCAGGTAGTGTATCTCGACGAAGCAGGGGTCGATGATACCGAAGACTATCCCTACGGCTACTGCCCTCGCTCAGAGCGCTTTCATGCCCTCAAATTGGGTCACAGAACCCAGCACATCAGCATGGTGGCAGGCTGGTGCAATCGAGCGGTTCTCGCCCCGATGACCTATTCAGGACACTGCGACACACGCCTGTTCGAGGCATGGGTTGAGCGTTACCTCGTTCCTGAACTGAGCCCGGGTCAGGTTGTCGTGATGGACAACGCTAGCTTCCACAAATCTCAGCACACGCAGAACTTGATTGAGCAAGTTGGCTGCACCGTCTTGTTCCTACCACCCTATTCTCCAGACCTCAACAAGATTGAAAAATTTTGGGCACGGTTAAAACGCCATCTTCGCAAGACGCTCAGCGCCTTTGACACCCTCTGGGATGCCGTCGATGATGCCTTCAGAAAACTGTCCTAACTACCTCATTGTTGGCAATAGCAAACATCCTCTCAAGCTAACTGCGTAGCATGACGCTTTCGATACCCCAGCTCTGTGTTTTCAAATATCCTCTGACATGATGATTGACGAAATAGAGTTTTTCATGAAGGATTCTGATGTTGGTCAAATCTACGGGGGGCCAAGAAAAAGCTGATTGAGAAGAATGCACACTTAAGTGTCAAGGTGATCGCTGGACAAGCTATCTTAGAAACTTGTTAATGTAAAAGGCACCTCGATTAATTGCATTATTGCGAATTCTTGGAGCCCAAAACTATTGAAGTCTTGTTTTATTCCTAGTAAGAATTATATTTTTCGAGGTGCCCTAAAAGAATTCGGCTATCTAGTGCCTAACACGTATGCGAGCGCTCTTCTATATAACATGTACTTAAGTAAGGCAATGAAAAGATTGTTTTACTTTTTTAGATATAAAAACCTAGCGCATCAGTAGAGTAGTACAGTGTCATAGTGTGTTCTCTAAAGATTTTTATTGCATGCTTTCACCGGGTTCGCTCCACCGAGTGATGCGATCGAGGGCACGGCGACGTCTACAGCATAACAAGCTTAGGGCTTATCATGTAGCGTTTGACGTTACCAAAATTGCCTAGATCTTACTGAAAGCGCATTTAGAAAATTCAAAGGCATATTGTCATTTCTGACAACATTTGATGTGTGTAGATGCTTGATTTTGGAGAAAACCCATGCCAAATACATCCTACGGCGTACAGGACGGCCCCACCGACTGGCGACAGATTACTGAGAACGATCAGTTCTTCAGCGACACTGCCTCATCCGACTTTAACGGAGATGGTATTAATGATATTCTTTGGCGAAGATTAGAAACCTCGACCTCAAATGCCGGTCAGGTAGCCATCTGGATTTTTAATGGCGTCAACGTTGTTGGGGGTGGGTTTCTGCCAGCTTCCCCTAGAGGTACAGATTCTCCCACCGCTTGGGATATCGAGTTTTCCTACGGTGACTGGTCAAGCTATACCCCTTTTGGAGATTATGGTTGGCTCTTCACAGAGGGTTATCCAGCTCCTAAGCTCGATTTTGATGGCAATGGCACCAGCGATATTTTCTGGCGTAGAGAGGATGGTACTGAAATTGCCATCTGGAACATGCAGGGTACCAGCATCATCAATGGGGCTTTTTTACAGGGCGCACCTAGAACGGGAGTAGGCCAAAATCCCTTAGAGTGGGATTTTTCTACAGGAGTAGATTTCAACGGCGATGGTAGAAGCGACTTTCTATGGCGCAAGAGTACAACGTCTATCACTAATGCTGGGGAAGTCGCTATTTGGATAATGGATGGTCCTAATATCGTCAATGGGGGCTTTTTACAGGCGAGTCCTAGGCCAGAACAACTTGCTGCACAATGGTCTTTTGACTTTGCCGACTTTAATGGCGACAGCAAAACTGACTTTTTCTGGCAGAATAATATCACTGGAGAAAAAGCGACCTGGATCATGGATGGCCCCAACATCGTCAATGGGGGCTTTTTACAGACAAGTCCTAGGCCAGAACAACTTGCTACACAATGGTCTTTTGACTTCGCCGACTTTAATGGCGACAGCAAAACTGACTTTTTCTGGCAGAATAATACCACTGGAGAAAAAGCGACCTGGATCATGGATGGCCCCAACATCGTCAATGGCGGCTTTTTGCCATCAACACCGATTTCTGGCAGCAACCCCAACGATTGGGATACTGCCTTTGGCGATTTTAATGGCGATAGCAAAACCGACATTCTGTGGGAAAACTCTGTTAACGGCACCAAAGCAGTTTGGATAATGGACGGTCCCGCCATTGTCAATGGCGGCTTTCTACCCACATCGCCTAAAACCGGCACCAGTGGCGAAGATTGGGATTCATTCTTTGCCGACTTCAACGGCGACGGCAAGACTGATATCTTATGGAACAACACCCCTGATGACCAGTTCGCCATCTGGCTCATGGATGGGTCAACTATTATCGATGGTGGCTTCTTGCCTGATGCCCCAATTGCAGGCCAGAATGGTTGGCAATTTGAATTCCGGGAGCTAAACGGGGATAGCAACACTGATATCTATTGGACATCAAGTACTGGAACAAAGGCTGCTTGGCTTATGGATGGCCCCGATATTATTGGCGGTGGATTCTTTGCACAGCCTAACCCAACTGGAGAATCTATTCCCGTCTAACGGGCACATAGAAACACAATTCAGGCATGATAAGGGTTATTGCAACCCGTGTTAGTGAATTAGGAAATTTAAGATGCCTAGTTAGGATACGCACTTAGCGTATCCTAACTAGGCGTCTTAAATAGCAACTATCACCTAATCAGACTTAAAGAACTTTTCATGTATTGAGGTTTTCACTAAAATCCAAATTTTTCGTATTTGCCAAAACTTGCTCATCTCCATATTTAATATGGCAGCCTGAGTTTGCTGGAGATCAGCCTGAGTTTGCTGGAGATCAGCCTGAGTTTGCTGGAGATCAGCCTGAGTTTGCTGGAGATCAGCCTGAGTTTGTTGCAGGTCAATTTGAGTTTGCTGAAAAGTCTCTTTAGCTTGCTGAAGATTAATTTGGGCATCTATAACTTCTTGTCGGAGATCATGAGTAAGTTGACGCTCTTTCAATAAAGCGATGCGTCCCGACTCAATAGCGACATCACGTAGGCCCGATCTTTCACTATAAATAGATCTCTCAGATTCTTGTTTTTTATGAACGTCTGATTTTTGATAATTATTTAACAAGTCTAGATAAAGATCCGTATATAGATTTGCTTGGTGTTTTAAGGAATTATTTTCCTCAATTTCCGAACGCGCTTTCGAACCCATCCATAAATATTTTTCAGGATCAAGCAAGATGTCTAAAATTGCTTCGGAGAAACCGAGAATATCTTCAGGAGATACTAGAACTCCTGTCTTTTTATCTTTTATAAAGCTTTTCATTCCACCTGTCGAAAATGCAAAAACAGGTGTTCCACAGCTCATAGACTCTAACATAAGATTCGGCAAATTGTCCTCTAGAGAAGGAAGTAGTAAAACGTTTGATGCAGAATAAATATAGCTTAGTTCTTCGTCTGAAGTTATGTGGCCAAGAGACGTAATAGGAAATCCTAGGCTGTCTAAACTAGAACAACCATGGCCAAAATTTAAGATCCTGATTTGACCTTCTTGTAGCTTTTGCTGAACTAGAGAGTTCTCAAAGCATTGACATAGTGCTTCAAGTAGAAGCTCAAATCCCTTTCGTTTTTCCCCATTGGAGTCAGCACCGAAAAGCAATACTACTGAATCCTTGGGTAAGCCTAAGTGACGTTTAGCTATTTCTTTAGGAATGGGTTTGAATACTTCAATGTCTAAACCATAAGGTATCACTTCAATACGATTATTCCGAAACAAGGAGCTTTTGCGAGCGCACTCTGCTAACCATTTACTAGGTGTCACAATAGTCAGATTTGAATAAGGCAATAGATGTTGAAGCTTATCTTCTAAAATTAAAGCAGGTAAATTATACTTATCTGCTTTTAATTGAGGACATTCACTACAATCAGCTTGATATTGATCGCATCTAGCAGAATAATGGCAGCCACCTGTAAAGGCAGCCATATCGTGCAGGGTCCACACAATAGGTTTACCTAAAGCTAAAAGTGAAGCGATAGTTTTAGCAGATTGAAACCAAGCAACCCAGTGTAAATTTAAAATGTCAGCCTGTTTAACCTGCTCAACATTCGCTAGGTCAATAGCTGGATAAGGATACGAAAATAAAGTGTTTGAAAGGTCAGTACGATTATTATCTATGTAGTTAAGCTGAATTTCTGCGTAGAGACTGTATTCGTCTGGGAGAACGCTTGCTAGACTCAAGTCTGATGCTGAGCATACAAACTGATCTTCTGACTTTCGATATCTGGTTAACATCAAGGAGTCTTGACCAATCAAGCGTAGTCCTTGATGTAGTCGATACGCAGACCGAGCTGCTCCTCCTTGTATGTCGTAAGTCACGATCTGTATTGTTTTTAGTATTTCTTGAGAGTTCTCAGTCCCAAAAGTCCAGGAGTCTACAACATCATTGGGTTTACTAGCTTCCACAAATAAAGAGTCAGGTTTTCTAACCTGACCATTCTCTAGAACATCTAAATAATAGTTAGAGAAGTTTGGAATTTGTGATTCTGATGGATCATAAACATCAACATCGTTGAATCCAGACTCTCTTAATAACCGTCGTAGAGAATAGCCATCGTACATCCATTGATGAACTTCGCCACCTAAACGAAAATGTCCGATTGCCAATGCAGCTTCATTAGTATTTTCTGAAATCGCTTGGTTTTGAGAATCTTCTAAATTTTTGCCTTTTAAGTTTTCTATAAGCGTCTGCCCTTCATAGCCAAAACGCTTGATGACGTAATCTTCGTTAGGAATCTGGTTTTTCGAGAGATACTTGGCCATGTCACCTCCAGGTTGATGACGAACAGCCTGGTCATACATTTCTAACAAAATCCAGTCATAGTCATGGGCGGTCTTCTCAAAACCATTTTCTGTTTCTTCCAAGATTCGCAAATATTCGCGGGCTATTTGTTCTAAATCTGGTACAACAATCCTAAGCACACCACCTGGACGAAGAACTCGTAAGCACTCCTGCAGAAAAGGCTTAGCTTCGGATCGAGAAAAGTGTTCTAGAAGATGAGAATGGTAAACGGCATCAAAAGTATTGTCTGCAAAAGGGATTGGCTTACGCAGATCATGAGTAATAACATCAGTTCCAGTTGACTGGAAGTCTATGTTAACCCAGTCTGGATGAAAGTGATTGCCACATCCTAAATTTAGGTATCTCATTTCCGCTTCCGAAGTTTAACGTACAGACTTTGCCCTCTTGTATATCTATTTAGTCCCCTTCTTAAGGCTTTCTCGTAGTTATTTATCATCGAAGTAGCTAAGGAACTTGGTAATCGAGATAAAACACTCTTAAACTCATTTTCTTTCGCCTGGACGTAGCCAGCAATGTGATAGTCAGCTAAGGGTTCGAAACGAGTAGCTTCAAGTCTCAGCGGCAAAAGTTTTTCTAAAGCGCGGAAAGTCTTGACGGACCACTGAGCCATGTGGTGAGGAGGCATATCAAGTAAATTATATTGGTACTTTAGAAAGCTCTTCGCATTAGGTACGCTCAACAATAATAAGCCATTTGATTTCAGAAGGTCGATACAATCTGTAAGAAATTTTAATGGATTGGGTAAGTGTTCTAAAACCTGGAAGGCACAAAGGCAATCGTATTGAAATTTTCCTTTGGCCAAAATATCTGCGATTGATGACTGATGAATATTAAGGCCACTTATCTGAGCATCAAGCACAGCCTTCTCGTTATAATCAATTCCTTCAATTTGAAAGCCCATATTTTTTACCTGACGTACAAAATGACCATGACCACAACCTATTTCTAGGATTCTGCTGTTCTCTTGTAAGTCCTGAAGCGCGACCTGGTACTCCCACTTTTCAGCCATGTAGTACCACTCAAATTTCATAAGATTTTCGTATAACTGAGCTGAACCAAAAATATCCAAAGGGTAGAAAAAACGTAGGTCGGTGATATTACATCGATATAGTTGAAAGGTTGGATAAGCTTTGAGATCCGCACTAACATCTATTTGAAAGGAATCTTGCCAGTCGCTGATAATCTTTTCCCTTGAAAATTTGTTCAAGAGAGTCACATTATCGCAATTAGTTAGGGGGCTCTTAACTACCATTGACTTGCACTAAGTAACAGTTTCAAGAATATGATGAGGAGAGTCTCAGTATGGTACTTAACGATCGCGTAATTAAGTTTTAATCCAGTATGCTTGAGTTGAGCCAACACGCTCTAACAAGGGTTTCTCATCCCGCTGCTTGCAAAAATCATAGAAGGCTTCCCGGCATCCCTGCCAATAGCCAAAGTCATCGAGAATAATGCATCCGCCTCTTGGAATGCGATCATAGAATGTGTTCAAAACAAGAATAACCGATTCATACCAATCTGCATCGCAGTGTAACAGTGCAACCTGTTTCGGCAAAGGCTGGTGGAAAGTTGCTTGAAACCAACCCGGTTTGATATGACATTTTTCTACGGGTGCTGAGACGTAGCCTAAGATTTCTCTGACGTCACTGATTTCAGCCACACATTTTCCGACCCAATTGGCGGCATCTTTTCCATCTTTGGCAGAGGTAGGCGGCATTCCTTGAAAGCTGTCGTATAACCAAAGCTGCCGCTCCAAATTTAAAAATCTCGAAAGTAGAGCCGCAGAACCACCTTTATACGTTCCACATTCAACAAAGTCGCCGGGTATATTTTGGTTGTTGAGCTGCGCGGAAAGTCGGGCTATATTTTCAAGGCGACCACGGCTACACAGCGTGTATGGCTGAAGTAAGGCAAACAGCTGATCGTCTACATAAGCCTTAGCTGGCGGCAATGGGGTAATTATTTCTAGCGATGGAATCTCATTCGAATGAGAAATTGTTGATTGGCTTCGCTTTACCGTCAACTTTGGTTGTAGGCTTGCAATTCCAAACCATACTGGTTTCTCAGGGTTTCGTAGCACTTTAAAGGATAAGGCGTTGTGTGCATAAATAAGAATCGTGCGAAATGAGCCTTCACCGTAACCACTATCAGCTACGCCAATGGTTACTGTATAAGCACCTTCACCTATGGAGATAGAAAAGCTAAAGCCTACTTCTATAATTTCACCAGCTGTAACTGCCCCTAATGATTTGTTCATGATGTAGGTGTTCGTCATAAACAAGTCTAAGCCTGTGCGATCGCGAACTTTAAATCCTACGTGCGGATCTTCAAAGGCTTTGTGAAACTGTATATTTATCACCAGCCTAACAGGCTGGTCAATAGCAGGGGTTCGAATAGTTTTCCCTTCACCATTCAAAAGCTGAACCGAGCGGATAGTAACGTCTGATCGATGAAGTTTTATCTCTTCTACGTTCTCTGGCATTCCTTCAATTACATCCTGTAGGTCAGGATTATCTTTGGGTTGACTAGTCTCAAAAATCATGTTGACGCCTAGAGAGTCAGAGTCTTGGTCTGCTTCTTTCAAGACTTTGGCTTCGTATAAATCGATCACCTGCCTCGGCTGACTATCTAGAATTAAGTGCCCATTTTCTAAAAGTACTGCCCGACTGCAGAGTTTGTAGATTGCCGAGGAATCATGGGAAACAAATAGTAAATTGCTACCCGATGCCTTTAGCTGCCGCATTTTGCCAAAGCACTTTTGCTGAAAAAAAACATCTCCAACGGCTAGAGCTTCGTCTACAATCAGGATCTGAGGATCAACGTTAACCGCTACCGAGAAGGCCAAGCGGATAAACATACCACTAGAGTAAGTTTTGACTGGCTGATCAAGAAAATCACCGATGTCAGCAAAGGCAGCAATTTCATCAAACTTACCCTCAACTTCTTCCTGGGTTAATCCTAAAAGGCGACCATTAAAAAATACGTTTTGCCGTCCTGTGAACTCTGGATTAAATCCACTACCTAGCTCTAGTAGCGCTGACATTCGTCCGTTGACCTTTACCTCTCCCGTCGTTGGGGTGAGGGTGCCTGCAATAATTTGCAGCAGAGTACTTTTACCCGATCCATTTCGGCCAATGATGCCCAACGACTCGCCCTGAGCAATTTCCATGTTGACATTTTGCAGTGCCCAAAACTCTTCTGCTCTAGGTTTTCCAGGCAGCAAAATTTCCTTCAAACGATCTACGGGCTGGTAATATCGCTTATACACCTTAGATACATTTTGTAGCGAAATCACAATCTCCTTAGTCATCACTCTCCAAGATCCTTCCTGTTTGGTCAATTACCGCTAACGCATACCTTATTCGTGCCCTGAACATTCAGTGGTGACTTTAGTTCTTTAGCCGAGGCTCTGTTATGCCAGTTTTTCTGCCCTTGGTTGTTTTATCCTAGTCGGAGGTAGGATCAGCCAAACCTCAATGTTGAAGTTGTCACGCTCTGGCAAGACCACAGACCACAATGCTCACAAAAAGCACGGCTAATTCTTCCAGAGCGTGATTTTTGCGATCGCGCTACAGCACGTCAGCGAAGGCAGGCCGTAGTTTGCGGTAACACCAGAAGCCACCCAGCAAAATCAGTAGGGATACAATCGTTGCCACGGCCCACTCGCTCCAGTGAGTCACGGTGCCCGTTAAAATCATATCTCGATATAGCTCGCCTATGGCTGCCATAGGATTGAGCCAAAACACCCAGCTTTGAAACGGCTGAGGAATCATGTTAGCTGGATAAATAAGCGGTGTGGCATAAAACCACAGGTTGAGAATAACCCCTAGGGTTTGGGGAATATCGCGCAAAAATACCGACAGACCAGCAGTTAAAAACCCTAGACCAGCAGTTAAACAGAGCTGGGGTAACCATACCAGAGGCAGCAATAGTAGGGTCGGATGCAGCTTTTGAGTGGCCAGCACCACAAAGGTAATCAGCGCCATGAGACCAAAGGTGCTTTCAATAAAGCTAGAGAGAATGGGCACTAGGGGCAGCAGAGTAAGCGGAAAGACAACCTTCTTGACCAGGTTGGACTGAGTGATAACCGACGTGGCAGCTTGGGACAGTCCGCCGCTGAAGGCCAGCCAGGGAAGTAAACCAGCAAACAGCCACAGCCCAAAGATAAAGGAATTGTCTTCTGGTAGCCCAGCTAAACTGAGCCTAAGCTGGAGCACAACCCCAAACACGTAAGTGTAGATCAGCAGCTGCGACACCTGGTGGAGCAGGGGCCAAAGCTTGCCTAAAATAGAGCCTTTATAGCGCGCCTCTAAGTCTCGCTGAACTAAAGTTTTGAGTAGATTCAGCTTTGCCCATTGGGCATCGTCCAGGGGTAGCCAGCGCTTAATTAGGGTTTTCTTGCGCCATAGGGCTTTTAGGGGGGTCAGGACAATCGCCACCGTAGCTAACCTTAACGATAAGACTTAAACCACAGACACCATACCGCAACTTGACCCTTGTCCAGCTGGCAGGTGTGGACACCAACTTGGTGTGGTTTAGGTACCCGGTGACTGCCTGGGTATTGCCGCAACCCATCGCCCTACAATTCCCTGGCGGGGGCTAAACAGCAGAGCCAACAAAAATCCTGCAAACACTGTCAGACCGATCGCAGGCCCCGACGGAATATCTAAATAGTAGCTGCTGTACATGCCCACGACCCCAAAAAGCACTCCCAGGGCTGCGCCTAAAAGCATCATCCAGTGAAGTTCTTTGACCAGCAGATAGGCGGTGGCAGCAGGGCCAACCATAAGGGCCACAACCAAAATTACGCCTACAGTTTTCATACCGGCGATGATGGCTAGGGTTATACCGGCCATCAGGCCAAGGTTGATGGTATTGACGGGCAATCCTAGGGCTTCAGCGCCAAGCGGGTCGAAGGTGAAGAACAGCAGTTCTTTGTAAAACAGGGCTACGCCTACCAGCACTAGTCCGGCGATCGCAGCAATTTGCCAGACATCACTAGGGCTAATGCTCAGGATATCGCCAAACAACAGCTGTTCTAGGGAAACACGGCTGCGAAACACCGTCAGCAGGGTGATGCCCAGGGAAAAGAAGGTAGAAAAGGTAATGGCCATAGCCGTATCGACTTTGATGCGGGACTGGGTGCGAATCCAGGTAATAACGGCGGTGCTAAACAGACCCATGGAGAAGGCCCCCAGCAGAATTGGAAGGTTGAAAAAGCTGGCGATCGCTAGACCCGGCAGCACCCCATGGGCTACCACATCCCCAAGCATGGCCATGCGCTGCACGATCAGATAGGTGCCAACCACTGGGCACAAGATACCCACCAGCAGACTGGCCAGCAGCGCCTGACGCATAAAGTCGTAGCTGAGCGGGTCAAGCAACCAGTCCATCAGGAATTCTTGGGGTCGGTAGGCAGAGATGTCACTCTGGTAGCATTGTCGGCCAGGGTTTTCTGAGCTTTTAGGGTCTGGCGGCGATCGAGCAAGACCTGGGTAATGCCAGTAGCTAGCAAGGTGGCCACTACGCCGTCGTCAATCCAGCCCGCTACGGGAATGAAGTCGGGAGAAATGTCGATAGGGCTCAGCAGGTAAATGAGCGACGCACCCATGACGACCCAGCGGTAGCGGGGATGCTTCAATAGGCCACTGTAGAGACGACTAAAGAACGGAATTTTCATGGGGAGACGAAGAGAAGGGCCGGGACTCGTCACCGACTACTTTAATACAATCTCTTGGGCGATCGCCTAGGTGCTTTCTGCGGACAACCTCGCAGCGAAACTACTGTGGATTTCTGTTTCCTCTAGAGAGCGCAAAGCCTGCGCCTTTTGAATCGCCACCACTACCACCACCGTCAAACTCAGCGATCGCGGTGGCCCCCCAACGCTGCAACGCCTGCACCGCAAAGGCGAAGCAGAGCAAGCCGCTCGAATGTTCCTGCGCGAAGGCGTTGGCGAATCATCTTCAGGGAAATGGGCACATCGAGGGCCAAGATAGAGACAGTCCTTTAACCAAAGGCCCACATTACTGGGTCAGTGGGTAGGTCGTCAGTCACGGTGCGGCTGATGGCGTCGATCGCTGCCAAGTCTTCCACAGAGAGCGCAATCGCTGCTGCCTTGGCATTTTCCACGGCCTGCTCCGTGTTGCGCGCTCCGACGATCGCTGTGGTCTGAGGTTGAACAATCAGCCAAGCTAGGGCCAAATTTCCCAGAGTGGTGTTGTAGCGATCGGCAATGGGGCGCAGATTCTCTAAGGCAGCCTGAGCTTTGTCGTAAATCGGCGGCTGAAACAGCTTGTTTTTGCTGCGAATGTCTTCTTTGGGAAACTGTTGGTCGGGGCCAAACTTGCCGGTGAGCAACCCCTGAGCCAGGGATGAGTAGGAGAGGATCGTCAGGTTATGCTCCACGCAGTAGGGCAACAGCTCGGTTTCCACCCCACGCCAAAAGAGCGAGTAGGGCGGCTGGAGGCTGTCAATGCGCCCGTGCTGCATGGCCTCTTCGATCTGCGCCTTAGAAAAATTCGACACCCCAATCGCGCGAATCTTGCCCTGTTCCTTCAGCTGGTTCAGCGCTCCCATGGTTTCACCAATGGGCACCACCTCGCTTTTAAACGCCCCCGACGGCCAGTGGATCTGGTACAGGTCGATCACGTCGGTCTGCATGCGCTGGAGAGACTTCTCGCAAGCCTCGATCACCTGGTCAGCTTTGAGGTGGTTGGCAAAGACCTTGGTAGCTAGCACAACCTGGTCGCGCCGATCCACCAGCGCCTTGCCCACCAGCTCCTCAGAATAGCCGTTGCCGTAGACCTCCGCCGTGTCAAAGGTGGTTATCCCCTCATCCAGCGCCGCCTGCATCGCGTCAATCACATCCTGGTCTTCTATGCCGACCCAGCCGCTCTTACCCGCCTGCCAAGTACCAAAAATCAGCGGTGTGATCTCAATATCAGTGTTGCCCAACTTGCGAGTTTCCATGCTCAAGCGCTCGTCCCTGGATTTGGCTACCTGCATGATAGCGCCGTTGCCACTGGCGCTCTTGATCAAGAGGGCAAAAGGTAGTACCCGTTTATTATTGAGGGGATGTTGGGTGACAGGTAGGTGACAGTTATCGAATATCTTGTGAACGCTCGAAACCAAAAAGCCAATCATTCACCCATCCACCCAGTTACCCGCCCACCCATCCACTCCTCATGCCTCCCCAACTGCGCCCCTATCAAGTTGACCTCATCAACGACCTCTACCGCAAGCTCAACGAAGGGCACAAGCGGGTAGCGATCATCGCCGGTACTGGGGCGGGCAAAACCGTGATTAGTGGACAAATCTGCGCCCATGCCGAGCGGGCAGGGAAGCGGCTAATGTTTTTGGTGCATCTCGATGTGCTGGTGGGCCAGACCTACGAAAAGATGGAATCCTTTGGGCTCAACTGCGGTTTCATTAAAGCGGGTTGGGAAGAGAACCGAGATGCTCCCATTCAGATCGCCAGCATTCAAACCATGTCAAAGCGGCAATGGTGGAAGCAGTGGGTGCCCGATGTGGTGTTCTACGACGAGGGCCACATTACCCTGTTTAGCCAGGTGGGTAAAAAAGTGCTCAAAACCTTTCCCAACGCCGTACACCTGGTGATGACCGCGACCCCCAAGCGCCTGGGCAAAGAGCAGCTGGGCGACGTTATGGATACCCTGGTAGCCTCGCCCGTGCCCAGCGACCTGCAACAGCGGGGCTTTTTGGCCCCAATGAAGTATTACAGCATGCCTCCCGACGGGGTCGTCAACCTGAAGGAAGTCAAGACCGTGCGGGGCGACTACGACGAGGTCGGGTTGAAGAATGCCTGCGATCGCCCCGAGCTAATCGAAAAAATCGTCCGCGAGTGGCAGCGCCTCTGCCCCGGCAAGCGCACGATCGCCTTTTGTGTGGATCTCGAGCACGCCCGCCATGTGGCCGATGCCTTTCGCGCGGCGGGCATCACTGCTGATACGGTAGAAGGCGGCACCCCGATCAAAGACCGCAAACGCATGTACAGCGAGCTGCGGGAAGAAAAGATCCTGGTGCTCACCTCCTGCAATGTGATCAGCATCGGCTTTGACGAACCCAGCGTGGAGGTAGGGCTAATGCTGCGGCCCACCCAGTCGAGCGCCCTGCACCTGCAACAAATTGGCCGAGTGATGCGGATTTCACCCCAGACGGGCAAGCAGTACGGCATCATCCTCGACCAAGCAGGCAACTTAGAGCGCTTGGGCTTTCCCGAAGACATTAAGGACTACCACCTGCCCGTCCAGGAGCAAAAAAACAGCGAGGGGGGCAATCCACCACCGACGAAACCCTGCCCTCAGTGCGGGCGCATTGTGCTGTCGTTCATTGCCAAATGCCCCGACTGCGGCCACCAGTGGATTAGTGAGCGCCCGCTCAATCTGGAGGATATGGTGGAGATTTACTCCGCCGACCAGGCTCACCAGATTAACGACATTCCTACCCTGGTAGAGCTGTTTCACAGCCACCGCCGCCGCGCCTATATGCGTGGCAACGCGCCAACCTGGGCGGAGCGATCGTTTTGGGAGCACTGCGGTCGCCGACCCAAGGATACCTGGTGCTTGGGTTCGATCCTTGGCCCTCGGCCCACCCCCACACAGATGCTGGAGTACTTTGAATACCTGCAAAAAAGCGCCAAGCGCATCGGCAAACGCCAGGACTGGATTGTGCAAGAGTTTGAGAAAGAGTGCGGCTCCGGCAGCTTCCAGCGAATGGCGAATCTACGCCAGACTATTTAACGACGAACGTAGGGTGCATTGCTGCGCGAATGCACCACCTCTCGACATAACCCCTTTAGGTGCATTGTGCTTTGCACGAATGCACCCTACCAAAAAGCGCAAAGCGCATTGGCAAACGCCAGGACTGAATTGTGCAGGAGTTTGGGAAAGAGGGCGGCCCTGGCAGCTTTCAACGAATGGCAAATCTGCGTTAAGCGATTTAGCCAGGGCCTTTGAGGGTAAGTCTAAGCCAACAGAATTTGACCAGCGGCGTTGACCCCAGCCCCAGGGGTAAACTGATCGTAGCCCAGCTTGGTCAGGGTGGCTTCTAGGGATGCGACGGCAGTGAGAATGTCGCGATCGCTCACAAAGCCCAGGTGCCCAATCCGAAAGATCTTGCCTTTCAGGTGGTCTTGGCCCCCAGCTAAGACGATGTCAAACTGCTTCTTCATCACCGAGCGAATTTGCTCGGCATCGACTCCCTGGGGCATGACGGCGGTGATCGCTGGGCTAGCGCAGTCGTCGGCGCCAAACAGCGGCAGGTTTAGGGCGGCCATGGCGGCACGGGTGGCTCGCTTTTGGCGATCGTGGCGAGCAAAGATCGCCTCTAGCCCCTCTTTCTGCATCATTTGCAGAGCCGCGTGCAGGGCAAAAAATAGGTTGACCGGGGGGGTAAATGGAGTCGTATTCTTGGCTGCCCCTTTGCTGTAGGGCTTGAGGTCGAGGTAGAACTTGGGCAATGTAGCCGATTCGTAGGCTTCCCAAGCCTTGGCGCTGACGCTGACAAAGGCCAGCCCCGGCGGAATCATGTACCCCTTTTGGGAACCCGAGGCCACCACATCTAGACCCCACTCGTCCACCGGTACCGAGATCGCTCCCAGGCTAGTCACCGCATCCAGCATGATTAGCGCGCCGTGGGCTTTGACATGGCGGTTGATGGTTTCTACATCGTTGAGCACCCCGGTAGAGGTCTCGCTGTGGGTAATAATCACCGCTTTGATGTCTTTAGCGGTGTCAGCCTCTAGGGCTGCCTTGAAGTCGTGAGGGTTGAGGGGTTTGCCCCACTCAGCGGTAATTTCGTGGGTGTCGAGGCCGTAGGCGCGGGCTACTTCGCCCCAGCGTTCGCCAAACTTGCCGTTGTTGCCCACCAGCACCTTGTCGCCCGCGCTGAGAAAGTTGATGATACCGGCTTCCATGGCCCCGGTGCCGCTGGAGCAGAGCACTAGCACATCGTTTTTGGTTTGGTGCAGCCACTTGAGGTTTTCAGTCACCTCGCCCATCAGGGCGCTAAACTCGCCGCTACGGTGGCCCATGGGGTGCTTGGCCATGGCCAACAGCACCTGCTCGGGTACCGGGGTCGGCCCCGGAATCATCAGCATCAACTTGTTATCCATGCCTTACTGCCCCAACTCTGCGATCGAAGAACAAACCTCCAGCTTACCAACAAGGGTTAGAGGGTGAGAATTTTCTTTTAGGTGTTGTAAGAAGTAGCCAACGTAGTTTGAATCAGCCGCTGGTTAGGGTAGCAAAACCTGGGCTTTCCGGAAAAAGGGCGGCTATCTTAGTGGTGTAAAAGGTAGTCAGCATCCACGGACCACCTCGTAAGGCCAAACCAGGGCATGGGCGACCATATCTTTATCTCCCACTCCAGCAAAGACGACCCCACCGTGAAGCGACTGCGGGAAACGCTTGAGTTGCACAGCCAAACTACCTAGGTGGATTCCCGAGAACTGGCCGGTGGGGATGTGCTCACCTCCAGCATTGAAAATGCCATCCGCACCGCCCGCCGTTTTTTGGTGGTGGTCAGCCTGGATGCCCTGGGCTCGGCCTAGGTGCAAAAGGAAATTCGCCTGGCATCGGAGGTGGCTCAGACCCACACCGATGGCTACAAGGTGATTCCTGTGGTGCTGCCGGGGGTACAACGGGGCATCCTCAAGCCCTTCTTCTCCAGCGAACCGATCCACATTTTCGTCAAAGACAGCTCCAACGGCCTCACCGAGGCCATGCAGCAAATCTCGGCGGCCTTGAGGTTAGAGCTGCCTGCGGATTTGGTCACTGGCGAACCCGTTGCGGTTGAACCCGTGGAGGAATTGCTGCTGACGCTCAGCGATCCCATTATTACCGAGCAGGATGGCATTCGCCGCGCCACCACCACCGCCGAACTCACCTACATTTCTACCGATTGCAACCGTGACCATAGCCGCCGCATTACCAGCCGCTGCGACCACTTTACCGCGCCCCCGGGGCCGGTGGAACTGGAAGAAATTCGCTGGTATGTGGAGCGCTACTACCCTTGCCCGTGGGTTTTGGGGTTTCGCATTACGCTATGGGCTCAGGAGGCAAGGGTATGCTATTGGCAGGGCAGGCAGGTGGAGTCGCCACCGATGGTATCATCCCTGGTCCAACGTTACGTCAACGACATTCCTATGAATTTTTCTGCCTTTAACCGTCCCCTATTCTTGGCCGCCAATTATCCCCCTCATAGGGCCTGGAAGTTCTGCTTCCTCTGGGTTGGCTTGACGGTTTTAGGCTGCGGATTAGCCGTAATCAGCGTCCCTGCTGAGCAAAACCTAATCATTCCCTATGTTCTAGGAGCTGTAGTCGGTCTCTTGCAGGGTTCAATGCTGCGTTTGGGGGCTTCGGGAACAGTGCGATGGACTCTGGCCACGATGTTAGGGGTGGTCCTGAGCAGAATGGTGCGGCCTTATGTTGCCTTTCACAGCAGTTTAATCATGAGTGGAGCCGTTGGGGGCCTGATAATCGGTGGTATTCAGGGGCTGGTGTTTTATACCCAGATTCCTGGTATGGCCTGGTGGATTTTAATTCAAGTCATTAGCGGTGCGGTTAGTTGGGGGCTGGGCTGGTTTATTTTGGGTTCTGTTACCCGAGCTATCGGCCATACAACTACCGGGTTGATTTTGACGAGCTCTGTTGCGATCGCCACGATGTGGGGTATTTCTGCCACCATGACAGCTATGGTGATGTATCGGTTGCTGGCTCTACGCCATGGCCGCCGTACGCCGTTGCCACCTCCTGAATCATGATGGGTTTCAGAGCTTCTTCCAACTAGTTAGTTAGTTCTGGGGATTGCAAAAACATACAGCTACTCTGGGTCCAGTCTTTCCTGAATTATTTGCAGGAGACGTCGTAATGGGCTGCCCAACGCCGGGCCGGTGAATCCATTCACGCCTGACCCACAATCGCATCAGTTAACCGCTCCAATTCTTCCTCCAGCGTATTGGCGGGCATGGTTTCCCCAGCCTGCCGATACCAGTAACGGGCGTTGCCTCGGACTGAGGTTCGTTATCTAGATCAATGGGCACCGTGGGTTCAATGCCTGAGCGAGTGCCGGAGGTAAAGGCCACATAGGTGCTCAGCCAAGTATCTAATCGGCTGTGAGGCTCGGCGTGCTGTTGAAACCGCAGGGGCGAGGCCACATAGACGACTCCTTCGACCAGCTCGGCTTTGGTAACGGCAGCGGCGGCATGGCGACGCTCAAACTCAGGGCGGATGAGGCGGTCGCCACTTTCCAATGGCAGTACCCAATACGCTGAAGCCTGGGGAGAGCTAAGCTAAGAAGCTATCATGGCAATAGCCTTGAGCCAGTGGGTCTTATGATAGTCTCCTCCTACAAGACATCGAGCAACCACCGTAGGTAAGCATGAGCTAGCGATCGCCACAGTTGCAAAAACTCAGTACCGATGGATGACTCTCCCCCTCACCCCTCAGCGACTAACGGCGCAGCCGATCACCCCAGAGAGCTTCGCTCCCTTTGGCCAGGTAATCTTCCCCAGTGCCGACGGTGCTGTCTTTGGCCCTAGCGATGCCCAACTCAAGCTCGATCGCGGCATTCCCCGCTTTTACATCATGACTCTAGAGGCTAAGGGCACCCGGTTTCGCACTATTACTCGGCACCAGCGCTGCACCCAGTGCCTGGGAGCACTAGAAGGCAAAGACTGGTTCATTGCAGTCGCTCCACCAGGGGAGGCTGAGCAGCCCGAGCCAAGTAAAATTCGCGCCTTTCACATTCCCGGCAACTGCTTTATCAAGCTAGAGGTGGGCACTTGGCATGCGGGGCCATACTTTACCGATGCCGTCATCAGCTTCTACAACTTAGAGCTGAGCGATACCAACATTACCGACCACCAGACCTGTAGTTTGGCCCAAGATTTTGGGCTGGAGTTTGAGATTGTCGGTGGAGAGTAGACGATTAGATGAGTGCATGGGTTAATAGGCAACTCGCGAAGCGCTCCGTTCCGGAGTTGCAGCCTCTACCGCCTCGGCTAATAGCGGCGGCAGCACATAGGCTGTGGCCTGCTTAATAGCGGGCGATCGCAGCCCGTAGGGCACCTTGCCGTTGGCGGCAGCGGCGTACTGGCGGCAAAACTCAGCTAGGTCGGGGGCTGACTGGCTGGGCGAAAGGTCATTGAAGATAAAGGTCAGCTTGCCCGGGGCGCTGAGGGCGGCATTGCAGGCGCGATCGCAGGCAGCCATGCAGCGCACCGGCTGAAGGGTGATTTCGCCTCTGCTGGTTTCGGCATTCAGGCAGTCGGTCAGCTGGTCGAGCAGATGCTGCCCCCCAGAGATATCGCCCGCGCCAGATTCAGCGGTGGGGAATTTGCACAGGGCACAGACAAATAAAGTGGGTTGGGTCATTGGGTTCAAACAGATAGGTGAATAGGATTTGCCAGCCAGCCTCGAAACTTGGGAGACCGACAAAACTGAGAAATTAGGATTTGGGAGTGATGGTAAACTCGGCCTGGCGATTCCGGGACGGATCGCTTCGCGAGTCGCCCATTTGGCGGGAGCACTCCGGCGGTGGCACCGCCCAGCCTTTTAGGCAGCTCACGTAGGGGCGCGAGTCGCCAATCAAGAGCAAGATCGCATCCTGGGTGGGGTCGTAGGTTGCTATGGCCTCGGCTACAGCAGGCAATTGATCAACTGGCAGGCCGAGGTCGTGACAGCAGGCAGCTACGGCACCTGCGGCCACAAAGCGGGCAGTGTAGGGCACCGCTGTGCGTCTCCAGTCCACCGTGGCGGTGCTAGCGTGAACCTCGCACAGCACTATGCCTCGGCCCTGCTGCAAAAACCCTTGCCAGGCGAGGTGACCTATGGGCAGCCAATATTCGCGAATAAACAGCGGCTGCCAATCGCTACAGCCCTGCCACACGCTGTCATCTATGCGCACAGCCACCACCGGCGATCGCTTGGGACCTGGTGCAGCAGCAAAAAATATTGTCCAGAGCTACAGCGCCCTAGAGCAAACCAAAAACTATTCATAGTCATCTGTACCTCGCAGATGGAAATAACGGTGGGCGTCCATCGGCGGGCATTCTGACTTGGAGAATTTTAAAGTCTAGACGTTGGAGAAGTGTCAATCCAAAATCCGAACTCTAAAATCGCCTCACAGCTGCGGGACAGTGGCAGATTTTCGCTGCGCTTTCCCCGTTTCCTTCAGCGGCTGACCCCCGCTAAAACCGACAGAGCTGCATCCTAACACCTTAAGGGCGAAGCGATCCGCAACAAATCGTTGCGACTTGCAGATCAAAGTTATTACCCATCAGCGCTACCGCTTCTAAGGGGCAGGGCGACGGCGGTAGGCGTCCATATAAACTACGTTCTCTCCCGCGCGGTGGTCACCGTGGCCGGCCAACAATCCTGATGCTTTGACCTGCTGAGCCAGGTCTACTGTCAGAGTTGAGCCTGCCTCAGGAGGCACGAGAATCTGCTTGAAACTGACTTTGATTTCGGTACCAGGAGCCCAGTCTTGCTGGCGCACCCAGCAGCGATCGCGCTCGCACCGCACTACTACAAAATCGGGTACGTGGTCGTCTTGACCCTTAAGGCGAACCCGTGATCCTAGACAAATCGTTAAGGAAGCCATAGCGCTGCACCTGAGATAGGCTAGCCGTTATAGATTCAACAGTAGTTCATTTGAACTGAGCTTTGAATGGAGAATTCACAAAAAATTAATTTTATTGGTTTCATTTTAAGGGATGTTTCTCTTCTTTGGGGTTAACGACTGGCAATCGAGGTTTAAAGCTAGATCTAGCCTGTCAAGTTTGTTACATCTTTAGGACTGTTGTGCTGTGGCAGACTAAAGAGGTCGTCGGCTTTGGTTGTCTATGCCCCCTCAGACCACCTCTTTATCGCTGGCTGCGGTACTACAGCAGCGCCGCGATCGCCTGGCTGAGCTTCATCCTGAGCCAGTGGTGCTGTGGTCGGGGCAGGCAGTGTCGCGCAACTTTCCGGCCAACACCTATCCCTTTCGGGCCAACAGCCATTTTTTGTACTTTGCGGGCCTGCCCCTGGCCAATGCTGCCCTTCATCTCGAAGGGGGCCGGCTGACACTATTTATGGATGAGACCTCCGCCGAAGCAGCTCTGTGGCACGGGCCAAGCCCTAGTCGAGACGCGATCGCCGCTGATATCGGAGCCGACGCCGCCTATCCTTATCAAGACCTAGACTCCTATCTAGGCGAAGCGGCAACCCTTTCTGCCCAAACCACTGCTGCAGAACGTCGCAAAGCCTTAGTCAAAGCCGTGGTGGCCCTACGATTGCACCACGATGATTACGCCCTCGACCAAATCAAACGAGCGGCGGCGGTCTCAGTCACCGCCCATAAAGCCGGTATGGTTGCCACTCCGGGGGCAACCACTGAAGCCCAGGTGCGAGCCGCCATGGAGCAGGTGATTATGGGCCAGGGCATGACCTGCGCTTACAACAGCATTGTCACTGTCCACGGCGAAGTGCTCCACAATGAGCAGTACCACCATGCCCTGGCTCCGGGCGATCTGCTGCTGGCCGACGTAGGGGCCGAGGCTCCTAGTGGTTGGGCCTCAGATATTACTCGCACCTGGCCTGTATCTGGCCAATTCACCGCCCCCCAGCGGGATCTGTACAATCTGGTGCTGGCCGCCCACGACGCCTGTATTGCCGCCGCTCGCCCTGGGATTGAGTACCGAGATCTACACCTGCTAGCCTGCCGCACCCTGGCGGCGGGGTTAGTCGATCTGGGGATTCTAAGGGGAGACCCCGATACCTTAGTTGAGCGAGATGTGCACGCCCTATTCTTCCCCCACGGGGTGGGGCATCTGCTGGGGCTAGATGTGCACGACATGGAAGATTTAGGGGATATAGCAGGCTATGAGCCAGGCCGCTCGCGCAGCGATCGCTTTGGGCTCCAATTTCTTCGCCTAGACCGACCCTTAGCGGCCAACATGGTAGTCACCATCGAACCCGGCTTTTACCAAGTACCAGGCATTCTTGGTCCAGCGCGACAGTCGGGCCAGTATGACAACGCCATTAACTGGGACCGTCTTAAGGCCTTTGATGGGGTACGCGGCATCCGCATCGAAAATGACGTGCAAATTAACTCAACGGGTTGCACTGTTTTAACCGCCATCCTCCCTACCCGCGCTGATGCTGTAGAAGATCTGGTTAGCGGAGCCTAAGGAGCTTTCTCCACCCGCTATAAGTTGGAGTTTACAAAGTCTTAGCTTTTGCTAGACCGCTCATCCCTCTGCGGGCTGATATGATCTCAGTGAGCAGTTTTTAACCATTTCTTATGGATTCTGTAGACCTCGCGCCCCAGGCTCAGCCAAACCTACGGGTTGGCCTAGGGCGGGTACTCATCGTCGAAGATGAAGAATTGATTCGAGAAACATTGGCCTTTGGGTTGGCCGAGGAAGGGTTTGATGTTCTCGTTGCCGAAGATGGTTTGACTGCTCTCGACATGCTGGGCGGCACATCGGTGTCGAGCCGCACCGACCGGCCCGAAGTCAACCTGGTAGTACTCGACCTCATGCTGCCCGGCATGAATGGACTTGACCTCTGCCGTCTGCTGCGTCACCAGGGTATCGACGTGCCAATTTTAGTGCTCAGCGCTAAGGGCACCGAAACCGATCGCGTGGTGGGGCTCGAAATAGGTGCCGACGACTATTTGAGCAAGCCTTTTGGCATGCGGGAACTGGTTGCCCGGTGCCGGGCGCTGCTGCGCCGACAGCGGGGTAAAGCTAGCGTTGAGAAAGATAACGTACTCCGGTTTGAAGACATCATGCTCCATCCCCAGGAGTGCCGTGTCTTTTTGAAGGGCGAAGAAGTTAATCTTTCCCCCAAAGAATTTCGAATTCTGGAACTGTTTATGAGCCAACCCCGGCGAGTATGGTCGCGGGATCAGATTATCGACCAGGTTTGGGGGCACGATTTTATGGGCGACAACAAAACCGTAGACGTGCACATTCGCTGGATTCGTGAAAAGTTGGAAGTTGACCCTAGCCACCCACAGTACCTGAAAACCGTGCGTGGCTTCGGTTATCGCCTAGGCTAGGGGCTATCAAAACTCGTCGCCAGAGGCTATGTTAATCCCTGCGGAGTGCCCACTTCACAAGACTTTAACTTCAGCAACAAATAAACCGAGTCCTTAAATTGTCGTTTAGGCTTAAGGGGCAGGAGCGAAAGTCGGCTGCGTGCCAAGGCTGAGAGCGTGGCCGTAGGCTGTGATGTTTGACCTGTCAGCCGCTCTAATCCTGGTAGAACGCTATGCCGCTCACCATCTTAATTGCCGAAGACGACGAGGGCACTCGCCTTGCGTTGTGCGATTATTTAGAGCTTGAAGGCTATTCTGTACTGATGGCCAGCCACGGCGAGATGGCGCTGAGTCAAGTGTTTAGCCACCAGCCCCAGCTCATCATTACCGACATCGGCATGCCCGGTCTCGATGGATTTACATTGGTGCAAAAGGTGCGGCAATATCCGGCCTTTCGGCTGCTGCCAGTGATTTTCCTCACCGCCCACAATCAGACGCAAGACCGAATTCGAGGCTACCAACTTGGCTGTGACCTCTACTTGCCCAAACCCTTCGAGCTGAAAGAAATCGGGGCGATCGTGCGCAATTTGTTGGAGCGATCGCAGCTAATCCAGTCAGCATGGATTCAGCAGGTGGCTCTCAATACTGCTCAGCAGCGTGCCCTTCAGTCGAGCGAAGTCAGCGAAGCGATTGTGCCTTGGGCCCCTGACCCGATCGACATGGTGGCTGAATTTACTGCTCGGGAACAGGATGTGCTGACGCTGCTATCGGACGGGCTATCAAATGCTCAGATAGGCGATCGCCTATTTTTAAGCCCCCGCACCGTTGAGAAGTATGTCAGCAGTTTGCTGCGCAAAACCGAGACCAGCAACCGTTCTGAGCTGCTGCGGTTTGCCATTAGCCACCACCTGGTGCCTTAGCCATCAACCGTTCAGAACGACTGCGCCTGGTCTTAATTAAAGCAATAGCCCGGCTACCTGACTTGGGCCCAAGCCGCTTGACTCGGTGAATCACCATGGCGCGATTGTGGATGACAGTAGTTTTTGGTCTGGCGTTGGTGTCCCTAACCGCTTGCCAACTTCAGGAGGCGCTGCCTGAGGCACAGCCGTCGGAGCCCAGCACTGCCGCTGAAACACCGGCTACCGCAGCGCCCGATGCGCCCGGCGAGGATTTTGACAAGCTGGTGATTCCGGGCGAGCGAGTGGGGCCGGTTACGGCCCAAACGAGCCGCGCCGATTTAGCTAGTTTCTATGGTGAGACTGCCCTGAGCGATCGCCCCATTTCCCTAGGAGAAGGCACCACAGAGCTGGGCACAGTGGTCAACGTTGGTACTGACCAGCAGTTCGCCGTGGTGTGGGCTGACGACGCCCAAAGTCGGCCCCGGCTCATCAAAGATTTTGGCCAAGCCTGGCAAACCCCAGAGGGGTTAGGGGTGGGTGCGCCCTACGCTGAGGTTCAAGCGGTGCTGGGCGACTTCGACCTCTACGGCTTTGCCTGGGACTACGGCGGCACAATTGTGCTGGAGGACACGGCCCTAGCCCAGTACGACGATATCCTGTGGCTGCGCCTAGCCCCTTCAGACGCAGCTATAGCAGCACATCTGGAAGCCTACGAGGCCACGATGGGTGACGAAATATTTGCTAGCAGTGACCCGAACTTAACGGTGCTCGAGCCGTCGGTGTACGAAATGGTCGTGTCGTTCGACGTCGCCCCCTAACCTGTCAGGCTGCTGCGGGTGGGGTAGCGGCGCAGCTGGCTAAAAAAGCTGGAGGAATTAAAGCTACGCGGATCCATTCGGTTGCCGGAGCGATCGACCGCTTGGTGGGTGGTAATCCGGCTGTCGGGAATGGTGGTCTGAGCCAGCAGCCAAGCTAAGGAATCGTACTGGGCTTGGGTATAGCCGCTGTGGCTCCGGCGGTTGTTGAAGCCATCGCCAGGCGTCTCCAAAGACACATGGTAGGCAAAATTGTTCACCGAGGGGGGAAATGCCGCATTAGTGCGCACCGCCTCTGGGCCATTGGGGCCATTGAACACGGAGTTGCCAGCTCCAAAAGCCCGTTTTTCAGGCGGCACGATGTAGTAGACCGTGCCGTCGCGGCCAATTAGGGCATGGTAGCTGACCTGGTCTTGGTCGCGCGGGTGCCGCGTCCGGAATAGGTTGAGGGCACTTTGAGCCGAGCCCACGGTTTCGTGCAGCACGGCAATGAAGTCGTTGTGCACGACTTGGCCATTGATGTCGGTGAGAAAGCGATCGCCGTAGTTAGTAGGGTCGGCCAGGGCTGTCACCTGGCGGGGCGGGGCCGCTTGGGCCAGCTTTGGGGCCGCAAAATCAGTTGGCCCCGGCTGAGCGGCCTTGAGCGGCTGAAGCGTGGCCGCCGCCGTGGTTTGCATTGGCGGCAGACCGCTTACAGTGAGCATAGGTTCTAGGGGGCCTGCCGCGCGGGCTGAACTAAACCCTAGGCTCAGCAGCACTACCAGCACCCCCCCTAACCCTATCCAAATCCAGCGACGAGCCACGGCAACCTCCGGGTGCATTGTCAGACTATTTTGTAGCGCGAAATGGGTTCAATGAACCCTCATCCTGCGATGAAACCCCTGAACTGACGTGAAATCGTCAAGAAGCCCAGCGATCGAGGGCCCGCTGCCCACCCCAGCGAGCGACGATTTCGTCGTCGTAGCTGTCGGCGATGCGAATCACGGTGGCAACGGAGTGATTTAGATCGAGGCGATCGCAGGTTTCACCCACCAGACTGTGCTCAAACACAATGTCATCCTCAGCATCGTAGGCAAAGCGGCCAAAGTAGATGCCGTTGTTTTCCCTCAGCAGGTAGTAGCTCAGTTCGGGGGTGAGGTCAATCGCAGTTACTACGTAGGCTCGCGTAGTAATCAGCGTTTCATAGTCGTGCCAGGGCACCACTCGAGTCGAGGCCACCGCCGACCCCAAATTCACAATGAAGAGGGGTTCATCCTCAAATACCACCAGCGCTTCGCCAAACAGCTCATGCATCCAGGGCAAAATTCGATGGTAAACCGCCTCCTGGCCAGGGGTTTTAAACTCCATACAACACTCTTAGAGGAACGAACAGCAGAACCTTAGCCGTCAACTAAAGCCCTAACAGATTAGCCCTAGAACGAACCCAAGGAAAAGCCGCATTCCAATTGTCTCACTCTTGCTTTAACGTCAGCTCGCGTTCGCTGCCTATCCGCAGTTCAGCCGTTTGGCAACACCGTTAGCGCGCTACGACCCTAGCAGATTCAAATCTATCCATTTACTCAGCAGCCTCGTGCTCTCTGCCAGTCGGGAATTCCAGCCGTTCTAAGCCAAAGCCCATCGCAGACCACAGCGTCCTATACTCCGAATCCGAAACGTCAGAATTAAGGGTGACCCTTGCAGTAGGCTTTGGATAGGTCCTCTGTCCTTATCTATAGCGCCCCCTTGTTATTTCTATGGCCTGCATTATCTTCACCGACCTCGACGGCACCCTGCTCAATGGCGAAACCTACGCCTACCAGGCGGCCTTACCTACCCTAGCCAAGCTTGCTGACCAAGGCATTCCGGTGATACCAGTCACGAGCAAAACCCGTCAAGAGGTCGCCCAACTGCGGCAGGATGTCGGCCTGCGCGATCCCTTCGTGGTGGAAAACGGCAGCGCCATCTACATTCCCACCGACCACATAGGCTTTGCCTTACCGCCAGGCGACGATGTTGATGGCTACCGGATACTGCAACTGGGCTGCAACTACGTCACCGCTCGCGCTGGTTTGAAGGCGATCGCCCAAGATCTCGGCCGCCCCCTCAAAGGCTTCGGCGACTGGACTGTAGACCAGGTGGTGCAGCTCACTGGGCTATCCCTTGAAGAGGCCAAGCAAGCCAAGGCCAGGGAGTTTACGGAACCCTTTATGACCCCTAAGAATGTGCCCACCGACCAGCTGCGTGAGGCGGTAGAAGCTATGGGGTTTCGGGTTGTGATTGGCGATCGCTTCTCACATTTGATTGGCAGCGAAGCAGGCAAAGGTCGGGCCGTACATCAGCTGGTGAAGCTCTACCAAGCCAGCAGTTCCGAGGCCCTGCCTATTACCACTATTGGGCTAGGCAACAGCCCCAACGACCTCGACATGTTAGAAAACGTTGACTATCCGGTTGTGCTGCCCAGCGCTCACGGTCCCCATCCTCAGCTAGCGAACCGCGGTTGGCAGATCGCGCCAGCGCCAGCGCCTGAGGGGTGGGCGATCGCCGTAGAAACCGCTCTAGCAGCGGTCATGGCCTAGCCGTGGGCCAGTCGTGGCGCTGACACCACAGGTTTTTGAAGCTCTTGTAAATCTGATGGGGCGAAGTCAATGGACCTGGTTAGAGTTCGCTAAGGTACCTACTGCGGGCGTTGGCCCCGACGGCAGGACGACCTGGCGATCTGGGCAATCTAGCAGCACCGATTAAGTCAAACACGTTGGGTAGTTATGAACGTAAGTCTAGGCGACCTGATCACGGTCATGCTCGCGGTTTTGCCGCTGCTGCTGCTGACCACCTCAGCCTTTTTTGCCCTCGAGTGCCTAATGGCCTTGGGCAAGGCCCAGTCGGCCACCAACCTCTCTACCCTGCCTGCCGACCTTTCCCTAGCGGTGCTGGTGCCCGCCCACAACGAGGCTGAAGGCATTGCCACTACCCTAGCCACCATTCTTCCCCAGCTGCGTCCTAGCGATCGCCTGCTGGTTATTGCCGACAACTGCACCGACGCTACCGCTGAGGCAGCCCGTCAAGCGGGAGCCACCATAATCGAGCGCCACAACGTTACTCAGCGCGGCAAGGGTTATGCCCTCGACTTTGGCATCAACCATCTCATGGCCAATCCACCCGACATCGTTGTTTTTGTCGATGCCGACTGCGACTTACAGCCCCACAGCTTAGCCGCCTTGGCTATCCAAGCTCAGCACAGCCAGCGCCCGGTTCAAGCTGTCTATTTAATGGAAAAGCCCCCCAGCCCTGGGATTAAAGACGGCATTTCAGCCTTTGCCTTTAAGGTCAAAAATTGGGTGCGTCCCCTCGGGCTATACCGACTGGGGCAGCCCTGCCTGCTGACCGGTACCGGTATCGCCATGCCCTGGGATGCCGCCATTGCCGTCAATATTGCCAGTGGTCACATCGTCGAAGATATGAAGCTTGGCCTCGATTTGGCGCTGGCTGGCTATGGACCTCAGTTTTGCCAAAGCGCCTGGGTGACCAGCCGTCTACCCAGCGGCAATCAAGCCGCCACGACCCAACGCACCCGTTGGGAGCATGGTCATTTGCAGATGTTGAGCGAGTACGTGCCCAAGTTGCTAGGTCAGGCCCTGCGCCAGGGGCGCGTTGACCTCCTCGCTCTGGCCCTAGAGCTGGCGGTACTGCCGATTTCTCTACAGGTCATGGTCACCTTGGCGATCGCAGCCCTCTGCCTAGTAGCGGCCCTAGCTGGGTTGAGCTGGCTGCCCGCCTACATAGCCTTAGGGGCAGTACTCGCCCTTAGCGCCGGGGTCAGCCTGGCCTGGGCGGGTTATGGACGCAGCGATCTCTCCCTTAAGGATCTGCTAACGGTACCGCTCTACGTGCTCAACAAAATTCCTCTGTACTTCAAATTTCTGGTCAAGCCTGAAAAAACCTGGGTACGCACCGAGCGCGACGGGTAGCGTTTTACCGTTGCAGTAGTCTTCCTCAGCCGTCAAAACCAATGCGGTTTTGGACAAGCTTTAGCTGTCATTGATGGCACGGGGTAACACTGCTAATAAGACTGCGAATCTTTTAAGTTTAATAACTCCCCTCCTAACGACTCCTTACAAAAGTGCCGAAAAACGACGCTTTAATTCAAAGCAATGGTGAGGGACATCGCTGGAGTGGTATGTCTTGGGTACTCTACAGGTACTTTTGAGGGGTGTCACCCCCCACAGTGCCCCTAACCTTATGAAACTGCGCCACAAAACTCTACTGCTGACCACGCTGCCTCTGCTGGGGCTAATGGCAATTCTCTACGGCAGTTTTTCCGTGATCTTACAGCGCAGCTACAGTCGCCTTGAGCAGCAGGATGCCCAGCGCAACCTACAACGGGTTGATGGAGTGCTAGCGGGTGACTTGGCCCAACTCCAGAGCCTTACCGAAGACTGGGCCGCTTGGAACGACACCTATACTTTTATCCAAGACGGCAACGCTGACTATCTCGAGTCAAATCTCAGCAAGTACGCCTTAGAAAGGCTACAACTCAACGCTATAGCCTTCGTCAACCCTGAGGGCGAGATAGTCTATGGCACAGGCTATGACTTAGATAACAGAATCTTTCTACCCCTACCACCCAATCTGGCCCAGCAGCTCACTCCTACCAGCCCGCTGATGGAGTTTGAGCACCTGGCCTCCCATCACCAAGGGTTAGTGATGGTGGATGGGCAGCTTATGCTGGTAGTGGTGGAGCCTATTCTGCGCAGCGATTCCACAGGTCCCTCTAGAGGGGCGTTGCTCATGGGGCGAACCCTGAGTGCTAGCGTCGTTGAATCCCTAGCGCAGCGCACGCGGCTAGATCTACAGCTCTATTCCCTAGGTCAAAACGAATTGTCGGAGTCGCTGCGCCCTATCCTCACGACCCTTGGCGATCGCACCGACTCAGCTACCCTAGTACGGCCTCAAAATGCCGAGACCCTAACGGGCTATACTCTCTGGCCTGACATCTACGGCGCTCCCCAGGCACTGCTGGAGGTCAAGCTGCCCCGCGATATCTACCGGCAAGGGCTGATTAGTCGCCATTATCTTGGCTGGTCGCTGCTTGGATCCTGTCTTGTGTTTACCAGCGGCATGCTGCTGCTGCTCGATCGAGTAATTTTGCTGCGGCTGCTGGGGCTCAGCCAGCAGGTGCAGCACATCGGGCGCTCTAACGATCTCACCCAGCGAGTGTCAGTGCAGGGAAACGATGAGCTGAGTTCCCTGGGCCAGCAGATCAACGACATGCTGGGTGAGCTGCAAATCAGCAATAAAAAACTAGCCCAGGAGCAGCAAAAGGCTGAGCAGCTCTTGCTCAATATTCTTCCAGCGCCGATCGCGGGCGAGCTGATGCAGACCAAGGCATCTATCCCCCAGCACTTTGACGAGGTGACAATTCTATTTGCTGATATTGTGGGGTTTACAAGCCTGTCGCACCATCTGTCACCCATTAAGCTGGTAGACCTGCTCAACCAAATCTTCTCGGCTTTCGACAGCCTAGCTGAACAGCTGGATCTAGAGAAAATCAAAACCATTGGCGATGCCTACATGGTGGCGGCCGGGCTACCTATGCCGCGAGACGACCATGCGGAGGCGATCGCCGAAATGGCCCTGGCAATGCAGCAGGTCACCGCTTCCTTCCAGGCCGAGTCGGGGGAACCACTGGAGATCCGCATCGGCATCAACACCGGGGTAGTGGTAGCCGGAGTAATTGGCACGAAAAAATTTATTTACGATCTTTGGGGCGATGCCGTCAATGTGGCCAGCCGCATGGAGGCCTCTAGCGAACCTGGTCAGATTCAGGTTACGGCTGCGACCTATGAGCGCCTCAAGGACAGATACCGGTTCGAACGTCGCGGCTGCATCGCTATTAAAGGGCGTGGCGAAATGGAAACCTACTGGCTGCGTGGCCACCGGCCTGAGGCACTGTTCTGCGCCCTTCGTAGGGAAAGCACTCAGCCCACAACTCCCTAGGGTTTTCAAGCAGCTTACTTCGCGGTCTGGGTTCCACTAGTAGTCTGCCAAGCCGAAGATAAACGGTGGGGGGCGGGTATACGGTTTAAGGTTCATGGTTCACGGCTTACCTTAGACCGTACACCTTGAACCCTAGATCTCAGTCGTTAGGCTTGTCGCAATCAGCCAATTAAGCACCAGTACCAGAGCCGGGTTACAAGACCCCTAGCTTTTGTGCCCAATCCTGCTGAATTGTCCCTAAAGGCGCTGAGGGAATTCCCCGAGCTTTTGAATTGATCTAGCAACAGCTTTGTAAGGTATCCCTGCCAAATCGAGGGTATGTACTTCAAGGCTAACTTGAACCTACGAAGCATTTGCCTAGTAGCCGTGAGCAGTTAGTTCTAAAAACTAGCAAGGTCTAGATACTTAGGAAACTGCACAACAACTTAGTAAGCGGGTAACGCGATTCGAACGCGCGACATTCACCTTGGCAAGGTGACGCTCTACCACTGAGCTATACCCGCATTAAAAACCAGTGTCGGAAGCAACTTCGTTTCGCTGGTTTTGACTTTATCTAGAATCTCAAAAAAGTGTGACTATGTCAACATTTTTTTGGATTTTCTTAGGCAGTCTTTGGTCCTAAATGGAATCCGCGTCGGGAACCACGACGGCTTGAGCTGTCACCGGCATTCCAGGCGCTAAACGGGCTGAGCCGTTGCCCATACCACTGCCCATAGCCGAGTGAATCACTCCCATTAGACTGGCCATTTCCAGAGCGCTCATGGCATAGTCCCAACCGTGGTTGGCCTTAATACCCGCCCGCTCTAGGGCCTGCTGCAGCGTATCAGTGGTGAGTACGCCAAAGATAACCGGCACACCGGTTTGGAAACCCGCTGCTGCCACACCCTTGGCGACCTCCGCCGCCACATAGTCAAAGTGGGGCGTCGAGCCACGGATAACGGCTCCCAAGCAAATGATCGCATTGTAGCGGCCGCTAAGGGCCAGCTGCCGAGCCACCAGCGGAATTTCAAAACTGCCGGGCACCCAAGCGTAGTCGACCTGGGTGCCTTCGGGGTTAACGTCTATACCATGGCGCTTCAAGCAATCTTGGCAACCCTCCAGCAGCTTACCCGTAACTAAATCGTTGAATCGGCCTAGCACAATGGCAAACCGGGGAGACCCTGTGGAGACTAACGTGCCTTCAAAAACCGCCATAAATATTCTTTTTACACCACAAAGTAGTTGAGGCCGCCGACGACGACCACCAGAGCGCCCCAAATCACAGAGCCAAACAGGATGAGTCGTTTTGACTGATCCCAATCTTGGGGAGAGGCGTAGGCTACGGGCACATACACCACTAGCACAAATGACATCAGAACCAGGGCAAACAGCGCGAGTTGAAACAGAATTACCATGGGTTTATATTTGCTCTCTCAAACACAGCAGCGGAGACGGCGGTGAACAACCTGATGAGCCCAGGCTAACAGCCACACTACCCTAACCAGTACGCTATCAGAAAGAGGCCCCGCCGGAAAGTATGGCTATCAAAAAGGCCTGAAACTTATGGACCTAGTCCTTTGTCACACCACCGCTGATTTTGACACCCTGGGGGCTGCCGTGGGGCTGGCGCGCTTGCGGCCAGGGTGCCGCATTGTACTGACTGGAGGCTGCCATCCCACGGTGCAGCGATTTTTGGCCCTTCACCGTGACGAATACCCGCTAATTGAGCGGCGATCGGTGGATCCTAGCCAGATTGAACGCCTCACCCTGGTCGATGCTCAGCAGCGCGATCGCTTTGGCCCAGCAGCCGAGTGGATCACTCAGGCCGAACACAACCAGGTGCCCATCGAGATCTACGATCACCATCCCAGCAGTGCCGAAACAGTGCAGGCTCTGAAGACGACGCTCGAGGCCGTGGGAGCAGCCACCACCCTAGTGGTGGAGTTCTTGCAAAACGAACAGATCGAGCCGAGCGTCGCGGAAGCCACGGTCATGGCCCTGGGGATTCACGTCGATACAGGTTCGCTGCTGTACGACGGGGCGACGGCGCGGGATGCTTCTGCCCTGGCTTGGCTGATGGCCCATGGAGCCAGTCTGTCGGTCATTGCCGACTTTGTAGAACCGGGCCTGAGCCCCGCTCTGCAGGAGTTGTTGACAGAGGCTATGGCCGCCCTCCAGGTGGAGACCGTAGGAGGCCACACGTTGGCCTGGGTGTTACTACAGGTTGATGGATACGTGCCAGGTCTATCGGGGTTGGCAGAGCAACTGATAGCTCTAGCCGACGCCGACGCGCTGCTATTTGGGGCCTACTACGCCGCCAAAGAAGAAGCGGAATCCGCCAGTTTTCCAAACCAGAATCTGTCCCGTTCATCGCTGGGGCTGCAAAAACTCACGTTAATTGGCCGTGCCCGAGGCCGGGTTAGCGATCGCCTCGACTGGGGCAAGGTGCTGACGGCCCAGGGCGGCGGCGGACATCCTGCAGCGGCCTCGGCCAGCCTCACGACGGAGGATCCGTTAGAAACGGTGCAGGAGGTCATGGCGGTGGTGCGATCGCAGCTCCCCCGCCAGCCCACCGCCCGCGATCTGATGTCGTCGCCAGTGCGCACTATTCGCCCCGACACCACAATTCATGAGGCTCAGCGGATTTTGCTGCGCTACGGTCACTCGGGTCTGTCGGTGGTCGATGAGGGCGATTGCCTAGTCGGGGTCATCTCCCGCCGCGATCTGGATCTGGCATTTCACCACGGTTTTAGCCATGCTCCAGTCAAGGGCTACATGGCCACCAACCTCAAAACCATTACCCCCAACACCCCTCTCACCGATATTGAGCAGCTGATGGTGACCTACGACATCGGCCGCCTACCGGTGCTGCATCAAGGAGCGCTGTTGGGCATAGTCACCCGCACCGATCTGCTGCGTCACCTGCACCAGGGGCAGCCCTCTCCTCTGACCCAACCCGCTCTCCCAGGCCCACCTACTGCCATTGCCCTACAGCAGGCTCTAGGGGCTAGTTTGTCGCCCGTATTGCAAAGCATCTTGCAGCAAATCACCGCTGCGGCCGAGGAGCGGGGCTGGCACCTCTACCTGGTGGGCGGCGCGGTGCGCGATCTGCTGATCTGCACCGACTCCATTTCAGCAGCTCTACCAGACCTCGATCTAGTGGTGGATGGGTTCTTTGGTACGGCGCAGGCGGGGGCTGGCGTTGATCTAGCGACTGTGATCAAAGAACGATTTCCAGAGGTCGATTTGCAGGTACATGGGCGGTTTCAAACGGCGTCGCTAGTCTGGCGCAAAGAGTTAGACCATCCCCTGGCCGGTCTGATGATTGACATCGCCACCGCCCGCACGGAGTTTTACCCTTACCCCGCCGCCAATCCCGAAGTTGAAGCTAGCTCCATTCAGCAAGACCTTTACCGTCGCGACTTCACGATTAATGCTCTAGCGTTGCGGCTCACTAATCCTGGGGCGGGGCAGCTGCTTGACTACTTTGGCGGACTTATTGACCTGCGCCAGGGCACCATTCGAGTGCTGCATGCCAACAGCTTTATTGAAGACCCGACACGCATCTACCGAGCGGTGCGGTTTGCGGTGCGGCTGGGATTTAGCCTTGACGCCCAGACTGAAGGCTACATTCACCACGCCATTGCGAGCGGGGTTTACAGCCAAATGCAACACCAGATGCGGCGGGCCCCGGCCTTGCAGGTGCGGCTCAAAAACGAGCTGAAATACATCCTGGAGGCACCCTACTGGCAGTCAGCGCTAACTTTACTAGACCAGCTTGGAGCACTGCGCTGTCTCCACAGTGAGCTGACCATGACTCCAGCCCTATGGCAGCAGCTGCGACGCCTCAGCCGCTGGGCAAAGCGCTTTAGCTGGCCTGAGTTGGGGCCGCCCTGGCTGCTGCGGCTCCAAGGGCTGCTGGCGGCCGTGCCGGCTGAAGCGCGATCGCCCCTGGCCACCCATCTACAACTGCCCGATCGCGCCATTGAGCGCCTAGCTAACCTTAATCAATGGGAACACCAGTGGCAGGCCCTCGTGGCAACTGAGCCCGCACCTAGTAAGCTATATGCCGCCTTTAATCAGGCTGATATTCCCACTCACCTACTTATTAGCGCTCGCCATCCTCGGCAGCTGGGCCCTACCCTGTGGCGTTACCTCATGCAGTGGGCTCCTACGTCGCCCCTGATCGACGGTGATCAACTCAAAACCCTGGGCTATCGCCCTGGCCCCAGTTTTAGACCGATGCTAGAGACCCTATTTGCCGCCCAGCTTGACGGTGCGATCGCAACCCAGGCCGACGCGATCGCCTTCTTAAAGCAGCACTATCCTCAACCCTAAGGAGGAACAAGATACTGGTACGTCTCCCCCACTAGGTGAAGAACGGGGTAGAGTGGCAAAGATCATCGACCCCATCTGCTTTTATGACCCTAGCCGTGGGCACCGCCCTTCAAAACGGCACCTACGTAATTGATGCGTGGGTGGCCGAAGATGCCGTTGGCCCCGTCTATCTAGCGATGGATGTGTCTAAGGGGCAGTGGATTCAGCTGCGCATACTGGGCAGTCGCAGTCCAGCAACCTTGCCCGATGTCTCACAGCGCCAGGTGTTTTATCGGTACCTCGACCAAGTCAACAGCCTCAAGCAGGCAGCATTTCCAGCCCGCTTAGGGGGGTTTGAAGAAGAGGGCGTCTGCTATCAAACCCTAGCCAGTCCCCCCGGCACCCCCCTCGATCGTCTAGTAACGGAAGCCAACTCCCTAGCGCCTCGCTCTAGCATGGCTATTGTTCAGCGCCTTACAGAAGCCTTCGAGGCTCTCCACCCCCTAGGCTGGGCCGGGTTGCGATTGACCCCTGATCAAGTGTGGTACGAGCCCCAGGAGCAGACCATCACGTTCACAGGATTTGACCTGCCGCCATCCACCCCCGTCATCCCACAACCTATCGACAAAAATGTCTCCCCAGAAGAGTCAGCCCTGGTGCGCGGACTTACTCACCTGCTGTATTTTTTGCTAACCGGTCAGCGGGCGGAGGCTACCAACGCTCCCCTAACAGTGGAAGTTCGTCGTCGACACCCCGAGCTACCCACCGTTGTTAATACGGCCTTAGCCCTCGGTAGCCCCAGGCCTTTAAACGGGGCTACACCAACTCTGCAAGAACCAACACCCACCGTTACTTTGGCGGAGTGGAAAGCCCTTTTGCCACCCCCTGAGCAGCTACCCGCGACACCAGCACCCAGTGCAGTATCCAGTGCAGCACCCCAGCGCTTTACCGGCCCCCCGACCAGGGTAGTATTCGGCCAATCTGACCCCGGAGCCCAACCCCAAACAAAAGTTGACTATCCTGCGCAGGTCAACACCCTAGTTAGCTCAACCCAACGCCAGAATCGTTCCCTACCAATGCTGGCTCTAGTCGTGACTGGGCTGATGGCTACAATCAGCGGCCTAGGGTTTGGCTTCTATGCTCGGCTCCAGCCGGCCAGCTCTGCTAGTCAAGAGCGCCTCAATCCCAATCAATCGTTTCCTCCGCTCCCTGACTGGAATGGTGACGACCTCTTGCAGCCCTGGGCCGATGCCCCAGCCCGGCGCGATCGCCCCGACTACAGCAACACGCCACCCCCGGGTTCGGCGCCAGTACCCGACTTTACCCCCAACCCTCAAGAACCTGCTGCCCCACCCCCAGCGGTGCCCCAACCTGAAATTGTCCCTGAACCCATCCCTGAACCCGTAGAAGACTGGGAAACTCCCGTGCCCACCCAACCCGAGCCCATACCTGAGTTTGAACCCATATTCCCCAGCGACCCCGCGCCACTGCCTGTGGAGCCCGCTCCAGCACCGCAGCCGCTGCCCGCACCAGTCCTCGTGGAGCCCGTTCCGACGGAAGAAGCAGCTCCAGCGCCCCTAGCCCCCGCCCCCCTAGCCCCACCGGCCCCAACGCCGTCATCTAGCTAGACGGTTTTACTGAGTAAACCAAAACTTAACCCAATATCCGCCCGGTGCTAGAGGAATAAGGACGTTATAATTCTCTACAGTTAAGCGAGTTCCGCTACATCATCCGTTCTTCCTGAGGTTTGCCATGAGTAGCCCCGTGCTGCATGCGTTTTATGTTGGCCGCGCCCTAGCCGATGCGGTTAATGAGCGCGCCGAGCGGTTGTTGACCGATGGGTTGAGCCTGGTGGGTAAGTTTGACGCCGAGCAGCGGGAATACTTTCGCCAGTTTACGGAAGAAGTAATGGCTCGAGCTCAGCAGGTAGAAGCAGAAGCTGGAGAACCCTCCATGGGAAATACAGCATCGGCTTCAACGGGCTCAGTCACCGATCTACAGGCCACTATTGATAACCTGCGAGCCGAAATTGCCCAGGTACGCGTTGCCTTACAGCAGTATCGGGCTACTTCCCAGATCTAAAAGCCAAAAAATCGGCTTGGCTTCATGCTAAGTCTAAACCTGTCGGGGCTGCTGCCCGGAACTATATCGGTTTGTAAGTTGCTGCCATCCCTTCTGTCTTAGGAACTTGAGTGTCTGCTGTTTCTGATTCCTCCGCATCGGCCAAGCTGCCTTCCCCTCTCGACAACGGCGAGGGTGACTTTAGCTATGTTGAAGGCATGAATGGCAGCCCAAATGATTCACATTTCGAAGACCCCCTAGACGGAACTGCTCCCATTCCATTGGGCCTAGCCGGCACGGCGAGCCTTGCCTCTGCTGCCGGTGAAAAGTCGCCGCCTTTCCGTCAAGACTCCTACCGCTGGAACCAGGGTCGATATTCCCGCCAGCGTCGCTTTGTCGACATTTGGGGTTTTGTGCTGCGGCTGCTGTGGGCTCGATGGCTCTACGGCAAAGCCTGGAGCTACGGTGGCACCATCACGGCTGAAGCCCAGACTGCCCGACGGCGAGAGCTGGCCGTATGGATCCGCGAAACCCTACTCGATTTGGGTCCTACCTTTATTAAGGTAGGGCAGCTCTTTTCAACCCGTGCCGATATTTTCCCCATTGAATTTGTGGAGGAATTGTCGAAGCTTCAAGATCGGGTGCCGGCCTTCAGCTATGAGCAGGCCCGCGACATTATTGAGGCTGACTTGGGCAAGCCTATCCACACCCTTTACCGCACCTTTGATCCGATTCCATTGGCGGCGGCTAGCCTAGGGCAGGTACACCGGGCTCAGACGCACAGCGGCGATGAGGTGGTGGTGAAGGTGCAGCGTCCAGGGCTGCGATCGCTCTTCACCATCGACCTATCTATTCTCAAGGGCATCGCTCGCTACTTTCAGAGCCATCCCAGCTGGGGTAAAGGCCGCGACTGGTTAGGCATCTACGAAGAGTGCTGCCGCATTTTATGGGAAGAGATCGACTACCTCAACGAAGGCCGCAATGCTGACACCTTTCGTCGCAACTTCCGCGGCGAAGACTGGGTCAACGTGCCTCGCGTCTTCTGGCGGTTGACCTCCTCTCGCGTGGTCACCCTGGAGTACATGCCCGGCATTAAAATTAGTCACTACGATGCCCTTGAAGCCGCTGGGTTGGACCGTAAGCGCCTGGCTCGGTTGGGAGCTCAAGCCTACCTACACCAGTTGTTGAACAATGGCTTTTTTCATGCTGACCCCCACCCGGGCAACGTTGCCGTTAGCCTTGATGGCTCGTTAATCTTCTACGATTTCGGCATGATGGGCCAGGTACAGCCTATGACTCGCCAGCGGCTGATGAGCACGTTCATGGGAGTAGCCCGGCGTGATGCTGGGCAGGTAATGGACTCCCTGGTGGAGTTGGGGGCACTGGCACAAATCGATGACATGAGCCCAGTGCGTCGCTCAATCCAGTATATTTTGGATAACTTTATGGACCGCCCCTTTGAGGAGCAGTCTATCAATGCCATCAGCGACGACCTTTACGCCGTTGCCTACGATCAGCCCTTTCGCTTTCCGGCCACGTTTACCTTTGTGATGCGGGCGTTCTCTACCTTGGAAGGGGTAGGTAAAGGGCTCGACCCCGAGTTTAACTTTATGGAAGCGGCTAGGCCGTTTGCTGCACAGCTTATGTCCAATGGCAATCCGACCGATGGAGCTAACAGTCTGCTGGGTGAACTCAGCCGCCAGGCTGCCCAAGTCAGTACCTCTGCCCTGGGTCTTCCCCGGCGCATCGAAGACACCCTCGACAAACTAGAGCGCGGTGACATTCGGGTACGAGTGCGCTCGATTGAGACCGATCGCGCCCTGCGCCGCATTAGTGGGGTCACGATGGCCAACAACTATGCCATTTTGGTGGGGGCGTTTACCCTTTCGGCAACGGTACTGGTACTATCTGAATTCGTTTGGCTGGCCCTAGTACCTGGAGTACTGGCGGCGGGCACTGGGATCGCGTTTTTGCGAGCGGTGCTTCAAGTCAACCGGGCCGATCGATTGCCTTAATGGTTTAGCTCAAGTTTGCTATGGTGGATTGTGTTTTTTCAGGGTTATCTGATCCGGGCCTGCTGCGCACCAGCAACCAGGATGATTACTACATCGACCCTGAGGGACGATTTTTCATTGTGGCAGACGGCATGGGTGGCCATGCTGGGGGACAGGAAGCGAGCCGCTTAGCCACCGCCGCCATTAAGACCTTTTTACATCAGCACTGGCACGGCGAAATAGCCACGGCTCAGCTTCTAGAGCAAGCCTTGCGCCAGGCCAACAATGCCATTCTCGACGACCAGAGGCGTCACCCCGAACGGGCAGACATGGGCACTACCGTGGTGTTAGTCACCTTCCGTGACAGCGATCCGCAGCCCTGGTGCGCCCATGTCGGCGACTCTCGCCTCTATCGTCTGCGGGGCCACCACCTCGAGCAGATCACCGAAGACCACACCTGGATCGCCAAAGCCATTCGAGCGGGTGAGGTCAGCTCAGCTCAATCGCGCAGCCATCCGTGGCGCCACGTGCTGTCGCAGTGTCTGGGACGCGATGACCTTGCCGAAATTGATATTCAACCCATTGAGGTGCATAGTGGCGATCGCCTACTGCTGTGCAGCGATGGTCTCACCGAAGAACTATCGGATCATCTCATTGCCTCTCACCTAAAGTCGATTCGCGCCTGTGAGGCGGCGGCCACAGCCCTGGTCAATTCTGCTAAACAGCGGGGGGGCCGCGACAACATCACGGTGGTAGTCGTAAATCTATCAGCACCCTCTGGCATAGACAGCTAGTTTGGGCGACTACCTACCCGCTGAGAGGCAGGTATTTCATTTGCACCAAGTCAGTCTTTTGAGCGATGCAATCGCATTGAAGATAGCTCCTACAACCTTCATTCGAGGCGGCTGGAGATGCTGTGACCACGCAATAATGCGGGTAACGCACCCCTGTACCAGTGCTGTCTGGGCCTGAGTAACCGAATACATCAAGAAGTTTGCTCTGAGCATTTTTACTTAGCAGACATTGCTAAAAGTTGTAAATTCTCTGCCGACAGATGACGGTTTGGGAATGGCTTGTTATATTCGCTTACAACACCAGTAAGTGGATCTTTGTCAAATGATCGTTATAATTTGTAAACCATTACGTATTGGCCTAGGCCGGTACTG
The DNA here is from genome assembly GCF_014696135.1 of Nodosilinea sp. FACHB-141. Classification (NCBI taxonomy): domain Bacteria; kingdom Bacillati; phylum Cyanobacteriota; class Cyanophyceae; order Nodosilineales; family Nodosilineaceae; genus Nodosilinea; species Nodosilinea sp. FACHB-141. The sequence goes on along the minus strand of NZ_JACJPP010000011.1, from coordinate 446,421 downwards.
TGGCTACAACTTATTCCGGTAGCGAAACCAGATGTGCTGGGATTGGTTTTTCCTTAGGGAGGCTAACCCGTGCAGCTAGGCATAACTCAGGCTCAGCTTGGTCGTTATAGCCATTACTGGGGTGTTGTTCTCTCTCTCTCACAGGAGCAAATCCATGAACGAACCGATGCAACTCTCTTTGGAGCAGCAGTTTAGTTTGAGGTCCTTTGAGACCCAAGTTGACAAAATGAGCCGGGAGCAGGCTCAGCAGTTCCTAGTCAAGATGTATGAGCAGATGATGATGCGAGAAACGATGTACAAGCACTTTCTCAAGCACGAATGGGGGATTGGGCCAACTCCCCAAGTCTAGGTTCTCGCGTTGCCTAAACAGCATGAAGACGGCGACCTCCCTCTCTTGCACGATTCTCTTGAATCAGGCCGGGGATGCCGGGGCGTCACCTTCGATGCTAGAAAACGTTTTCATCAACTGTAGAATCGAAGCTCACGTTAGTTCCGTTAGTCAAAGTCCACCTGCTTCAACCCACTCGTTTTTTGTAGTCGCTTTTTACAGCCATAGTTGTGTTAAGGGTTCAAATCAACCGCTTGCAATGCGTCTCTGCCCCTTGGCCCACAGCTAAAGTAGCTATCTTTAATAGACCCAATGCCCCTGTGCAGCGAGAGCATAGGAAGTCGGTCAATCTAACCTTGTTTAGATCTCAGTTCTGCCCAATTTCTGATTTTTGGTACGTCGACATCGCTACCGTCGATATCTAAGCAGTTTAGCTTGACCTATAGAACCTCCGAGCAGAGGGGAGTTGCGACCTTTCAGGGGTTAAAACGGCCCTATCTAACGCTATGGTAGGGAGAAGGGCTTCCCCGACGGCTGCCAATAGTCTGTAGGGACATGCCGCACGATTGCCAGATTGAGCGATCGCAGATTTTGTACGCTTTGTTGCACCTGAACGGGGGACCTATGTTTCAGCGCGCGCTCATTTGTACCGACTTCAACGATGGTATCTACCGTCTTGCCCAGTTTGTGCCGAGCCTCGTCGCTGGAGGGTTTAAGTCCCTCGTATTTTTTCACAACGTTTCGGTAGACGGAGAGCGGGAAATTCCGCGAGATAGCCCAGAGCTGCTAGAAAAACCCCGCCAACGCTTGCAGACCCTGCTGCGCGATGTACCCAGCGACATCGATGTGACCGTTGAAGTACAGATGGGACGCGCCAGCGAAAGCATCTTGCGCCTAGCCAAAAAGCACCAGAGCGACGTGATTTTTTTGGGCAGCCCAACCCGCACCCTGCTGGAAGAAAAACTCTTTGGCAGCACTACCGCTAATCTGGCCGAAAAGACAACGATTCCCATCGTTATTTTGCGGCCCCAGCTCGTGTCGACCTACACTACCGCTGAGCTAAAACTGCGCTGTGCTCACCTGTTCCGCTACCTGCTAGTTCCCTACAACGGCACCCAGGGTGGCAAAAGTTTGCTCAAAAAAATTCATCAGCAGGTGAAAAACAACCCCAACTCGGTGCTAGAGCGGGTGCGGCTGCTATGGGTTGTTGATGAAAGCGTGCGCCGGGAGTTGAGAGGCAATAATCCCCTGAAGCAAGCTGAACAGGAACTCGACCAGCTTCAGTCAGAGTTAGCTGCCCTCAATTTAGTCGTCAACACCACCGTCGTCGAGGGCAACCCCTTGACAGAAATTTTGAAAACGGCAGAAACGCACGATATAGGGGCGATCGCCGCCTGCTCTAGCAACCTTGGCGGCGTTCTCAAGTGGTCAGCCCCCAGCCTTACCCGCGAGATCTTGCGCAGCAGCTGGCATCCAGTGCTGTTTTTCCCGGCTTAGATATACAACGTTGCCACTGCACTTGGACACAAGTTATTACCACCAGCAAAAACTAGGGCGGAGCAATAGCATACAGCCATCGATCCAAGGACTATGCAGGATGTCCTAACCGATCTGACGAGGCTATATCTGGTGCTCTAGTCAGAGAGGCTAGAGCCTGTATCGACGTAGATCGACTCTAGCTTTTGCAGCACCTTGGGTTTGAGCTTAGTTTGTAGTTCGTTGCGCAACAGGTCGCGGCTGGTGGCGATCGCCCCGGTGGAGGGGCGGCTGCGAGCAGTCAGCGCCCACTCTTGAAGCAGACTGCGCTGAAGGTCGGAGACATTACAGCTCAACACATGGGCACAAGGACGCGGGTTCTCTAGGGCAAAGAGCAGCAGCTTATAGCTACCGGTTTTACCCAGCAGCCCAGCCATGTCTTGGCCTAAAGCCGTTTTGAGATCCAGGTAGCAGGGCAGCCAGCGTGCGCCATGGGAACTGCTGTAGAGCACCGTCAGCCAGAGCATCATGGGGTGGGGAGCCATGGTGCAAATAAAGGTGTTGTAGCGGGTGCTGACCAGCCGCCGGTTGATTTCGGCCTCGGGCATCATCGCCCACAGGGTGGCCAAAGGCCCCTGGCTGGTGGGCAGCGAGTGGGGAAAGACAATCTCGGCTACAGGCTTAGCCGTAGGCCACACAGTTAACTTACAGACCTGGTCGTCCTGGAGCGACTCGGTGGCTGTTGGCTGGCGAGTGACCGGCACTCGGCTGAGGGTGGTGCTGATTCGCTGGCTAATGCGAAAGCCGTTAACGTAGCGAGACTGAAGCGGCTCTAGAATTTTCAAAATTTCCTGGGTGCTCTGGGGGCGCTCATCGGCGAGCTTAGCCATACAGCCCATGACCAGGTCTTCGAGCAGCTTAGGAATTTTAATGCCACTGGCCACCTCACTCATGAGCTTGGGCGACTGGGTCTGGTGCACCTTGTACCAGCCCCCAAAGGTATGACTGCTGGCCCGCAGGGGTAAATGGCCGGTCAGCATTTGAAACATCATCACCCCGAGGCTGTAGATGTCGGAGCGACCGTCGAGCTCGCGGCCTTCCATTTGCTCAGGGGAAGCGTAGGCCAGAGTCCCCATAAAGCAATTGGTCTGATCGCTATCGACCTGCATGAGTTTGGCAATGCCAAAGTCTAATATCTTCGCCAGCTCCCCTAGGGTAGGGTCTTGCACAATCATGATGTTGCTGGGCTTGATGTCGCGGTGAATAATGGGCACCGGCTGAGGCTGGGTCTTGAGAATAATGCCTTCGTGGGCAGCCTGAAGACCGAGACAAATTTGCCGAATCAGGCCCAAAAATCGAGGCATAGGCAGGGGCTGAAGATTGAGCAGATGGCTGAGGCTTTGCCCCTGCAAATATTCCATCACATAGAAAGGTACCCCTTCGTCGCTGACGCCGTAGTCAGTGACACGCACGACATGAATGCTTTTTTGGCCCAGCTGAGCACAGGTCATGGCCTCCTGCATGAAGCGATCGCGCAGTTTTTCGCCAGGTAGGGTCTGGGAAAGCAGCTTGATCGCCACCTTCACGCTGCCCAGCAGCAGGTCTTCGGCTAGATACACCCGACCCATCGAACCCTGGCCAATAGGTTCTAGTAATTCGTAGCGATTGGCCAGTTTACAGCCCAGGTTTGAGTCAGCCATAGAACGGTATTAGCCAAAAGGCAGGGAGGGGCAGGCAAGTCAGAGGGTGTGTAGCGAAGCAGAATATAAACTAGGGGCGGCAACGGATCTGAGGCCCAAAACCTAACCGCTTTACTCAACTCAGTGAGCCGTCCATTGCCAAGCGGATCAACGAACCGAAGCTAGACCAATCGTAGAGCCCGTAGTTGTTAACCTAGGAAATGATGGTGCCCGCTGCCGCCCTGCTGACTAACATTCATCTCAATTGTGCACCCCGCAATATCTCAGGTTGGGCTCCGCCCACGGCTAGGGACCATAGAGTTAATATGCCCAGCTGCGTCTAAAAGGTGTTGTTTTTACTGTAGTACATTCTCCTGAAAGCACTTATAGAGAGGCCGTTTACATCCCTGGCGCTGAGGTCCCCTGCAGATGAAGGGTTGCTTCCATGGCGCTGGTCAGGTAGTGGCCGGTCATAATGCCGCTAGAAAGGTGGTAGCGATCGTGGTCGAGGCGATATAGGGTCTCAAAGCCCGTGCGGCGCTGGCGATCGCCCAAAGCCCAATAGCGCTGAATGATTGAGTCAGGGGCCACCCAGCCCTCTCCTTCTACCCGACCTAGCAGGCTGTGCTGCAGCACAAACGTGTACTGACAGTCGCCGCTGGTCAACCGGCCCCGGTACTGAAGCGCCATCTCGTTGGGCTGAGTATCGGGCAAAACCAGCTTCATCACCATCGTGAACCAGTCGTCGCGACTCCAGGCGACTAGGATTTTTCCCTTCACTGGCGTAGGCAGCCGATCGCGCTCCATCCAGTTGCCCTGGAGCGTCCACCGGCCAGGCTCAATTAAAAAGCTATGGTCCACACAATGCTCCCTCAGCTTTGACATGGCCTGCGACATCGGTTGTGTCGCTGCTGATGTCCGGCATAGCCCGCTGTCCTCTGTCCCGTGCCTCTCAAGCATACGCCCTATTGCTCAGACTGGGGTATGGGCCTCGTCAACCCTTTAATCTAGCGGGGCAGGGCAATATCATTACCGTGCCCAAGCACAACAGGGCAGATGGCTCCAGTCACTGCGGGCAAGTTACCGGGGAAGCCCTGGCGATACCAGTAGCCGAGCACCGCAAAGGCGATCGCTTCCTTATAGCTGGCTGACACTCCCACTGCATCGGTGGTCTGCACCACTGTCTCGGGCAGCCGCGCCTGGAGACGCGCCATCAGCACTGGGTTTTGGCTGCCGCCGCCGCACACTAGCAGGCGATCGGGTAGGGCGGGCAAAAAGGTGCGGTACTCCTGGGCCACTGAGGCCGCTGTGAACTCGGTCAGGGTCGCCACCAAATCCTGCGGCGCTAACCCCTCCCTCTGAGCATCTTGACGGCACTGCTCAAAGAATTCCCAACCAAACAGCTCGCGCCCGGTGGATTTTGGCGGCGGCTGAGTGAAGTAGGGGTGCGCCAACCACTGACTGATCAGGGGCAGACAGGGAGTGCCCTGGGCAGCCCAAGCGCCGTCAACGTCGTAGGTAAGCGCCCCCGCCGACAAGGTATGCACTGCTATGTCAATGAGGGAATTGGCCGGCCCTGTATCCCAGCCCAGCACCTTGGGCGCACTGTCCTGACGGTTCCAGGCGGGGAGGTAGGCAACATTGCCAATGCCGCCTAAATTCTGCACGCAGCGCCGCTCGATGGGGTGGCTGAGTAAGCAGAGATCGACGATCGGCGCCAGCGGTGCCCCTTCACCCCCCGCTTCAATATCAGCTTGACGAAAGTTGCTGACGGTGGGTAAGCCGGTCTGCTGGGCGATTGCCACCCCGCGCCCCAGCTGCAGCGAGTAGGCCAGCCGCGTTGGTCCCTGGTCAGGCAGTGCCGGTCTACCCACTGGCCGGTGAAATACCGTCTGCCCATGGGAGGCAATCAGTTCGGCGGGGCCAGCCTGGGCGATTAGCGCCTGGGCTGCTGCTGCGAAAGTCTCGGCCACAGCATCGTCGAGGGCGGCCAGTTGGTCGAGGGCGATCGCCTCCCCCGCACACAGCGCCAAAATCTGCCGACGCAGCTCGTCGGGGTAAGGATAGGCTAGCCCCTCGACCAACGACACCGTCAGGTCGTAGCCCTGCCCCTCCAAATCAACCAGGGCGGCATCAATGCCGTCAACAGAGGTGCCGCTAATTAGTCCAATCACGCGCATGGGCTATACCGGTAGACGCTCTAAGCCTTTATTGCTGCCGATGACCACCATCAGCCCCCCCGCTTTGAGCCGAGTGACGGGGCTGGGGTTGATCTCAAACTGCTCGGGTTCGTTGTCTTGACTCACCGCCAGCAGGGTTAGTTCGTAGCGGTTGCGCAGGTCAAGGTCGACAATGGTTTTTTGGTCAAAGGCCTGAGGCACAATGATCTCGGCAATGCAGTGGTTGGGGTCGATTTCGAAGCGATCGAGAATGCCGGGGGAGGTTAGCGATCGCGCCAGATCGCAGCCCATCTCGTGCTCTGGAAACACGACGTGATCGGCACCAACGCGATCGAGCAGCTTGCCGTGGATCTCTGACGACGCCTTGGCCACCACGTTTTTAACCCCCGCTTCTTTTAAGTTGAGGGTGGTAATGATACTTTCTTCGACATAGTTGCCGATCGCCACAATCACCGTATCAAAATCAGTGATGCCCGCTTCGCGGAGAGCCGAAGGTTGGGTGCTATCGAGCTGGAGGGCATGGGCGGCAATTTGGTCGGTCATTGCCTGGCTAACATGGATCTCGTTGGTATCGACAGCCAGCACTTCATAACCCAGGTTGTTGAGGGTGGCGCATACCGCTCGACCAAACCGCCCTAAACCAATCACGGCAAACTGGCGATTGGGCGATCGCATTTTGCGCAAAAACGTCAGCGACGACAGATTCACAACCGTTTTCCCCGTTAAAAATACTGCTCTAGCTCGAGCCTGACCAATATTATCACCCACCATCGGTATCCCTGTTGACAACGGGGTTTCAGCCCAATGGCTATACGGCGAGAATTCTTTTTTGCTAGGCTAGCCTAATGGTTTTGGCCCAGAGGGTAAAGTAAGGACGTGAATATACAACTTGGTCGCGGCAAAGTAGTCCGCAGAGCGTACGGCATTGACGAAATTGCCCTAGTGCCTGGGCCTCGCACCCTAGACCCAAGCCTGGCCGACACCCGTTGGCAAATTGGTGGCGTTGAGCGTGAGATTCCTATCATCGCTAGCGCTATGGATGGCGTCGTCGATGTGGGCATGGCAATTCGGCTCTCGGAACTGGGAGCTCTGGGCGTGCTCAACCTAGAGGGCATTCAAACCCGCTACGACGACCCCAACCCCATCCTCGACAAAATTGCCTCGGTGGGCAAAGAGGAATTTGTCGGCCTGATGCAGGCTCTCTATGCTGAACCGATTAAGCCCGAGCTGATCACTAAACGCATTCAAGCCATTAAGGCTGGGGGTGGGGTAGCGGCAGTGAGCGTCACTCCCGCTGGAGCTTCCCGGTTTGGGGCCACCATTGCTGAAGCCGGCGCTGACCTGGTGTTTGTACAAGCCACGGTGGTTTCCACTGCCCACCTATCCCCGGCAGACATTAGCCCGCTCGATCTCGCCGCTTTCTGCGCTGAGATGCCCATGCCGGTAATTTTGGGCAACTGCGTCACCTACGAAGTCGCTCTCAATCTAATGAAAGCTGGGGCTGCTGCCGTCATGGTGGGCATTGGCCCCGGTGCCGCCTGCACTTCGCGTGGAGTGCTAGGCATTGGCATTCCTCAGGCGACCGCCGTGGCCGACTGCGCTGCCGCCCGCGACGACTTCTTCGCCGAAACTGGGCGCTATGTGGCGATCGTCGCCGATGGCGGCTTGGTCACCGGCGGCGACATCTGCAAGTGCATCGCCTGCGGAGCCGACGGGGTCATGATTGGCTCACCCTTTGCCCGCGCCGCCGAAGCTCCAGGTCGCGGCTTCCACTGGGGGATGGCTACCCCTAGCCCGGTGCTGCCCCGAGGCACCCGTATCAAAGTGGGTACTACCGGCAGTCTGGAGCAAATTCTGCGCGGCCCCGCCGGGCTAGACGACGGCACCCACAACTTCTTAGGGGCGCTGCAAACTAGCATGGGCACCCTGGGGGCTAAAGACCTGAAGGAGATGCAGCAGGTAGAGGTAGTAATTGCTCCCTCGCTGCTGACGGAGGGTAAGGTTTACCAGAAAGCTCAGCAGCTCGGCATGGGTAAATAAGCCAGACTATCAAAGACTCACTTGCTTAAGAAAAGGCTGTTGGAAATCTAGATTTCCAACAGCCTTTTTTTGTAGGAGTTCTAGGAATTCTCTATTGAAGTAGGCTGCCTGGGATTTTGACCATCAGGAAGGTGCCAAAGCAACGTCTGGGCTTCGTGCCAACAAAGCGGTGGAAGCAAAGCTTAGGCTAGAGCCAAAGAGTTGAGCGTTGGGTCAGGTTATCAATAGGAACTCTGGGTTCACCAAGTATAAAAAACTGGCTTTGACAAAGTATTGTCAAAGCCAGTCAGCTTAGGGGGTTAGAAAGAAACTGAACGATCGCCCTACTACCAGCTCCGGGTTGGAGCTAGCGCATGGCCACGAATCAAGCTGCCCATTGTCTTGGCGGTGATTTTCATCTGCACCAGGGGGTTGGCAGGCACCACGGTTTTGTAGAGGTAGCTGTCGAAGGTGAGCTTCTGCACGTCGATGTCAGAGCACATTTCGACAAAGGCCTCGCGGGTGGCGTCGGAACGGTAGAACACCGTTTGCAGCAGGTCCAGCACTTTGTAGGTCATGCCGTACTGCCTGTCCCAGCGCTTCAGATAGACCTTGAGGTCGGCTTCGGTGGGAATGCGCTGGCCATTGTTGGAAAATTCCACAATGGTTTCGGCGCACATGCGGGCCGACTTAGCGGCGAAGTAGATGCCCTCACCGGAGGACTTGGTGACGGTACCGGCGGCATCGCCGACTAGAGCCACGCGGCCGACAACGCGGCGAGGTCTGGGGTGCTCAGGAATGGGGTGGGCTTCTACTTTGATGATTTCGCCACCTTCTAGACGCTTGGCGGCGCGGGCGCGAATACCGGCTTGAAGACCCTTGATCTTGGCCTGGTTGACCCGCATGGTGCCGGTGCCTACGGCAACGTGGTCATACTTAGGGAATACCCAGGCGTAGAAGTCGGGGGAAACGTCGTTGCCCACGTACATCTCGGCCAGGTCTTCGTAGTAAGCCATCTTGTCTTCGGGCAGGCGAATGCGCTCCTGGAAGGCGATCGCATAGTTGTAATCCCCAGCCTTGATCGCCTTGGCGACGCGGGAGTTAGCTCCATCAGCCCCGATCACCAGATCGACCTGAAGCGACTTGTTGTCACCCACTAGACCATCTTCGCGGTGCTCGGTGTAGTGGAGGGTATAGGCCCCCGTCTCGGTCGTGGGAATTTCGAGGGTGTGAACGGTACCGTTAATCAGCTTAGCGCCGTGCTGGGCAGCACGATCGCGCAAAAAGCCATCCATCACTTCGCGACGGCACATGCCGATGTACTCGTCCTCTTTGAGGGTGCTGCCGATGTTGACCTCAACATTGGAGGGGGAGATCATCTTCATCTTGCGCACGCGGCGATCGATGATCTCCGGCGGCAAATCAAATTCTTCGACCATGCACAGGGGAATCGCCCCACCGCAGGGCTTGGCGTTGTCGAGCTTGCGCTCGAATAGGTACGTTTCAATACCGGCTCTAACTAGTGTCTCAGCAGCCGAGGAGCCTGCTGGACCTGATCCTACTACTGCTACCCGAAGTACCAAGGGTGCTTACTCCACTATTGCGAAAAGCTACGAGGGCATCGTATCACGGGATTTTTGGCATTTTGGGCCACTCTCAAGGGTTGTAACTCGATTGAAACACTCGTTTACATTGAGATACCGGGAACGGGCCAGATTTTATTCGTTAGCCAGAGATAAATCTATAGCGAATGAAATGTTCACAGATGGAGCTTTATATCTACTCACCCTGAGAGTTCAGTTCTTCAGTCAACTCGATGCCCAACTCGTCCACTAGCCAGTTGATTACCTGCTGACGCTCGCCAGGGGTGAGGTAAAAGCGGCCGGTCTGACGGAGACGATCGTTCATGTCCTCAACATCGGCTAGGGTAAATAGCCCAGCGGTAGTGCCCAGGGTGCAGAGAATGTCGTCTTGCCCCTGTTCGTCAAGCCCACCGTAGCGGTAGCGGGCAATGTGCTGCCCTAGGCGGGTAAAGTCATAGCTGTCTTGGGAGAGCCGCTGCTTTTTGGCGTCGGGGATGGGCTCTCCCGCCGCTATTTTGGCGTAGTCGGTGTCGAGCATGTCGAGGCGAACAATGCGGGGCTGCGGGTGAGAACTCACGCTGTTTCCTTTGGCCTTAGCCAGCCAGATAGTCTGGTCAGAAATTATCCGGCCAGAGGTATCAGGGTAACTGAGTGACCTGGGGCGGCTCTGATTCTGCTGAATGTTTTTCAAAACCGGGCTAGGGCCGTTGCATTCTGAAATACAGTCCGTCAAGAATTAATTGGCTAGCGCCAAGAAACTGATGCGGTCAGGCAAAGCTTGGACAACCCTTAGCCAAGATTGGCGATTTCCATAGCCTGGTAGGCGTCTTCAGTCAGCAGGTCAGCCTCAGACTGCACTCGGTCGAGAAACACCTTGCCGTCTAGATGGTCGACTTCGTGCTGAAAAATACGGGCGACGAAGCCCTGCCAAATTTGACGGTAGGCTTGTCCGTGGCGATCGCAGTATTCCACCTCTACGGTTTGATGGCGCGGCACCTGGCCCCGCACCCCTGGCACGCTGAGACAGCCCTCCCAGCCCAGCTCTAGCTCATCGCTAGCCGAGACTAGACGAGGATTAATCAGCACCGTCGGCTCCATCAGAGGGGCGTGGGGGTAGCGCAGGTTGGGGCGCGAGGCGATCACCAGTATCCGTAGCGAGTGGCCCAGCTGGGGGGCGGCAATGCCGACGCCGTTGGCGGTGCGCACTGTGGTCAATAGCTGATCAATCAGCTGTTGTACCGATCCATCTAACGCGGTCACGGGCTGGGCGACCTGGCGCAGCACCGGATGGCCCAGGGTCAGTAGCGAAGGCGATGGCGACGAAGACTCTGGGGTGGTCATAGATAGGCCTTAGGTGTCAAAGGATGAGCCAGGGGCGGGGTTAGGTGAGCAATATTGTAGCCATTGTATATATCTTTCCCAGAGGCTAGGGTCCTATGGTTCAATAGACCAGCGGGACGCCTCTAGTGCCTCGCTTAATTGGAGCATCACTGGATCCAAATTTTGCTAAAACGCTATATGTAGAATTAGGGACATTTTTTATCTGTATATCTAGTACCCTATAGATCTTCCAATAGCTGTTGGACTGGGCTGCCCCGGTCTACAGCTAAGGTTCGGGACAAACGGTTCCACGGCCCTGGAAAGCCCCAGTTCTGGCATCAGAATGCTAGCGGGCTAGGGAGTGGTAGCCCGATCAGTTAATCATGCGCGATGTCTGCCTTCGGGCAGCGGTTATTTACGAGGTAAACCGTGGACCAGGCCCTGGATCGGTTGTGGGAAGAGGTTTTGAATCAGCTTCAGGTGGAGCTGAGCCGACCCACCTTTGAAACCTGGATTAAGCCTGCTCAGGCGCAAACCCTGAGCGATCGCGCCCTGGTGATATCGACCCCCAACCCTTTTTCCCGCAACTGGGTGCAGAAGCACTATGCAGGCACCATCACTCAGGTCGTCAACAATATTTTGGGCAAGGCTATTGAGCTTCAGGTAACGGTGGTACCCGACGGGGATGACACCTCGGCGGCGCTGCGGCCCATGGCTGAGGTCAACTGGCCAACCTCGGCCCCGACCCTACCCGCTCGCTCGACCCCAGGGTTGCCCACCCGGGCAATGCCGGCGGACTCGCCCGCCCCGACTCGGGAAAATTACAACGACCTCAACCACAAAGCGGTGTTTTCGCGCTTTGTGGTGGGGGCCAACAACCGCATGGCCCATGCGGCGGCTCTGGCGGTAGCCGAGTCACCAGGGCGTGAGTTTAACCCGCTGTTTTTGTGCGGCGGAGTGGGCCTGGGCAAGACCCATCTGATGCAGTCCATCGGCCACTACCGGCAGGAAGTTGCCCCCCAGGCGCGGGTGGCCTACGTCAGCACAGAACAGTTCACCAACGACCTGATCACCGCCATTCGCCGCGACAGCATGCAGCACTTTCGCTCCCACTACCGGGATGTGGATATTTTGCTGGTAGATGACATTCAGTTTATTGAGGGCAAGGAGTACACCCAGGAAGAGTTCTTCCACACCTTCAACACGCTCCACGAGGCGGGCAAGCAGATTGTGCTGGCCTCAGACCGGCCCCCCAACCAGATTATGCGGCTACAAGACCGGCTGATCTCGCGGTTTTCCATGGGCCTGATTGCCGACATTCAAACCCCCGACTACGAGACCCGAATCGCTATTCTGCAAAAGAAGGCGGAGTACGAGCAGGTGGAGCTGCCTCGAGAGGCGCTTGAGTATATTGCAGCCAGCTACACCTCGAATGTTCGCGAGCTGGAGGGGGCGCTGATTCGCGCCCTCGCCTACACCTCGATCTCGGGTCTGCCCATGACCGTCGAACACTTGACGGCGGTGCTGAACCCTCCAGCAGATAAAGTCGAAGCCTCGCCTAGCTCGGTGCTGGCGGTGGTGGCGGAAAAGTTTGGCGTCTCGGTGGAAGATTTAAAGGGATCCTCACGACGGCGGGAAATCAGCCAGGCCCGTCAGGTGGGCATGTATCTAATGCGCCGCCACACCGATCTCAGCCTGCCCAAAATTGGCGATGCCTTTGGCGGCAAAGACCACACCACGGTGCTTTACAGCTATACCAAAATCGAGAAACTCTTGAAGCGCGATTTAGATCTGGCCCAGACCATTCGGCAACTGGGCGATCGCCTGAGTATGTCCGAGCGGGGACGGTGAAGGGTGGGTGGGTAGGAGGGTGGATAGGTGGATGGGTGGATGAGTTGGGATGTTGCTGAAGCAGAACGAGGCGTGGATTGAGTATGCTGAGGCTTGAGGATGACTTGTCCTGACTGCCATGGCGACTGAAGCGCCCAACAACTCTGTTCAAGTTGAAAGCCGCGCTGAGTGGCGCGAGTGGTTGGCGACAAATCACTCGCGGACTGAAGGGTTATGGCTGATCACCTATAAGAAACGGCCGGGTAAGCCCCACGTTTCCTACGATGAGGTGGTGGAAGAAGCGCTGTGCTTTGGCTGGATCGACAGCAAGGGCAACAAGCTCGACGACGAGCGCACCATGCTGTGGATGGCCCCGCGCCAGCCGGGTACCGGCTGGTCGGCGCTTAACAAAAAGCGGATTGCTGCCCTAAGCGAGGCGGGGCTAATGATGCCGCCAGGGCTGGCAAAAATTGAGGCGGCGAAACAGGATGGGTCGTGGGAGTTGCTGGATGCGATCGAGCGCCTGGAGGTGCCGACGGATCTGGCAACGGCCTTAGCCGAGAATGAGTTGGCCAGAGCAAATTTTGAGGCTTTTCCGCGTTCGGCAAAGCGGGGCATTTTGGAATGGATTGCCAGCGCCAAACGGGCCGAAACCCGCACGCGCCGCATTGCCGAAACCGTAGAGCTGGCCGCCCAAAACCTTCGCGCTAATAGCTGGCCCAAACGCCCCGGCTAGGGGCTAGGGCAACCGGCGATCGCCCTCAAGCATCTGAGTCGCCGCCTCCACAGGCAGGGGGCGAGCGAAAAAATACCCCTGGGCCGCCTCACACCCCAGGCTGAGCAGTTGGTTAAGCTGCAGTTCGGTTTCGACCCCTTCGGCAATACAGGTCATCTCCAGGTTGTGGGCCAAATCGACAATGGCCTGCACAATGCCCTGGCGAGTGGGCTGCATTTGGTTGACAAAGGAGCGATCAATTTTGAGGGTTTGCACCGAAAACTGACTGAGGTAGCGCAGGGACGAGTAGCCGGTGCCAAAGTCGTCAATGCTGAGCTCAATGCCGCGACTGCGAATCGCCGCTAGGGTGCTGGCAATGCTCTCTGATTGCTCTAGCAAAATGCGCTCGGTGATCTCAAACTTAAGCCAGCGACCCGCCACCCCGGTGTCGACCAAAATCCGGTCGACGGTGTGGATAAAGGCCGGGTCGCGAAACTGCTGGCCCGACACATTGACGCTGACTTGAAAACCATTGCCTAGGGAATAGGAAGCGCTCCACTGGCTCAGGGTTTCGCACACCTGACGCAAAATTTGCCCGCCGAGGGGCTTAATCAGCCCAGTATCTTCGGCTAGGTCGATGAACTCGCCGGGCATAATCAGCCCTTGGGTGGGGTGCTGCCACCGGGCCAAGGCCTCGAACCCCAGCAGCGATCGCGTTTTGAGCGACACAATCGGCTGGTAGTGCACCACAAAGTGCTGCTGCTGGATGGCTAAACGCAGTTCGTTTTCGAGGTTGAGCCGGGCGATCGCCTGCTGGTACATTTCTAGACTAAAAATTTCGTAGCGGTTGCGCCCCATCTCCTTAGCCCGGTAAAGGGCAATATCCACATCCCTAAAAATGTCGTTGCTGTTGGCGTAGGCACCATCGCCAATCAAAATGCCAATGCTGACGGAGGTAAAAATAATTTTGCCGTCGAGGGCGATCGGGTTTTCGAGCGTGGCTTGAATGCGATTAGCGACCTGAATGACTTCGTTGGCGTCAGTAATTCTCTCTAGGAAAATCACAAACTCGTCGCCGCCCCAGCGCGACACCATATCGATATCGCGAACGCAGCCCTTGAGCAAGTTGGCCACGGCCACCAGCAGTTTGTCGCCGAGCAAGTGACCCAGGCTATCGTTCACCGCCTTGAAGCGATCGAGGTCAACCATCAGCAGGCCAAAGCGATGACCGCCATACCAGCTGCACTGCATCAGCTCTAGCTCCAGGCGTTTGGCCAACCAGTCACGGTTGGGCAGTTGGGTAAGGGCATCGTGCAGGGCATCGTGGCGCAACCGATGTTCGACTTCAACCCGGCGGCTCACATCCCGCGAGCTGGTGACAATGCCGGTGATCGCCCCTGCGTCATCGAGCACTGGCTTAGCCAGGGTTTCAAGCCAGATGTGGTGGCCCGACTGACACCGAAACCGATAGCAGCTGGTGCTCGATTCGCCTTGCTCCGGCAAGGGTTGAAACTGGAGCTGAATGCAGTGACTATCGGCCGGATGGCAAAAATCCTGGAGGCGCTTGCCGAGCAGGTCGGTGGCGGCGTAGCCCAGCAGGGTTTGAACTGACGGGCTGACGTATAAAAATTCTCCCTCGGTGTTGTGCAGACAGACCAGATCGCTCATGTTGTCGGCGATGAGGCGATAGCGAATTTCGCTATTGCGCAGATCTTGCTCCGCTTGCTGCCGCACCTGAATTTCAGACAGCAGCGATTTGTTGACCTCCCCCAGCTCATAGGTGCGCTGCTGCACCTGCTGCTCTAGCGCCTGGTTAAACTGCTGCAGCTGACGCTGGGCCTGGCGGAGACTGAGTTGAGTGTTAACCCGAGCTATCACTTCTGCGGTTCTGAAGGGCTTAGAAATATAGTCTACGCCCCCCACCGCAAAGGCTTTGACCTTGTCGAGGGCTTCGTCGAGGGCGCTAATAAAAATAACCGGAATATCGCGGGTGGCAGGGTCAGCCTTGAGGGTTTCACACACGCTGTAGCCGTCGGTATCGGGCAGCATGATGTCGAGCAAAATCAAGTCGATAGGGGTTGAGCGAGCCACCGTGAGGGCCATAGCCCCTGTTAAGACGCCCCGCGTTTCGTAGGCCTGCTCCCCCAGCTCCCGAATCAGCAGATGCAGATTGTCGGGAACGTCATCGACGATCAGAATGGTGGGCTTGGGGTTAGGGCGTTCGCTCATCTTCGCGCCGGCAGAGGGACATCAGCTTGTCAAATTGGAAGTTGGCTACCCAGCTTTGCAAAACTTGACGGTGGGACTCCTGCTCATCCGGCAGGGCCTCGAGCAGGTGAAACAGAGCTTTCTGGTCGGCCTGGGTAGCGGCGTGGTAAAGGCGATCGCACCAGTCCTGGGGCATCATAGCTAGGCTACCCGCTGGACAGGGAGCCGTCTCAGCAGCGGGGGCCAGGGCCGGGGGCTCGGTATAGACAAACTGCACCCCCAGGTGCTGCTCCAGCTTGTCGACAATCACCGTCGGCTCAAACGGCTTGCGGACAAAGTCGTCGCAGCCCGCTGACAGCACCAGCGATTTTTCTTCGTCAAAGACGCTGGCAGTGAGAGCAATGATGGCGGTGGCCTGCCCCTGCACTTGGGCCTTGATCTGGCGGGTAGCCTCGTAGCCATCCATCACCGGCATGCGCATATCCATCCAGATCAGGTGGGGCTGCCAGTCTTGCCACTGGGCGATCGCCTCTCGACCATGGCAGGCCTCGCGCACCTCAAACCCCAGGTCGCTTAATAACTGCATCAGCAACCGGCGATTGCTGAACTGGTCATCGACCACCAGCAGCCGATAGGGCAGCTGGTCAGGGGCTAGCCCCGTGGCCTGACGGGTTGAGGAGAGCGTCGTCAGCTGAGCGGCGATCGCCCCCGCTACCGGCACCTGCACCGTAAACTGCGACCCCTGGCCAGGCTGGCTTTGCACCTCAATCATGCCTCCCATGAGCTGAATCAGCTGATCGCAAATACGCAGCCCCAGACCAGTGCCTTCGTTGCTACTCCGCCCAGACTCGGTTTGCGAGAACGATCGGAACAGTAGATTCATCTCCTCAGGGGCAACGCCGAAGCCAGAATCGATTACCTCAAACCGCAGCCAGCCCTCCCGCTGCGGCGACCACAGAACCCGCAGCGTCACTTTCCCCGCCTCGGTAAATTTAATCGCATTGTTGAGCAGGTTCATGATCACCTGGCGCAGCTTGCGCTCATCAGCCTGGACAAACTGCGGCAGCTCAGCACCGCGCTCAACGGCGAAGCCAATAGACTTAGCCTGGGCTCGCAACGAAAACATACTCTCTAGGTTGGCGATAAAGTCGAGCAAGTTAAAGGCAGCGGCCTTGAGGGTCATGCGCCCAGCCTCAATCTTGGCCAGATCAAGCACATCGTTAATTAGGTCAAGCAGGTGCTCGCCGCTAGATTTGATTAAGTCGAGCTCCGGCCGGTGGGAGGCTAGGGCGGGCTGGCGATGCAGCAGGTTAGTAAAACCCAAAATAGCGTTGAGGGGGGTACGCAGCTCGTGGCTCATATTGGCCAAAAACTCGCTTTTGGCCTGGTTTGCCACCTCTGCGGTTTGCTTAGCCTGCTGCAATTCCTGGAATTTTTGGGTCAGGGTGACGGCCATCTGCTGGAAGTTTTGCACCAGCGATCGCAGCTCTATCAACGGGCTGGTGGGCCACTGAATCGTTCGGCGCTCCTGCACCTGGGTCGGCAGGTTAGTAGTCACCTGGGCCAGTTCAAACAGCGGCTTCACAAACCGCCGACTGAGCCAGTGCGCAATGGCTAGGGTCAGCGCCGTGACCACCAGCAAAATGAATAAACTTCTGGTGTGCTGTTGCTGCACCGGTTGAACGTGGGGCTGGGCCGGAGACTCGACAATCAGCTTCCACCCGGCAATAGCCGGCAGGGACAGTTCTTCTACAAACCACGAGTTGCGCCAGCGGGTGACGTACAGGGGGCTACCGTCGGTCGGCAACCAGTGATAAATTCCATCGCTGAGAGTTACGACTTCGCCTGTTTGGCGCAGGTCGAAGGTGCTACTCCAGCCCCGCTCAGGGTTTGTGCTCAGCAGCACCTGCTGGTTTTGATCGACCAACGTCACCTGAAAATGCAGCTCAGCGGCAGTTTCTGCCAGCATGTCTTTCATTGGAGACAGATCAATCTCGCCCCAGACGCGGCCCTGCACCTGGCCCTGATTGAGCACGGGCTGGCTGAGCAGCACGGTACTGTTTTGAGCGGAGTGGTCTCCCATGCGATCGCGGGATAGGAGAGGCAGGCCGTTGGCGGCCTGGCCCAGCGTAGGCAGCCTGAGCGCATGGATAGGGCCATGGTCACTACTTGCCTCAGCCACAATCTCGTTGGCACCGTTGGTAACTACCAAATGACGAAAATCTGGAGTTAGCGCTTGAATAGTTTTGGTCTGGGCTTGCAGAATCTCCTGGTTCTGCGGAGATAGAGCAGACCCCACCCCTTGAGCAGCAATGTTGGCCAGAGCTGTGGTCGCCCGCACATGGAGGTTGTACCAAGCCTTAATGCGAGCTGCCAAGGGCTGGGAAACCAAATTGAGGTGAATTTGCTCCTCAGTCACTACCTGGGCTACAACCCCGTGACTATCTTGCGCCATCAAAATCAGCGTCGGGAGGAAGGCAGCGGCCACTAGTAGGTTAAACAGAGTTTGCTGAAGCGATAGCGCGCTAGCCGCCTGGGGCCGTCCTATCCACTGATGGATGGGGGTGTAGGACAGCAGCAGACTAGCCACCAAGGCATTAAAAATGCCGTTGACCCCCTGCTTGAGCATAATGATTTGGGTTTGGTTGGTGTCTACCCTTAAAACCAGGTAGTAAAACAACCACACCAGCGGCATGCCAATGAGTACCCAGTAAATGGCGTTGACCAGCACCAAATTACGCCGAGAGTGGCGCGCATAAAAAAACGCAACAAACAAAAATTCAGCGGCAAAAATAACAATGGCGTAGGGGTGATTCCAGAGAAAGTATGTGATGCTGGAGGCCACTATCGCCGCCACTGCGCCCCAGCGAACGCCATAATAGCTGAGCACAAGCCACACGGCAATTGTGCCAAAGAGAAAGTCAATATGAAAAAAGAATGACCAGCGAAAATAGTTTCCCAGGGCCCCTAAAATCAACAGAATAATGAACCCGAAAGAGCTCCGCCGAGCCGCTCTCCGCTGCTGCTGCGCCGACAAGTCTCCTACAACGTTGTTCATAATTCCTAATTGCTGCGTTGTCCATGCCAATAGGGCCTGCATCCATAGTCACGCTTTAGGCACTTAGCGTTTTGTAATGCTTACCTTTGGCCTATTAGCGCCGCCACCTCTGCTTATAGGGTTCCCAGCCCCCAATAAAACCGACTCAGCAACCAAAGTTAACCAGCCGAGAACCAGTTAGAGTGACCGAATATTCTTAAGTGAACGCTGTTTGGGCTTAAATTCGATACACATCCTTACTTTTCTTAACCTGCTGGTTCAGCGTCTATACTGTTGAATCAAGTTTTTAAAGTTCGTTTTTCAGTAACTTCTGCTTCCATGGAAGAAAATTTCGGTCGGGAATTTTCCTCGCTTTACTAAGCACAAGATTGGCAACCTAGAAGCGATAGGGTAGGCTATGGTGCAGAAAATGCACCCTCAAGATTAGTTTGAGGGACTACGCTAAGCCATTACTCAGGTAAAGATCACCATTCTTCAATCGCTCAAAAGAGATATATTTGATAGGGTCTATTTGGGTTGATTAGCTCAGAACAAATTTAGGAAAATGAATCATTATTAAGACAGATCTTCTGATTGTTTTCACAGCTTCCAGAATTAGTCGGTGAACCGAAATACATAATATGGGTTAACGGCGAGACTCACTCTAGATTATGAGTATCAGCGATCGCCCCTCTTGAGCAAAATCAAGCGCATGCGATCGCCGCTAAATAGCAAAGGTCGCGGGCCTCATCTGCCGGTAAATGGTCGAAGAGTATGCCACGAGGCTTAAGCGGGAGGGTGCTTTGGGCTGACAAAGGCTATAGCAGCGATGCTTTGCCCTCGCCGTGTGGCTGATGATTGGGACTAAGCTAAGGTCATTAGCTCCTTAGCAAAGCATTTGAGCCCTTGCCCAAACGCTGGAAGGTGGAACGTCCATTAAGCGGGCTGAACTGGCATCGACGTGGGCCTCAACTGTCGCTTCGGGCACTCTCTACCTTAGTGAGTAGGGTCAACCGAACCTCTTAGTACAGAGATCGCCGCTTGTGGAATTCGTCGTCTCGGTCAAAAATTGCCTTTAAGTAACCCATAGTTGAACCACCACCGAACCGCCATGACGACGATTCTGGAACAGGGTAATATCTCGATCCATACCGAGAATATTTTTCCGATCATCAAAAAAGCGCTCTACTCCGAGCACGAGATCTTTCTTCGGGAGCTGGTTTCTAACGCCGTCGACGCCATCAAAAAGCTCTCCATGGTGGCGCGATCGGGCGAGTACTCCGGCGATATCAGTGCCCCCGAGATTGAAATTAAGTTTGACAAAGACAAGAAGACCCTCAGCATCTCCGACACCGGCATCGGTATGACCGCTGAGGAGATCAAAAAGTACATCAACCAGGTAGCCTTCTCCAGCGCCGAAGAGTTCATCACCAAGTACAAAGACAGTGCTGCCGAAGACCCAATCATTGGTCACTTTGGCCTCGGCTTTTACTCATCGTTCATGGTGGCCTCCACCGTTGAGATTGACACCTTCTCCTATAAAGAAGGGTCCGAAGCTGTGCACTGGAGCTGCGACGGCTCGACCCAGTTTGAGCTGAGCGCCTCCGATCGCACCACTGTCGGCACCACCATCACCCTTACCCTGATGGAGGGCGAAGAAGAATATCTGGAGCCCGCCCGCATTCGGCAGTTGATTAAGACCTACTGCGACTTCATGCCAGTGCCGATCAAGATTGACGGCGAGGTCGTTAACAAGCACGAAGCCCCCTGGAAGCAATCGCCCAGTAGCCTCACCGACGAAGACTACCTGGAGTTCTACCGCTACCTGTATCCTTTCCAGGAAGACCCGCTGCTGTGGATTCACCTCAACACTGACTACCCCTTCGTGGTCAACGGCATTCTCTACTTTCCGAAGCTCAAGCCCGACATCGACATCACCAAGAGCAGCATTAAGCTCTACTGCAACCAGGTCTTCGTCACCGACAATTGCGAAGAAGTGGTGCCCCGCTTCCTACTGCCCCTACGCGGCGTGATCGACAGCACCGACATTCCGCTGAACGTGAGCCGGAGCTTCTTGCAGGGCGATCGCACCGTGCGCCGCATCGCCGACTACATCGCCAAGAAAGTGGGCGACAGCCTCAAAGCTCTGTACCGCGACGACCCCGCCAAGTACATTGCCAGTTGGCAAGACCTGGGCAACTTCGTCAAATTTGGCTCCCTCAACGACGACAAGTTCAAAGAGCAAGTCAAAGACATTCTCATCTTCCGCACCACCGCCAAACTGGGTGATACCGAGGCCGCTAAGGTCGAAGTGCAGACCGATGAGGGCGACGCCTGGTCAGAAGTGTCGGACAATAAGCCCGCCACCGATGCCAAGGGCAACTTCTACACCACCCTGCAAGAGTACCTAGAGCGCAACAAAGACAAGCACGAAAATCGCGTCTTCTACGCCACCGACGAAGTCTCCCAGGCCACTTACATTGAGCTATTCAGGAGCCAGGGCCTTGAGCTGCTGTTCATGGATTCGTTCATCGACACCCACTTTATTCCGACCCTGGAGCGCGAATACTCCGACGTGAAATTCGTCCGCGTCGATGCGGATCTGGATGACACCCTGCTCGATAAAGAGAAGCAGAGCGAAATTGTAGACCCAGCCACCAACAAAACCCGCGACGACCAGATCAAAGAGATGTTTGAGCAGGCGATCAATCGCCCTCGCGTGAACGTCAAACCCCAGGCGCTGAAAGGCGAAGGCGCACCCCCGGCCATGGTGCTGCTGCCTGAAGAAGCCCGCCGCATGCAGGAAACCATGGCAATGATTCAGCAGCAGGAGATGCAGTTCCCCGACGACCACGTGCTGATGGTGAACACGGCTCACCCGCTGATTCAAAACCTGCTAGGTCTGAGCCAGAGCACGATTATTGGGGCCGACGGGGGTAGCTCTCCGGCGGGTGATATGGCGACGATGATCTGCAACCAAATCTACGACACGGCGCTAATGGCTCAAAAGGGCTTTGATGCCAACGGCATGAAGACCTTTGTGGAGCGATCGAACACACTGCTGACCAAGCTCACCGAGCGATAGAGCGGTAAGAAAGTTACTCTATTGATAGATCCCCGGTTTCTTAAAGAAATCGGGGATTTTGGGTTTTTAACAGAACTAAGGCAGCGATGAGTCAGGAGTATTGGGAACTTCAAAAATACACGACATCACAGGGGGCTTGCCCCTTTGATGAGTGGTTTGCGAACCTAGATGCTCAAACCCAGGCCCGAATTGATGTTCGGCTTGACCGAGTCAGTCTAGGAAATTTTGGCGATCGCAAGAGCGTTGGCGAAGGGGTTTATGAGCTACGGTTCTTTTTTGCCCCGGCTATCGGGTCTACTATGGTTTAGCAGGCAGGCGAGTTGTACTGTTGTTGGTCGGCGGCGATAAGAAAGGTCAGAATAAAGATGTTCAGACAGCGCAACGGCTCTGGGCAATGTATCAGGATGAACAGCGGGAGGGTTGAATAATGCCAGTGAAAGATTATCGAACTGACTTGCTGGTGAGGTTAGCTAACCCAGACTATGCAGCTCTGTACCTAAAAACTGCTTTGGATGAGGCATTGAAGGATGGCAACAGGGAAGCTTTTGTGTTGGCCTTAAGAAATGTAGTTGAAGCTAGGCAGATCACGCAAGAGAGCAATACTGATGGCCATAGTAAGCCTCTACAAAGGGTCTTAGCAGAGGGAGAAAACCCAACTCTTGAAACCTTTGTGGCTGTGCTCAACGCTGTGGGTCTCACCATCGATTTGAAGCCCGCTTGAGCGTGTTATTAATAGAAAGATAGGCGAAAGAATAGCAATTCCTTTGACAGGTTGCCATGGTAATTAACTTTGAATTAGCTTCAATTTGAGTAAATAAATTCAGAAAGCAACTACTATTAATTAAACAGATTTTATCGAGAAATGAGTTGTAAATAGGCTTGCTTTTAGTTAGATGAGAATTAAGCTTTCTATAAGATATCCATCACAGTCAAGTATTTCTGGATGACTCATAGACATTGGCAAACTGTTACAGGAATTGTAGAGCATGGCCACCAAGTAGCTTCCGGCTCTGCTGCAAATTGTCCCTATCCTAGCGGGACAATTGAAATGCAAATGCCGTTTTTTGCAGCTTTAGGGTTAGATCTAACAGAATACTTTAAAGGAACACTCAATATTTCGATTAATCCCAGAACCTTTCAGCTCACCGATCCTGAACTCACATTTCGCCAGGTCGAGTGGACCGATCGCCATCCTCCCGAAGACTTTTCCTTCTCTCGCTGTCGGGTTTTGTTCCAAACCTCAACTTATAACAGCTGGATCTACTACCCTCACCCAGAGACCAAAAAGCGCAACTTTCAGAATCCTTCCATCATTGAAATAATTGCGCCACCCATACCAAATATCAAATACGGAGACAGGGTCAAGATCGAGTACAACCCGCTAGAAGTTTCTGCAAATTAGCAATTCAACGAGTTAGATGAATCCTTTAGAAGCGTTCTTTGACCAAGCTGCCAGAGCGTAGTTATTTATCAAACTTACCATCCCAACAGGCTATCTCTATCTCTTAAACAGCTAAAGGTAACGATATTTGCACAGGTCAAGGCTCTCTTTATAGAAGTCGTTGACTCTATTAATTATGTATGCCATGATTTCGCCATCGCAGTGCCCGAGACGATAAATCGGTTCTTAACCTTCGTTTATTGAAGTTCTCACAAGCCGGATTGTAGACAGTCGCTATATCAATTAGCGCTGGTCTATTTGTGAGTTTTGGGCGAAATAGAACACAGACTAGGCGACCGTGATTGAATGCAAACCGTTGAGGCTGCCCTATGGTTTACTTGCTGGCGCTGCTGATAGGCATCATTGCCGGTCTACGCACCATGACCGCGATCGCCGCTGTCAGCTGGGCCGCCTACCTGGGCTACCTTAACCTTGACGGCAGTTGGCTCGCTTTCCTGGGCTACCGTTTCACCCCCTGGATCTTATCGGCGCTGGCACTGGGCGAATTCGTCACCGATCAACTTCCCTTTACGCCTAGTCGCAAGGTTCCGGTCCAGTTTGGCGCTCGCATTGTCAGTGGAGCCCTCTCAGGGGCAGCGATCGCCCTACCCAGCGGCACGTGGGTAGGCGGACTAATTGCCGGTATTGTTGGTGCGGTAATTGGCACACTGGGCGGCGCGGCAGCCCGGTCTCGGCTCGCTAAAGCCCTAGGCCGCGACCTACCGGCGGCGCTGATCGAAGATGCGATCGCCATAGTTGGCGCAGTTTTAGTCGTGGGGTTGCTGTAATGACTCAATCCTTTGATGCGCTGATCATTGGGGCTGGTCAAGCGGGGCCACCGCTGGCTGGACGGCTGACTGCGGCGGGCATGACCGTAGCGCTGATTGAGCGACATCTGTTTGGCGGCACCTGCGTCAACACCGGCTGCACGCCGACCAAAACGCTGGTTGCCAGCGCCTACGCGGCGCACTTAGCCCACCGCGCCGCCGACTATGGCGTGGTGATCTCGGGCGCGATCGCGGTCGATATGGCCCAGGTCAAGGCGCGGGTTAACGCCGTGGTCGCCAACTCCCGCAGTGGGCAGGAAGCTTGGCTCGGCAGCATGGAGCGCTTGACCGTATTCCGTGGTCAGGCTCGCTTTGAAAGCGCAAACACCCTGCGGGTCGGCGACGAACTCCTGACCGCGCCGCAAATTTTCATCAATGTGGGCGGGCGGGCGCGGGTGCCCAAAATGCCCGGCATCGAGAAGATCGACTATCTGACCAATACCTCCATGCTGGCGCTCGACAGTCTGCCCCGTCATTTGGTGATAGTGGGCGGCAGCTACATCGGCCTAGAGTTTGCCCAGATTTACCGTCGCTTCGGAGCAGCGGTAACGGTGGTTGAAAAAGGCCCGCGCCTGGTTTCTCGGGAGGATGAAGACATATCCACCGCAATTCGAGACGTGCTCGAAGCCGAGGGTGTGCAGGTGCGCACGGGGGCCGAATGCATTGCCTTTGCCCCCCATGCTGACGGCGCGTCGGTACACCTTGACTGCACCGACGGTGAACCCGAGGTGATTGGCAGCCACGTCCTGCTGGCGGTAGGGCGCCAGCCCAACACCGACGATCTGGGCCTCGATCGCGCCGGTATCGCCATAGACGAGCACGGCTACATCACCGTCGATGACCAACTCCGCACCAGCGTGCCGGGCATTTGGGCCTTGGGCGACTGCAATGGCCGAGGTGCCTTCACCCATACCGCCTACAACGATTTTGAGATTGTCGCCGCCAATCTGCTCGATGGTGAGGCTAGGCGGGTGAGCGATCGCATTCCCGCCTACGCTCTCTACACCGACCCTCCCCTGGGGCGCGTCGGCATGACCGAGGCCCAGGCGCGAGCCACTGGCCGCCCCCTGCTGATGGGCACTAGACCGATGACAAGAGTGGGGCGCGCCATTGAGAAGGGCGAGAGCCAGGGCTTAATCAAAATTGTGGCCGATGCCGGGACCCAACGCATTTTCGGAGCGGCAATTTTGGGCGTTGGCGGCGATGAGGCCATTCACGGACTGATCGACATCATGACTGCCGACCAGCCCTACACCACCCTGCAAAGGGCAGTGCCCATTCACCCCACGGTGTCTGAGCTGCTCCCCACAGTGGTGGGCGAAATGCAGCCGCTTTCGCCCACCTGAAGACACCGCCCCCGCCTAATAGGGCCACTGCCAGTTGACGATTTCATCCTGATCTTTGCCCTCGGTGTGGGCATAGGTAAGGCACTCAATGATCTTGTTCTTCATCTTCTCCTTCACGTGGGCCGCCGCCGAACCCAGCTTGGGCACCCGGTCGATCACGTCGATCACCAAGTTGAAGCGATCGATCTCGTTGTTAATCGCCAGCTCTAGCGGGGTGTTGATGTTGCCCTGCTCTTTATAGCCCCGCACGTGGATGCGGTCTTGGTTTGAGCGGCGATACACCAGCTTGTGAATCAGCCAGGGATAACCGTGGAAGTTGAAGACAATCGGCTTGTCCGGAGTAAATAGTGAGTCGAAGTTGCGATCGCTGAGCCCGTGGGGGTGCTCCCCAGACGAAATTAAGGTAAATAGGTCAACCACGTTGACAAACCGCACCTTCAAGTGGGGAAACTCTTCTCGCAGAATAGCGGTCGCCGCCAGCGATTCTTTGGTAACGATGTCGCCGCAGCAGGCCATCACCACGTCAGGATTATCCGGCTCGGTGCCGCAGTCGTCGTTGCTGGCCCAGTCCCAAATGCCCAATCCCTTAGTACAGTGGGTCACCGCCTGCTCCATATTGAGGTACTGGAGGTGGCTCTGCTTGTCGGAGACAATCACGTTGATGTAGTCGATGCTGCGGAAGCAGTGGTCGGCCACCGACAGCAGGCAATTGGCATCGGGCGGAAAGTAAACCCGCACCACGTCAGGGCTTTTGTTGGTCACCAAGTCGACATAGCCGGGGTCTTGGTGGCTAAAGCCGTTGTGGTCTTGTCGCCACACCAGCGACGACAGCAAAATATTCAGTGACGACACCGATCGCCGCCAGGGCACGTGGTTTTTGCAGATATCCAGCCACTTGGCATGCTGGTTAAACATCGAGCTGACCACATGGGCAAAGGCTTCATAGCTGTGAAACATGCCGTGGCGACCCGTGAGCAAATAGCCCTCCAGCCAGCCCTGAAGGGTGTGCTCGCTAAGCATCTCCATCACTCGGCCGTCCTGCGACAGTTCGCCACCATCGAGGTCTTCGGGCAAAAAGTCAGCCATCCAAGCCTTTTGGGAGACCTCGTATACCGGGTTCAGCCGGTTAGAGGCCGTTTCATCCGGTCCCATCAAGCGGAAGTTGTTGGGGTTGTCGCGCATAATCTCGCGCATCAGAATGCCCAGGGCCTTGGTATTCTCAAACTCCACGCTGCCGGGCTTGGGCACGTCGATCGCATACTCGCGGAAGTCAGGCATCTTCAGCGCCTTCCGCAGCATACCGCCGTTGGCGTTTGGGTTATCGCCCATGCGGCGGTGGCCCACCGGGGACAAATCCTTCAGCTCAGGAATTAGGCTACCGTTTTCGTCGAACAGTTCCTCAGGGTCGTAGCTGCGCATCCACTCTTCGAGCAGGCGCAGGTGTTCGGGGTTACTGTGCATGCCGCCCATCGGCACTTGGTGGGCCCGCCAAAACCCCTCTACTTTGTGGCCATCCACCTCTTTAGGTCCCGTCCAGCCTTTGGGGGTGCGCAGCACAATCATTGGCCAGCGAGGGCGCTCCTGGTTGCCGTTGACGCGAGCGTTTTGCTGAATGTCTTTGATCTTGAGAATGCACTCTTCCATGACCGCAGCCATTTGCTGATGCACCTCGGCCGGGTCGCTGCCCTCGACAAAATAGGGCGTGTAGCCATAGCCCACAAACAGCGCCTCCAGCTCTTCGTGGGAAACCCGCGAGAGGATAGACGGATTGGCAATCTTGTATCCGTTCAGGTTGAGAATGGGCAGCACCGCACCGTCGCGGGCCGGGTTGATAAATTTGTTGGAGTGCCAGGAGGTGGCTAGAGCCCCCGTTTCTGCCTCTCCGTCTCCCACAACGCAGGCGACGATTAGCTCGGGGTTGTCGAGGGCGGCCCCAAAGGAGTGCGAGAGGCTATAGCCCAGTTCGCCCCCCTCGTGAATCGAGCCAGGGGTTTCGGGGGTAACGTGGCTGCCAATGTGGCCAGGGAACGAAAACTGTTTGAAGAAGCGGCGCATGCCGTCTTCATCCATGCTCTTATCGGGATAGATCTCAGAGTAGGTGCCTTCTAAATAGACCGGCCCCAGTACCCCTGGCGCACCGTGGCCTGGCCCAGCCACAAAGATCATATTGAGGTCGTACTTTTTGATCAGCCGGTTGCAGTGGATGTAGGTAAAGCTCAGGGCGGGCGAAGCTCCCCAGTGGCCCAGCAGGCGGTGCTTGACGTGCTCAGCCTTGAGGGGTTCCTTTAGCAGAGGGTTACTGCGCAGGTAGATCATGCCTACGGCGAGGTAGTTGCAGGCTCGCCAATAGGCGTGCGTTTTGCGCAATTCCTCATCGGTGAGGGGCTTGGTTTGGGGCGGGGAGGCTACTACCATGGCGTTAATTCCAGCAAAAGTGCTCGCTATCTCTGAAGCATTAAAAACAGGGTTTTCGTGCCTAGGTAACGTTCTAGAGCATTTTCTATTGTCTAGACAATACTTTCTTGAAACTAAGTTTTGATTAAGATAGCCAAAAAGTCTACGAACTTTACCAGGCAAGCCTTTGAAGCTTGTCAGCGATCGCAATTCATAGTTTTATTTCTATGCCTCTAAAGAATTATTTACGCCTCAAAACTGACCCTAAGATAGGTGCGATCGCTCCTTGGTCAACTCCACAAAACGAGTTGAACCAGCTACTTTTTGTAGGCATTGCTACAGCTATTTCGTAATGCTGATTGGGCGCTATAGCTAGGGCCGTAGATAATACATTAGGGTCTGCACCAGCTCTGGGGCTAGACCCAGACGACGCTGGAGATCGGCTAGATCTTGGTAGGGGCCGCGCTGCGATCGCTCCTGCACTACCGCTTGGGCCAGCGCGAGAGGCATACCTGGCAGGCCACACAGTTGCGAGAGGGTGGCCTGGTTTAAACTCACCGTGGGCAGAGTACCGCAGTGCTCCTCGTAGTAGCAAAACGACAGTACCGCAGCCAGGGGGGTCAGCTGGGACGGGGCCGTTCCCAAGGCCGCCGCCAGATCTTCTAGGCAATGAAACTGCACTCCAGCCTGGCGCAGGCGCACCAACCCTTGGGCTTGGCGAATCGACAGCCCAGGCAACCGCAGCCAGTCATCAACCGTCGCCCGGTTTACATCCAGAGTGAACCCCAGCTTGGCTGCCACCTCAACCTCCTGGTAAGACTGGAGCCGATAGTTCGGTTGGCTCAGGCGAGCCGCCAGGGGATGTAACTGTGCCTTCAGGCCTTGCCAACGTTTTAGCACTGTCGCATCCCTAGGCCACTTGATCTAAAAGCTGACGTCGCTTCTGCTCAAACTCCAGCTCCGAAATCAGCCCCTCCTGGCGCAGGGTGTCTAGCTCCCGCAGGGCCACCCCAAGGGCGCTAATCTGGGCTGGGTCAAGGCCCCCCTTAGCTTGACTGGTGGAAGACTCTGATGGGGCAAAGGCACTAAGAGGTTGGGCCATTAGCATAAGACCTTCAACGGCACAGGCAACTCGAGGAAGGGGAGTCCAGCTCAGGAGCAGATAGAGAGTGCCCCAAAAGGGCTGGCCTAGGTAAAACTTGTGGAATCCTGACACTGGGGCTAATACCCCCAGCCACGCTAGAATGACGGCTGTTCGACGGGAACGCTCTGCCAACATCATTGCCCTTCGCTATCGTATGGAGCCCATAGAGGCTAAAGCTTTGCACTAGCTTGTGAATTCAGTATAAGACGGGCGTAAAGAATCGACATTGCCCTCCGGATTCTGATCCGCCGTTCTCACGAGTTCCGCAACAATAGAATAAACTCCTCTAGTTCTGCCCCCTGAATGCCCCACGCTGCCTTCTCCCCCGAATGGCTCAACCGTTTCACCGATCCCTATGCGCTACTGGGTGTGTCAGTAGCAGCCGATGAGCGTCGCATTCTCAAGCGCTACCGGGTGGTAGCCAAACAGCTGCACCCCGATGCCTTAGTCGATGTGCCGGCCGAGCTGCGCCAGCTGGCCGACCAGGTGCTGCCCAAGCTAGTCAACCCCGCCTACCAGCGCCTCAAGCAAGACAAGGGCCGCAACGAGGTACTGGCGGCTCTCCGCTTCAAGGTGCGCCGCCTCAGCCGCGATCAGCAGCTCCAGCCCACCAGCAAACCCGGCAAGTATCTGCTAGATGTGGCCGAGGCCGAGGTAGACGTGTTTTACGAGCAGGCGGTCGATCAGCTCTGCGATCGCCAATATGCGTCTCTAGCCGAGTTTGAAGCTTGCACCCAGCAGCTCAGCGAACTCAACCTGGTGTACCTGCGCCGCAAGATGGGTGAGCCAGTGATTCGCGAAAAGCGTAGTGGGCTTGTAGCTGCCACCGCGATCGCATCTGATTCCCTAGCAGACCACCCTGCTAACAACGGCAAGTCATCGGGGCAGGCCTATGCCGATCGCCACTACGGCCGAGCCCAAGAATATCTCAAGGGTAAAAACGTTCAGGCCGCTATTCAAGAACTCAAGGATGCCCTGAAAATTGACCCTCAAAACAGCAGCTACCACTGCCTAATGGGCCAGGCCTATCTGATGCAAAAGCTGCCCGGCATGGCCAAGGTGCACTTTAAACAGGCGCTGCGCCTCAACCCCAACAACGCTGTGGCCCTGAAATATGCCCGGCAGCTCAACCTCACCATGACGGATCCCCCGCCTCGTCCTGCTGCCACACCCACGCAGGACAACCCTAAGCAGCCGGATAGCAAACCATCAGACAGCCCTAAGCGATCGCTGTTTGGCAAGCTATTTTCTAAAGGTCCTAGCCGTTAAGCACGAGGCAATCCCCAGACACTCCTTGGGTTTAGGGAATGATTGGCAACAAAGCCTACAGCACAGCGGTACAACCCATGTAATAAAATCGCAACGCTATCTATGATCGAATATAGATAGATCCCCGTCGCGATCGGAGAGCCCAAGCCCTGTGAACAGCTTTAATGCCAAGACCCACCTCACCGTAGGCGATACCACCTACACCATTTACAGCCTGCCCGCTGCGGCAGCAGCCCTAGGCGATATCAGCCGCCTGCCCTTCAGCCTCAAGGTGCTGCTCGAAAACCTGCTCCGCCACGAAGACGGGCGATCGGTCACGGCGACAGATGTGCAGGCGGTAGCCGACTGGCTAACGGAGAAAACCTCCAACCGCGAGATTGCCTACCGTCCGGCACGCGTACTGATGCAAGACTTTACCGGCGTGCCCGCTGTGGTCGACCTGGCCGCCATGCGCGACGCCATGGTTAACCTGGGCGGCGACCCCGACAAAATCAACCCCCTCTCTCCGGTCGATCTGGTCATTGACCACTCGGTGATGGTCGACTCCTTCGGCAGTGCCGATGCCTTTGGCCAAAACGTCGAGAAAGAATTTCAGCGCAACTTTGAGCGCTATGCTTTTCTGCGCTGGGGCCAGAGCGCCTTCGACAACTTCCGCGTGGTGCCACCGGGCACCGGCATTTGCCACCAGGTCAATCTGGAATACCTGGCCCAGGTAGTGTGGACTAAATCCGAAAATGGCGAAACCATTGCCTACCCCGACACCTTGGTGGGCACCGACAGCCACACCACCATGATCAACGGCCTCTCGGTATTGGGCTGGGGCGTAGGCGGCATTGAAGCCGAGGCCGCTATGCTGGGTCAGCCGATCTCGATGCTGATTCCTGGGGTGGTGGGCTTTAAGCTCACCGGGCAGCTACCTGAGGGAGCTACCGCCACCGACCTGGTGCTCACTGTGGTGCAGATGCTGCGGGCCAAGGGCGTCGTTGGCAAATTTGTCGAATTTTATGGCGATGGCCTCGACCACCTCACCCTGGCCGATCGCGCCACCATTGCCAACATGGCTCCCGAGTATGGGGCCACCTGCGGCTTCTTCCCCATCGATGGCGAAACCATCCGCTACCTAGAGTTCTCGGGCCGCGACCCCGAGCGCGTCGCCCTAGTCGAAGCTTACGCCAAAGCCCAAGGTCTCTGGCGCGATGCTGCCGCCCCCGAACCCGTCTTCACCGACTTCCTGGGGTTAGACTTGGCCACCGTAGAACCATCCCTGGCTGGGCCAAAGCGGCCTCAAGATCGCGTCACCTTGGCGGCCCTGGCTCAGCAGTTCAAAGAAAGCGACTTCCCCGGCTTTAGCGGCAAGCCCTACGCCGAGAAGCAATCCGTCCCTGTGGCTGGTACCAACTACTCACTGACCGACGGTGACGTAGTGATCGCCGCCATCACCAGCTGCACCAACACCTCCAACCCCTCGGTGATGATTGGGGCCGGGCTAGTGGCTCGCAAAGCTCGGGCCAAGGGCCTCACCGTCAAACCGTGGGTTAAAACCTCCCTCGCCCCCGGCAGTCAGGTGGTGAGCGACTACCTCGAAAAGGCCAACCTTCAGGAAGACCTGGATGCCCTGGGCTTTAACCTAGTGGGCTATGGCTGCACCACCTGCATCGGCAATTCTGGCCCTCTGTCTGGCCCCATTGCTAGCGCCATTGATGGCAACGACCTGGTGGTGGGTGCAGTGCTGTCGGGCAACCGCAACTTTGAGGGGCGTGTGAGTCCTCACACCAAGGCTAACTATCTGGCCTCGCCGCCGCTGGTGGTGGCCTATGCGATCGCAGGCAACCTCGCCATCGACCTCAAAACCGACCCCATCGGCCAAGATCCCGAAGGTCGTCCCGTCTACCTTAAAGACATCTGGCCCACTAGCGCCGAAATCTTTGAGGTGATGACCGCAGCCCTCACCCCCGACATGTTCCGCAGCCGCTACAGCAACGTGTTCACCGGTACTGCCGACTGGCAGCAGATCGCCACTCCTGAAAGCCAGACCTACACTTGGAGCGGCGACAGCACCTACGTGCAAAATCCGCCCTACTTCACCGATATGGCCCCCAGCGTCAACGGTCAGGCTTTTGCTGACATCATTGGTGCCCGGCCTTTGGCGATTTTGGGTGACAGCATCACCACCGACCACATCTCCCCCGCTGGGGCAATCAAGACTGACAGCCCCGCCGGCAGCTACCTGGTGGGCAACCACGTCACCGCTGCCGACTTCAACTCCTACGGGTCGCGCCGGGGCAACCACGAGGTGATGATGCGCGGCACCTTCGCCAACATTCGCCTCAAGAATGAAATGGTGCCCGGTTCCTCTGGCGGCGTGACCAAATACATGCCCGACGGTACCGACATGTCCATTTATGATGCCGCCATGAAGTACCAGGCCAGCGGTACCCCCCTCGTGGTAATCGCGGGCAAAGAGTACGGCACCGGGTCCTCCCGCGATTGGGCGGCCAAGGGTACCCGACTGCTGGGGGTTAAAGCCGTGGTAGCCGAGAGCTTCGAGCGTATTCACCGCTCTAACCTAGTCGGCATGGGGGTGCTGCCTTTGCAGTTTAAAGACGGTTTGCACCGAGGCATGCTGCACCTCGACGGCAGCGAAACCTTTGACCTTACGGGGCTCAGCGGTGGCATTCAGCCCGGCATGACCGTCAACCTAGTGATTCACCGGAGCGGCAACGACAGCACCACCGTACCGCTGCTGTGCCGCATCGACACCCTAGATGAAGTGGAGTACTTCCGTCACGGCGGCATCTTGCCCTACGTGCTGCGGCAGCTATTAGCCGCTTAAGGAGGCTCTGGAACCCTGACATTCTGTATCCGTCAAGGGCAGAAATACGCAGGTTCTCCTAATCAACTCATCAACGACTCGTTAAGACTCGTTGAAGATAGAGGCGTGGTCAAGTCAACCCCAGACCGCGCCTCCTATAGTTTGGACATTGTCAAGGGAATTCTGACAGTACCTATTGCCACTAACCATTACCAGGGATGCCGGTATGACCTCATCCATTGCCCCAGATCAGGATCCACAAGTAGTCGCAGAGCAGCTCTCTAATGAGGCGATAGACACCGCTCGGGTTGTTAGCGTGCCGTCTACTTTAACCGTTGTTGAGGCGGTCGAGTTTGAGCAACAGGTGAAGCACCACAGCCTAAGCCAACCAACCCCTGAAACTATCATTATTGACCTAAGCCAGACTCAGTTTATTGACAGTAGTGGCTTAGGGGCCCTAGTGATCTGCTATCGCACCTGCCAGACCAAGGGCATTGCCATGGTGCTGCGGGGAGTGCAAGAGCAGGTACGCATGGTGCTAGCCCTAACCGACCTCGAGCAGCTATTTACCTTTGAACCGGTTGCCGGTGAGCCCGAGACCCCTGTCCTCAAGCCCGAAATGAGATTTGTAGCGCTGACCACCCATCCCTCGGTGGCCTCGAAGGGCAAGCGCCTGCTGGATATCGTTGGAGCGTTAGTGGGTTTGGTGCTGACCGCAGTGTTGTCAGTGCCCATTGTGATTGCTATTAAGCTCGAAGATGGCGGCCCGATTTTCTTTAGACAAGTGCGCTGCTCGTGGATGGGCAAACGCTTCCACATTTGGAAGTTTCGCTCCATGGTGACCGATGCCGAAGCGCTCAAGGCCCAGGTCGAGAATGAAGTAGAAGGGCCGCTGTTTAAGAATGAAAACGACCCCCGCATTACTAAAGTGGGCCGTTTTCTGCGCCGCACCAGCCTCGATGAACTGCCTCAATTTTGGAACGTGCTGCGAGGCGATATGAGCTTGGTCGGCACCCGCCCGCCTACCCCCGACGAAATTGAGCAGTACAAAGTGCCTGAGTGGCAGCGCCTCGACGTAAAACCTGGCATGACCGGCGAGTGGCAGGTCAACGGCCGCTCTACGGTGAAAAAGTTTGAAGACGTGATTCGCATGGATCTCGATTACCAGAAGAACTGGAGCCTGGCCTACGACATCCAGCTAATCGTTAAGACAGTTTTGGTACTGTTTTCGAAGAAGGCTGGGGCATCGTAAAGCACCGTGGGAAAAAGTGGATAGGTGAGTGAGGTAGGCGGGCGGATAGCTGACCTGCCGAGAGACTCCTGAAAATCTTTATTCTCCTTGAGAATAAAGATTTTCCACTTTAGGGAAGCCGTCCGATCGCACCTGGGCTAGCAAGCCGCGATAGAGTAGTGGTGTTGAGGTAGCGGGCACGGTGGGCGGCATGGGGGTTCACGTTCTAGCGATCGCGGTTTGGTTGGGCAGCATCTCGCTGTATGGGGCCGCCTTCTTTTTCCCTGAGGTGCATCGTCGCCACGACTTTTTTTGGAGCGGGGTAGGGGCATTTTACGGCCTGGTGCTGTGGTTTAGCGCCGTTCAAACCTCGCCCACTGAGTTGCTCGGCCATTTGGCTAGCGTGGTGCTGTTAGGCTGGTTCGGTTGGCAAACTCTAACTCTGCGCCGCAAGCGCACGCCGCTAGATTTGCAGACGCCCGTTACCCGAGATTCCTGGGCGACCTTTGGGCGACAGCTGAAGCAGTGGACAGTCGATCTGCTGCGGGGCACTCCCCTGGGGCGCTGGCTGCCTCAGGCAGAGGACAGTAGAGTGCCGGGCAATCCGGCGATCGCTACCAGCGAAATTCGAGCGTCGTCCCTTAAGGATGTGGATTACGAATTTGTCGATGAGCTAGCGCCTAGCTCTCGTCGACCATCGTCCCCTAGGGCCATCTCGTCTGAACCTGTAGGCCACATTTCAGAACCCGTAGTTTTAGAGCCTGCCAAATCTCCGCCGTCACCACCGGTTAAAGCAGCGCGATCGCCGCAACCCCGCGCCTCGCAGGCTACGCCAATCGCTAAAAATTCTCAAACTTCCCCTAAAACTCCCCAGGCCAAGACCAAACAGAAGCCCTCTCCGATTGGGGGCAGGTTGGCCGGGTTAAAGGCATGGGTGGGAGACATTGTTAAAGCCAAAACCAGCCCTAAACCCAAACGAGCGGTAATCGAAATTCCGCCCCGGCCCTCGCCATTGGCCAAACCTAAGCGTCCACCTGCTGCTAACCCCGATCCCACTGCCAAAGGCAAATCAGACGTAGATTCATCCTCGACGGTGACTATCGTTGATACCGAGGCCACTGAGAGTTTTGACGGGTTTGAGGAAGGCGATCGCCGCCAGGATACTCGTTCCGAGTCGGTTCCCGTACCTGGGATACCACAGGATACAAGCTCGAGCCGCAACAGTTCGAGCATTCCAGAACCCGATGCCGTTAAAGAGACTAGCCCATACCCTCGAGCCCGCGAGGTCTCCAGCATTCCCGAAGCCGAGGAAGAGGAAAATTGGCCCAGCGACCTATAGGCTGCTCTCCCTGCCACTGAACGCCGAGATTAGCCCGACAATTGCCCTCAACCTGGCCTAATGTATAGAGATGGCTCACCAGAGATGGCCCCTAGCGATTGTCAGCGGGCCGAATCTGCCATAATGGCGCGAGCATCCTTCACCTTTAGTCAACCTCCGGCTGTGACAGACCCTAAAAGCTACAAAGACACCGTTCTGCTCCCCCAGACCAGTTTTGATATGCGGGCCAACGCCACCCAGCGCGAGCCTGAGATTCAAGCGTTTTGGGCCGAAAACCAGGTCTACGAAACTCTGTCGACCAGCAACCCCGGCGAGATTTTTGTGCTGCACGACGGGCCGCCCTACGCCAACGGCGATCTGCACATTGGCCACGCCCTCAATAAAATTCTCAAAGACACAATCAACAAATACCAGCTGCTCAATGGCCGCAAGGCGCGCTACATCCCAGGCTGGGACTGCCACGGCCTGCCGATTGAGCTGAAGGTGCTCCAAGCTATGGACCCGGAGGCGCGGGCCAACCTGACGCCGATCAAGCTGCGCTATAAAGCCAAAGCTTTTGCCCTTAAAGCGATCGATCGCCAGCGAGATAGCTTCAAGCGCTATGGCGTCTGGGGCGACTGGGATCACCCCTACCTGACCCTCACACCGGAGTACGAAGCGGCTCAAATTGAGGTGTTTGGGCAGATGTACCTAAAGGGCTACATTTACCGTGGCCTCAAGTCTGTTCACTGGAGTCCGACCTCCCAGACGGCCCTGGCAGAAGCCGAGCTGGAATATCCCGAAGGTCACACCTCCCCCAGTATCTACGCAGCATTTCCTATGGTGAGTGCGTCCCCCGACGCCAAGGCGGCATTGGAGCCGTACCTGGGCGAGCTGGGCGTAGCGATCTGGACGACGACTCCCTGGACAATTCCGGCCAACTTGGGGGTAGCGGTGAATGGGGAGCTGACCTACGCCGTAGTTGAGGTAGCGTCTGGGAAGCCGTTTAAGTACTTGATTATCGCCAAGGATCTGTGCGATCGCATGGCCCAGGTGCTCGGCTCCGAGCTCACCCTCAAGGCCGAAATCAAAGGCGCGGCCCTAGAGTACTCCACCTACCGCCACCCGCTGTTCGATCGCACCAGCCCCATTCTGATTGGCGGCGACTATGTCACCACCGAGTCGGGCACGGGCCTGGTGCACACCGCTCCTGGCCACGGCGACGAAGACTTCAAGGTGGGTCAGCGCTACGGCCTGCCCGTGCTTTGCCCCGTGGATGAAAAGGGCGACATGACCGAGGAAGCCGGTCCTTTCGCGGGGCTCAACGTGCTCACCAACGCCAACCCAGCGGTGATTGAAGCCCTGGAGAAAGCGGGTTCTTTGCTCAAGCACGAGCCCTACGTCCACAAGTATCCCTACGATTGGCGCACCAAGCAGCCCACAATTTATCGCGCCACCGAGCAGTGGTTTGCTTCCGTCGAGGGCTTCCGCGACGAGGCGTTAAAGGCGATCCAGTCGGTACAGTGGATTCCGGCCACGGGCGAAAACCGGATTACGGCCATGGTGGGCGATCGCTCCGACTGGTGCATCTCGCGCCAGCGCACCTGGGGTATGCCCATTCCCGTGTTCTACGACGAAGCCACGGGCGAACCCCTGCTCAACGAGACAACCTTGGCCCACATCAAGGCGATCTTTGCCGAAAAAGGCTCCGATGCCTGGTGGGAGCTGACCGAAGCGGAACTCTTGCCAGAACAGTACCGCAATAACGGGCACACCTACCGCAAGGGCACCGACACCATGGATGTGTGGTTCGACTCGGGCTCTTCCTGGGCAGCGGTGGCCCAGCAGCGCGGCGAGTTGGAATACCCAGTGGATATGTACCTGGAGGGTTCTGACCAGCACCGGGGCTGGTTCCAATCGAGCCTGCTGACTAGCGTGGCGGTGAACGGCTGCGCCCCCTACAGAACGGTGCTCACCCACGGCTTTGCCCTCGACGAGCAGGGCCGCAAGATGAGCAAATCCATCGGCAACGTGGTGGATCCGGCAATTGTGATCAACGGCG
Organism: Nodosilinea sp. FACHB-141; assembly: GCF_014696135.1. Taxonomy (NCBI): domain Bacteria; kingdom Bacillati; phylum Cyanobacteriota; class Cyanophyceae; order Nodosilineales; family Nodosilineaceae; genus Nodosilinea; species Nodosilinea sp. FACHB-141. The sequence continues at coordinate 409,117 of NZ_JACJPP010000011.1, read as the reverse complement.
GCAAAAACCAGAAACAGGACCCGCCCTATGGGGCCGACGTGCTGCGCCTGTGGGTGTCGTCGGTCGACTATTCCTCTGACGTGCCCCTGGGAGGCAACATCCTCAAGCAGATGTCGGATGTGTACCGCAAGATTCGCAACACAGCCCGGTTTTTGCTGGGCAACCTGCACGACTTTGACCCAGCGAAGGACGCCGTGCCCTACGACCAGCTGCCCGAGCTCGATCGCTACATGCTGCACCGCATGACCGAGGTGTTTACCGACATCACCGACGCTTTCGAGACCTACCAGTTCTTCCGGTTCTTCCAAACCGTGCAGAATTTCTGCGCGGTCGATCTGTCGAACTTTTACCTGGATGCTGCCAAGGATCGGCTGTACATCAGTGCGGCAGATTCCTTCCGGCGGCGCAGCTGTCAGACGGTGCTGGCGATCGCGATCGAAAACCTGGCCCGCTCCATTGCCCCGGTGCTCTCCCACATGGCCGAAGACATTTGGCAAAACTTGCCCTACCCCACCGTCCACAAATCGGTGTTTCAAGCGGGTTGGGTGCAAATGGACGACCAATGGCAGCAGCCGGATCTGGCCAGTCTGTGGAGCCAGATTCGCACCGTGCGCCAGGACGTGAACCGAGTGCTAGAGCAGGCCCGTACAGCCAAGGATATTGGCTCATCCTTGGAAGCTAAAGCGCTGCTATATGTAGCCGATCCAGAACTGCGGGCGAAGCTGGCAGCGATGAATCCTACGGATGCAGTTGCCCCCGCCTCCAACCACGTGGACGAACTGCGCTACCTGTTCCTGGTTTCCCAGGTGGAGGTGCTGGATACTCCTGAAGCCCTAGCGAGCGTTAAGTGCAGTAGCGAGTCTGATTCCCTGGGCATTGGTGTAGTGGATGCCGAGGGTGAGAAGTGCGATCGCTGCTGGAACTACTCCATCCACGTGGGCGAGAGCAGCGATGACCCGACGATCTGCGATCGCTGCGTTGAAGCTCTAGCGGGCTCCTTTTAGCCGCTGGTCAATCTACAGGCTGCATGCGCTGGAGCAAATCCTGGCGGGTGAAGGGCTTTGGTAAGAAGCCCTGGAACCCCTGCTGTTCGGCTTTGGCGACGGCATCGACGGAGTTGAGGCCGCTCATGGCAACCACCCGCAGGTCTGGATTGATATGCTTCAGCAGCGGAATCGTTGCGAAACCATCCATCGTCGGCATCATTAGATCCATCAGTACGGTGTGGATGGTATCCACGTGCTCGCTCAGCAGGGCGATTGCGTCCTGCCCGCCGTGGGCCACCATCACCCGATAGTTGTGCAGTTCTAACACCGTGCGCACCGCGGCACAGACCGCGGGTTCGTCGTCTACTACCAGCACCGTTGACTGGCTACCATCAAGCAGGTTGGGGAGGGTAACAGCGGCAGGATTGGGCTCAAAGGTGGCCGGCAGATAGACCTGAAACTGGCTACCCTGGCCCACCTGGCTTTGCACGTCGATAAAGCCACCGTGACTTTCGACAATGCCCAGCACCGCCGATAGCCCCAGCCCCGTACCCTGGCCTAGGGCTTTGGTGGTGAAAAAGGGGTCAAAAATTTGATTGAGCACCGCTGGTCCCATGCCAGTGCCGGTATCGGCAACGGTAACTATAACGTAAGGGCCAGGCTGGGCCTGAAAATGCCGCTGGGCTGAGTCATGGTCTAGGGTCAGGTTCTTGGCAGTGATATGCAGGGTGCCGCCGGCTGGCATGGCGTCGCGGGCGTTGACACAGAGGTTCATAAACACCTGGTGCAGCTGGGTAGCGTCACCCCAAACCGGCCACAGACTATCTGGCACGTCGGCATAGACATCGATGGATCTGGGCAGGGTCTGCTGAACTAGCTTGCGGATGTCAGCCAGCAAATGGTGAACCTGGAGGGCAAAGCGCTTGCCCTCAACCCCTCGTGTGAAAGCGAGAATTTGCTTGACCAAGTCGGCCCCCGCTGGGCGCTGGCCTCTAAAATATCAAGCTTCCCCAGAATCCAGGAATCCATGTTCTTGAGCTTCAGCGGCAAGAGCTGCACCACCAGCAAAATCGGCGTCAGAATGTTGTTAAGGTCGTGGGCAATGCCACCGGCCAGAGTACCCAGACTTTCGAGCCGCTGCGATCGCAGGAACTGAGCCTCTAGCTGTTTTTTGTCGGTGATGTCCATATGAATGCCTAGCAGGCGTTCGCTGTGGGTCTCCACATCGCAAATCAGGCTGCTGTTGATCGTCAGCCAGTGCACTCGATCGCCGACCAAAATGCGAAACTCGGTTTTGAGCCCCTGCCCCTGCTGCAGCGCCCGCCTTAGCTCCTGAGTGACCCGCTCGGTGTCATCGGGGTGAATGGGCCAGGGCCAGCTGTCGCTAAAGCTGGCCATCATATCGGCTATGGGCCAGGGTACATCTGCGACCGGGTTTGAGGGGTCGCGATCGGGTGCGTCGACGCACCACTCGAAGGTGCCAATGCTGGCGGCGTTTTGAGCCAGGGTGAGGCGTTCTTGAATGCGCTGGCGCTGCTCAATCTCCTGGCGCAGGTTTCGGTTGGCCGCCTCTAGCTCGGCGGTGCGGGCCTGCACGCGGTCTTCCAAAATCTCGTTGGCATTGCGCAGGGCGTCTTCAGCCCGCTGCCGCTCGATCGCATAGAACAGCGATCGCACCAGCACCTCCTGCTGGAGCGATCGCTTCATCAAATAGTCTTGGGCACCGTGGCGCACGGCGGCCACCGCCAGAGCGTCATCGTTGGTGTTGGTCAGCACTACCACCGGCAGGCTTGGGGCTTCTTGTAGCAGCACATCCAATGAGTCGAGGCCGCTACTGTCGGGCAGGGTGAGATCGAGCAGGGCCACATCAAAGCCGTCTTGCCTTAGCCAGGCGATCGCTTCCCCCAGACACTTGGCGTGGCTGAGCTGAAAACGACTGCGGGGTGACCCTTTCAGCACCTCCTGCAAAAACCGGGCCTCGGCCAGATCATCCTCAATTAGCAGAACTCGCACCGCCGCCGGGTTTAGGGGGTACTCGAGGGTAGCGTCGCTGTTTCTAGCCAAAATGCCTCAATTCCTTGCACAATTTTGAACAACTGGGTCAAGTTGCGCGATTTTGAGATGTAGCAGTTGACGTGCAAGTCGTAGCTCTTGCAAATGTCCTCCTCGTTCCGCGAGGTGGTCAACACAATAATCGGAATGTGCTTGAGGGCGTCGCTGGCCTTGATGTCGGCCAGCACCTCCCGCCCGTCTTTCTTGGGCAAGTTGAGATCGAGCAAAATCAGGTCAGGGGTAGTGGCCTCAGCAAACTCCCCCTGACGGTGCAGGTAAGCCATCGCCTCCATGCCGTCCCGGGCGATCACAATCTCGCACGGGGCGGCGGTGCTCTTGAGGGCCTCCTGAATCAGGCGAATGTCGCCGCGATTATCCTCGACTAAAAAGATAGTTTTTGGCCTTGCGTCCGTTGCCATGGTTGCGATCGCGTCCTTCAACGGGGATGGTGAAATAGAAGGTTGCCCCCTGGTCAGGGACGGCCTCAACCCAGATGCGGCCTCGGTGGCACTCGACAATCTTCTTGCAAATGGCCAGCCCCATGCCCGAGCCAGCGTACTCGTCGCGGGTGTGCAGCCGCTGGAAGATGACAAAGATGCGCTCGGCAAACTGGGGGTCAAAGCCAATGCCGTTGTCTGCCACCGAGAACAGCCAGTGCTCCTCCTGGCGCTGCACCCCAACGTGAATCCGGGGCGTTTCACCAGGCTGGCGAAACTTGATCGCGTTGCCAATTAGGTTTTGGAACAGCTGCATCAGCTGGGTGCTGTCGGCGACGATGGTGGGCAGCGGGTCGACGGTAATGATCGCGCCGGTTTCGGCCACTCGCCCGCGCAGGTTGCCGAGGGCCTGGTCGAGGGCCTGCTGCACCTCCGTCAGCTGCCACTCGATGCCCTGGAGATCTACCTTACTGTAGGCCAGCACGTCGTCGATCAGGGTTTGCATCAGGCTCACCCCTTCTACCGCAAAGCCAATAAACTCTTTGCCGTCTTCGTCGAGCTTGGCATCATAGCGCATCTCTAAGAGCTGCACAAAGTTAGCTACCTGGTTGAGCGGCTCTTGCAGGTCATGGGAGGCTATGTAGGCAAACTTCTTCAGTTCGGCGTTCGATCGCTCCAGGTCGTTGGCCAGCAGGGCCAGTTCCTCCGCCTGGCGCAGCACGATGTTGACGATCGCCTTGCGCAGCTCCAGGGCCGCTTTAATTTCTACCGGCTGCCAGGGCAGCGATCGCAGGCTCACCGTCTCCTTCCACAGCTCAAACGACTGGCGCGGGCACAGCCATTGCTCCTCGCCCTCGCCCACCAGGGTATAGGCCTCGTTGGGGTTGCCGCCCCAGTTCACCGTCTGAATCACCTCCGGGCGGAACCACAGCACGTAGCTGCGCTTGGAGATAGCGATCGCCAGCAGACCGCTGGCCATATCCTTAAACCGCTGAGCTTCGGTGTAGTCCAGCGGCAGGGCGTTGGTCACCATAACATCCTGTTCGGTCGAGGTGCTCAGCCACTGCACCAGATAGTTCAGCTCCTCCTCGGGCGGAGTGCGGCCCAGGGTGGTCCACTGACCACCAAAGCAAATCGCCGCCCCCTTAGCTCCCACCAGATCCAGCAGGCTGGGGTCGTGGCGCACCAGCCCGTCAACAAAGTAATCTTCTCGCGCCATTTGATCAATTAGCGCTGACTGCACCGCGGCCAGCTTCAGGCGATAGCTTTGGTCAGCTTCTTCTTCTAGGGTCGAAATTTCAGCAAAAATCACCCGGCCCAAAAATTCACAGGCCTTGCGCAGCTCGTAGGGCACGTACTTGGGTGTCTTGTGGTGACAGGCAATCAGCCCCCACAGTTTCTGATCCTTCATCAGCGAAATGGTCAGAGAGGCCTCGACATTCATGTGGTGCAGATACTCGGTGTGGCAGCGGTAGGGCTGCCGCAAAATCGACATCACCAGGTCGGTGCCGTGCTGGGTGACGGGGTTGAGAGCGGGCACCAGTTCCACCGGCTCGGCGCTGGCGTTTGGAATTACCCGAATCCAGTTGGACAAAAACATCTTGCGGGCCGGCTTGGGCACGTCAGACTCAGGGAAGTGCAGGCCCAGGTAAACCTCCATGTCGTCAAGTTTTTCTTCGGCCAGCACTTCGCCGTGACCGTCATCATCAAACTTGTAGAGCATCACTCGATCAAAGCCCGTCACCTGCCGCACCTCGTGGACGATGATGCGGCAAAAATCCGCCAGGCTGGCCGTCCTCGCCTCCAGCTGCCCAATTGAGGCCCGCGCCAAGTGGTAAAAGCTCAGAAACGGGATGGCCTCGTTGGTTAGCGCTGGCTCCAGCTCTAGAATCAAAAAGCCTTCGCTATTGCGGTGGAAGATGGCGTCGTACACGGCGTAGTCATCGCCGCGACGGCGCACCCACACCTTGGTGGGGTTCAAGATGTCCAAATTTTCCTGGCGCAGGCCCGCTCGAATCTGATCCACCTGGTAGGCGTCGAACAGGTCATCTAGGGTTTGGCCCAGCACGTCCTCCGCCGCCAGGCCAAAGGCATCACGGGTGTTGCGACTCACCTGCACAATCGACAGGTCTGCCTCCCGCAGCACCAGCAACACCCCGTGGGGCTGCACCTGAGTCAGGGTGTGAATCTCGGGTTGTTTGAGATTCACCAGCTGGGCGTCGAGGTTCAGATTTCGAAGGGTCATAGCGATCGCTCTCCTAGGGAAAGTTGTGAGTGGGCTAGTCGGCAGTGTTCAGGCAAGTAAGTTTTAACCGTCTAGGGCAATGTTTAGTCCCGAAAAGGCCCTGCAATGCCGCGCCAAATAGAGCCTTAGAATGGCTCGACCAAATCAAGCATTAATGTCTCGCGTCAAGGTCTCAAGCAGTCTTAAGAACTAGGAAAAACAGCTTTCGGCTCGATCTCATCGATCGCAGTACAAACGTTAGCCTAGGTCCAATTGCTTAAATTTAGGACCCATTGAAAATCGAACGTTTGGCCTGGGAAAATCTCTGTGGTTGGGCAAGGAGGCTAGAAGGAACAGGGTTTCATGTATTGGCGCTGGCCAAAATCCTAGCCCAACCATCCGCTGCAAGTTAGAGCATCGTGCTCTGAAGTGGCTCTATTCAGCAGCATATCTTAGATAAATTGAGGCTTCAGAATAAGGTTATTAAGAAAATAGGAAATTTGCTTTTTAGGTAAATTTAGATTTCAATCACTCTCTCAAAGCAGACTTTCAACGAGGAAGAATACTAAATAGTTTTTGTTTATTTACCAAACGTATTGAAGCAGGAGAGACTCACCGCAGCGGCAGCGTTACAATCCCAAGCCAAAACGCCTCGATCTGCTTCACCGTGTGAGACAGCTGCTCTAAATCAGCCATCTTCACTACATAACAGTTGCTTTGGCTGGCATAGCTCCGCAAAATATCCTCGCTGCGGTCAGACTCCGTAAACACAATCACCGGAATCTGCCTGAGGTGAGGCGTCGTCTTGATGGTGGTGAGAATGTTGTAGCCGTCGTTTTCCGACAGTTCCAGCTTTGGCAGCTCGAGATCCAGCAGAACTAAATCGGGGCGGGGAGCTTGGGCGTACTCACCCTGCTGCAGCAGGTAGTCGATCGCCGCCTCCCCGCTCACGACAATTTCGAGGTGATTCTGGGGCAGATCGCTTTGCGAATCGCAGCCTGATCCCTCGATCAGAACCCGCTGAACCACCTGGGCATGGACCGGGTTGGGATCAATGACCAAAATGAAGCGTTCTTGCAGGTCTTGCATAGGGTCATCGCCAAGGGCGGGTTTAGGTTCGGCTAAGATCCATCAACGCATCCCGGATCAAGCACTGGGTGGGCCGCGCATCAAACCTTAATACTGAACGCTAGCGATAAATGGCAGAAAATGACTACCGTGTGGAAAATTGTAAGATTTAAAGCTTTAGCGACCGCTGCTCTGGGTCGAGGTGGACATCAGGGCCAAAATCACGCCTTTCTGCCCTGTTCGATCGGGCTAAGAATTTGGCTCAGCAGCCGCAGCTGATCGGTATTGCCCATGCTGATCACCATGTCGCCGGGATAGAGGCGAGTATCGGCGGTGGGGCCAAAAAGCAGCACCCCACCGTCGCGACGAATAGCCAAAATCAGTGCCCCAGACTGACGACCCAGCTGCGCCTCAGCCAGGGTTTTGCCAATGATCGGACAGCTCTCGGGCAGCAGCAAAAACTCTTCCACATAGACCGTGCGCTCGGCCCCGGTAAGAATGCCATCTAAAAAATCCACCACCTGGGGCCGCAGGGCTGCCGCCGCCATGCGTTTGCCACCGGTGATGTAGGGCGACACTACCACATCGGCCCCACCCCGCTGAAGTTTGAGGATGGCCTCTTCGCTGCTGGCGCGGGCAATGGTGCGAATATTGGGCGACAGAGTTTTGGCCGAGAGCACGATGTAGAGGTTTTCGGCATCGGAGGGCAGGGCCGCCACCAGACAGCGGGCCCGCTCTACCCCAGCCTGGAGCAACACCTGATCTTGGGTAGCGTCACCTTGAAGCGTGATGTATCCCAACTGTTGGGCTCTCTGCACTGCGCTATCTTCAGAGTCGACTACCACGAAAGGGATATTCTCTGCAAAGAACTCTGTGGCAACCTGGCGACCCGTACGGCCGAGGCCACAGATGATGTAGTGACCCTGCATGGATTCCATAAATCTGCGCCGCTTAAGTGAGCGAAACCCGGCCTGAAAGTGACCCTGCACGATCGCCTCGGTGAGATTGTTGAGAATATAGGCAATTACGCCTACCCCGGTCATGATCAGCAGGATGGTAAAGAGGCGACCCTCGGGGCTCAGCGGGTTTGTCTCCCCAAAGCCCACGGTCGACAGGGTAATCACCGCCATGTAGACCGAGTCTAGCCAGCTCCACCCCTCTATAAAGTGATACCAGCACACCCCCGACACCATCACACAGCCAAGGGCGATCGCCCCGCGAATCAGGTGTTGCCGAGTGTGCCGATAGCTTTCTTCAACAGTCGTTTCGCCATAGCGAGGGCGGTTTTGACGCACAGGTGTTGACCGCTGAATCTCTAGATCTGAACTTGGCCCCAGAGCACGGCCACCCCGTAGCTTACCGCAGCCCTAGCTGCCCTAAATTGTAAAAGCAAAACGCCCTGGGGTTAGCCAGGGCGCAACGGTGTCTGTATAGAAAAATAAGGAAAGTTCTAATCAGCCAGGCGCACTCGTCCAGAGCGAATATTGTCAAACACCTGGTTGATGTACTGGCGATCGCGGGCGGTCAACAGGGGATTGCTCAACATCGCCGTCGATAGGCTCAGATGGTCGCGGCGGCTCAAAGTCCCTTGCTCTATGGCAACGCTAACAAGCAACTGAATATCTGGGGCGGGCAGAGACGACACCATGATTGCAAATCCTCGATTCAGGAGTGACGATAGTAGAAGTTCGCAAGGCCGTACCGCAGCCTGCGGTGTAGCCCTTGCTACATTTTCATGCTTCCTTCAGCATGCCCAATCTCTAAACACTACGGTTGAGCGGCTGGTGAAGATTCAGTAAACCTGTATTAAAGCTTGGTCAACGGCAGGTTTTCCACGGAAAAGCTACGGAAAAACAGCACGGAACAAGGAGCACTACATGGAAATTTATCGGGTAGCGGCCTTTCGCGACAACTACATCTTTGTGCTCCACGATGCCGTTCAGGGACAGGCTGCCGTGGTTGACCCCGGCGATGCCGAGCCGGTGCTCCACACCCTAAAGGAGCTGGGCGCAACGCTAACCGCCATTTTTAACACCCACCACCACAGCGACCACGTGGGCGGTAACCGCCAGCTGCTAGAGCAATTTCCCCAGGCTCAGGTCTACGGCGGCACCGAGGATCGGGGCCGCATTCCTGGGCAGACCCATTTTTTGCAGGAGGGGGATCGGGTGCAGATCTGCGATCGCCAAGCCGAGGTGATTTTCGTGCCCGGCCACACCTACGCCCACATTGCCTACTACCTAGCTCCGGCCACAGCCAAGGACTGGGGAGAACTCTTCTGCGGCGACACCCTGTTTGCCGGAGGCTGCGGTCGCCTATTTGAGGGCACTCCCCAGCAGATGGTCGAGTCGCTGGGCAAGCTGCGTCAGCTGCCCGACACCACCCGGGTGTGGTGCGCCCACGAGTACACGCTGAGCAACCTCAAGTTTGCCGTCATCGTGGATGGCACCAATGCTGCCCTGCAACAGCGGTTAAAACAGGTAGAGGCGGCCCGCGCCCAAGACCAACCCACGGTGCCCACCGAGCTAGGGCTCGAAAAGCAAACCAATCCCTTCCTCCGGTGGGATGAAGCTAGCCTACAGCAGGCCATGAACAGCACCTCAACAGTGCAGACCTTTGCCCGGCTGAGGGGCAAAAAAGACCTGTTCTAGGCTCTAGCCAGGGAACGGTTGTTATACAATCACAACAGCAGCACATCCTGGGGTTAAACCACCCTAGACCACAACTATTCAGAAGGGCGACACCTGGCTATGATGCTCAAATCGACCACTCGGCACGTTCATATTTACACCGCTGTTGTTGCCAACAACGAGCTGGTGCCCAGCGAAGATAAGCTCACCCTAGACATTGACCCCGACAACGAGTTCAACTGGTCTGACGATGCCATCAAGGCTGTCTATGCCGAGTTTGATCGACTGGTCGATGCCGCCGCCGGAGAAGATTTGACCGACTATAACCTGCGCCGCATTGGCTCCGATTTGGAGCACTTTATTCGGCAGCTCCTGCAGCAGGGAGCTATTAGCTATAACCTCAAGAGCCGTGCCCTCAACTACAGCATGGGGCTACCTCGAGTTGAGGCCGATAAATCAGCTAGCTAGGGCTGTCTTTAGCACCCCTGGCACAACCGCCGTGAAATAGGTAAGGTATTGCCCCAGACCTAGCGCTAGTCGATGTCAGCTAGGTTGGGGCTAAAGATTCTGGCATTGAATCGGCTGGGGTTAGATACCATGAAAGATTAAGAGCTGTTTACCTGCCCCAAACGGATCGTGCTCCAGTGCTCTAACCCCTCTTGTCGGTCGGTTTCGACCCCACCTGCCAGCCACTGCAAGGTTTGCCAAACTCCCCTGCTGTATCGCTTTTTGCTGGCGGTTGGCGATGGGCCGCTCACCGGGCGCTCTGGCACGCTGATTGCCGGGCGTTTTTTGGTCTGGGGCGAGGGTCAAAAACAGACCCAGGGGAAGCATCAACTCTGGCTCGACACCCGGCCCGACACTCCTCCCCCTACCCTAGAAAGAATTCCGGCCCCGGTAATGGCTTACCTAAAGCTGTTTCACCTGGCCCAGCAGGTTCCTCGCCCCTATGCCTACCTAACGTCAGAGCAAACTGGGCTATCGGCCACGGTGTTGCTCTTGGACAACGCTCCCATTGCTATGCGGCTGCATTCCCAGGGCGTTGACGAGAAAGGAGCTCCTCCTGGGCAGGGAAAAATTGAAGCCGCTGTCCTACCTTCGCTGGCTCAACGGTGGCCAGAGGGGTCGCCTTTGCAGCAGCTCAACTGGCTACGGCAGGTAGCAGCCCTGTGGCCAGCGCTGCTGGAAGAGCAGTTGGCTACTACCCTTCTAGAACTCGACAACCTGCGGGTAGATGGTGCTCTACTGCGGCTCACCACACTGGTGGCCGACGATTCTAGCCCTACCCTGGCTCAGCTGAGCCAGCAGTGGCAGTCGCTGGTGGCCACGGCTCAACCCGAGGTGCGCCCCTACCTCAGTTGGCTGTGTAAAACCCTCAAGGAGGGGAAATTAGCTTCTGAGCAAGAGCTGGTAGCCGAACTGGAGGGAGCCATTCATACCCTAGCCCAGGGGTTGCTAGTGACGGTAGATTGGGCGGCAGATACTGATCAGGGGCCAAGCCGCGATCGCAACGAAGATGCCTGCTATCCCGAGAAAGACTCGCGCCAGCAGCGCCTACCGGTCTCAGCGGACAGCGTTGAGACCCTGCCGTTGCTGCTGGTGTGCGACGGTATTGGCGGTCATGAGCAGGGCAATGTGGCCTCCCAAACGGCCATCAAGCTGCTTCAGCAGGAGCTAGAGCCCCTCACTCAGCAGGCTTACCCATCTCCAGGGGCGATCGCCCAGCGCCTCAAGCAGGCCCTGATCTTGGCCAACGACGCCATTTCTGCCCGCAATAACGACGAGAATCGTTCAGCCCGCGCCCGCATGGGCACCACCGTAGTAGTGGCCCTGGTGCATTTTCCCTACGTTTCCATCGCCCACATTGGCGACAGTCGCGCTTACCGAGTCAGCCCTTACACCTGCTACCAAATCACAGTAGACGACGACGTTGCGTCCCGAGAAGCCCAAATGGGCTATGCCCTCTACTCAGAGGCCGTCCAGCTGCCTAGCGGAGGGGCGCTCATTCAGGCGTTAGGCATCAGCGACTCGGGCATGCTATATCCCTCCGTACAGCATCATCTGCTCGACGACTCGATGGTGCTACTGCTCTGCTCTGACGGTCTCAGCGACTACGATCGCGTCGAAATCCTTGCGCCCCACTTGGTAGCGCCTATAACGACCGCCCCCAGTCCTCTCAGCCCGGTTGTAGCTGCCCTAATTCAGCAGGCGAATCGGCTCAATGGCCACGATAATGTCACCGTTGGGCTAATGCGGTTTATGCCCCAGCTTGGCCCTCTGCCAATCCTACCCGCGGGCTCCCTACGGCAGGCAGAGAATACTCCCCCCAGCGTGCTTGGGTCTCTGCCCTTGAACAATAGTTCAACCGCAACGCCGTCAACCCGGCTCGTGGCCCCAGTCTCACCGGCCGATTCGACCCCAGTTCCCAGACGATCAGGCTTTCCTTGGGTGCCCTTCTTAGGAGGTGTGGGCGTGGTGCTCGCCGCGCTAGCGGGTGTGGGCTTTGCCTTGAGCCGCAATTCCTCCGAGCCTGTTGCTTTCCGGCCAATGGCCTCGTCAGGGTTGGTACCTGCTCTGGCGGGGCGACCGCTACCGGAAGCCGCCTTGGCCGCCATTGTTGAGGTCGCTGTTGGCTCGTTTTGGCAGTCTGCACCGCCTTTGAGTGCAACAGGTAACAGTGAACTGCTACAGCTAGGCCCACAGCCTGCCTTGAGTGCAGCGGAAGAGACTCGAGCCGTAGCCACAGGTAGCGTACTCAGGGTTGTCAGTCGCCAAACCACGGCGGACAATGTCGAGTGGGTGCGGTTACGGGTCTGCTCAATTCCCTCGGGCGAGTCCCTTGACCAACAACCTCAGGAAACCAATCAACCCCCTTCTGCCTTGCCTACTGCCCCTAATCTAGGTCAACGCCTGTTAGCTCCGGGGGAAGAGGGCTGGGTGCAAACTCGCCAGATCTATGGGGCAGGCACGGTGCTAAAGCTAGTCACCCCAGCCCAAGCGGGTCGCTGCACGCCCTAGCCGTCTCCCCTGATTTACCGGCCCTATGCCTTAGGCCTGCCTATGCCGTCATTCGATGACCTTACCCTGTGCCTTGCCATTGATCGCCTCACCCAGGCCGACTCTACCCACTACGCTATTTGGGTATTAGAGAGTCCGTTTCCGGGCGGCTATGCCCACCACGATCGCCTCTGGGATAGCCAAATGGCCCAAATATGGGAGAGCTGGCAGCAGTTTTTTTCGCTGCGGGGGCTGCCCCAGGTGCCCCACGTGCCCTCGGCCTACGTGCCCCAGTTTCATCTCGACGATCTGCTCGACCGGGTAGCTCCGGCGGCAGAAGCCGGCGGCTACACCGGGCGACTGATGCAGGGGCTTGGGGTGAGCCTGTGGGAGTGGCTGTTTGACGGCCCCATTCGTCAGACCTTAGAGCGCAGTCTGGGCATGGCGATCGGTCAAAATCGCCCGCTTAAGCTGCGGTTAGAGGTGCGCCCGCCTGAGTTAATCAGCCTGCCTTGGGAAATTATGCAGCCCCAGCCCGGCTGTCCAGCGCTGTCGCTGGGCCCCCAAGTTTTGTTTAGCCGCACTGCCAGCACCGTTGAGCCGCTGCCTGAGGCGGAGCTCGATATCTCGCTGCGAATTCTGCTGGTGCTGGGTCAAGACGACCCCGGCATCACCGCTGGAGACACCGAGCAGGTTTTACAACTGCCCCAAGAAGCGGAGGCCCTGAAGCAGCTGCTGGAGCTGAGCGCCTCTCGCCTGAGCTACCAGGGGGCGAGCCCCGTGGTTTGCCAGGTGCAAACCCTGCTAGAACCCGATGCCAAAACCCTGCTCAAGGCCTTGGAGACCGGCTACTTTAACGTGTTCTTCTATGCGGGTCACGGGGTGCCCGCCCCCGACGGCGGAATGCTGTTTCTGCGCCAGGGGGGCAACCTCACCGGCACGGAGCTGGCCCAGGGGCTGGCTCACAACGGCATTCGGCTGGCGGTGTTTAACACCTGCTGGGGAGCCCAGCCCGACCTGCAACAGCAGGAGGTCATCCCCCGCAGCAGTCTGGCGGAGGTGCTACTACACCACGGGGTGCCGGCGGTGCTGGCCATGCGCGACTCCATTGCCGACGAGGAGGCGCTGAGTTTTATTCAGGTGCTGGCTCGGGGGCTGGCCGAGCGGCAGCCGGTCGCTCAGGCGGTGGCCCTGGCCCGCCAACATCTGCTGACGGCCTACCGCTTTAACCACCCGGCCTGGACGCTGCCGGTGCTATACCAGCACCCTCAGTTTGAAGGGCATCTGCTGCGCGAGGCGGCCCTGGCTGTGACCCAGCTGCCGGGACAAGACCTGCGCATGACCCAATCGGTAGTGCTGCGCTGCTTGGCCACCCCGACCCGCCTGTGGCGCCTCTACGACGGCTATCTGCGGGTGGGGCGACTGCCCGACAACGACTTGGTCATCCTAGAACCATGGGTCTCGGGGCAGCATGCGGAAATATTTTGCCGCACCCAGTTTGAGAACGGCACGCAGGAGACCCACTATTACTTGCGCGATCGCTCCCGCTATGGGTCGTACTACTTTGACAACCACGGCTGGCACCACGTCCACCGGGCCGAGGTGCCCCTCGCCCTGGGCACGGCCATTCGGTTTGGCAGTCCGGAAGGCGAACTGATGGAATTTACCCTTGAGGGTAGCCCCAAATCATCCCCGCCCTGCTAGGGAAATCAGGAAATTGTTCGCTCCGTACGGAATCCCTCAGCAGTGCGGTGTATCCACAGTCATCAGGCTTTGTTACCCTCTTGTGCATCTGTAGATAACGCTATGAATCAGTCTTCCCTGTCTTCCAACTCCGCCTCTGAGCCCGCCATGGCCACTGAACACGATTTGCTTGCCAGTATTCTCGACCCCGAAACTGGGTATCCTTGGCAACCGCTGGCCCCTGAGTCTGAGGCCTACCTAGCTAGCCTAGAGACAGAGTTTGACGCCCTCGACGGCGGAGAGACGGATGCTGCGATCGCAGCGGGATGGCAAGTATTATCTGCTCAGATGGCAACCCAGATGGGTGACCCCGAGGATCAGACAGTCAATCCGGTGCTTGAGCAGCTGCGACAGTTTCAGAGTCGCGTGCCCAGCGGGCTGCTGCACCGTCTGGCGAACTCTGCCACTGCCCTGGCCCGCAGTGGTCAACCCCTGATCGAGCAGCTGGTACAGTGCGTGGATGACATTCTGCCCGACTGGGATGCTGACGACCTGGCGGTGCTGGCTCGCCCCTTGGCCTACTCTCTACGCGACGGCCGGGGCGAGATTTTAGAGCTTAACCTGCGGGCAATTCCGGCGACTGACTGGGACTCGTTATCTAATCTAGAGCAAGCGCGGCTCACCTTGACTGTAGCCTCAGTGGCTCTCAAGGCGGCCCAGAACGAGGGTAGCGAGCCTCTATAGGTGATTTTTCTACAAATCCTTCTACCGAGGGGGGCGATCGCGGCAATTAGTTAGCGATTCTGTATGACAGCGACTACCAAGCCCTAATGCTCCGTTACGTTTTCGTAACGCTTCACTGACACGGCCTAATTTCCGAGGAAATCATGGGGGTGGTTGCTTCTCCTCCTCCACACTATTTTCAAGGTTATGGGACTCTACCTCACCCCCTGGTTACGTCGTCAGCAGGCTCGCTACCGTCATCGGCAGGCTTTGACCCAAATGCGGAAGGGCAACATTGAGGTAGCGCTGACGGTTTTGCCCCAGGCCCTAGACCATTCGCCCTGTCCGGCCGATATCCACATTGAGCTGGGCAAGGCATACTGGCAGATTGAGGACACAGGGGCGGCGCTGGAGCATTTTTCGGCGGCGATCGCCCTTGATCCTGCCAACGTGCGCGCCTACGGCAATCGCGGCCTGCTCCACTGCCAGCAGGGGCGAGATGACCTGGCCCTGGCCGACTGGCAACAGGCGCTGCAGCACCAGCCCGGCCATGCTCTAATTCACTACAACCGGGGGCTGCTGTACTTTCGACAGCAGGACTATGTCGCCGCCCTAGCCGATTTTGATGCCGCCATTGCCGCCAATCCCAACCTGGCTGAGGCCTACCTGCACCGAGGCCACGTTCACGAGCAGCTCGGGCAAACCATCGCCGCTGCCCACGACTGGGAGCTGGCCCTCTGCAACGATCTCAACCTCGATCAGGCGCGGCTAAAGCTGCACCACCTGCAGCAGGTTCACCGCGATCGCGCCCTCTCCCAGCGCCTACAGGCGGAGTTGGGACTTAAGCAAGTCGTCGTCGAGGCCGAGTACTTAGACGACCGTTTCCGCATTCAAATCCACCGCCCGGTGGGGGTAGGGCTAAACTATTTCACCCTGCCCGATCAGATTCGCGCCCTGCTCATCAGCTGGCAAATGGATGACATTCACAGCTTCGACCTCACAGGCCAAGTGCAAGGTCAGCCGGTAGTTGAGTGGCGGGGCCATTACAAGGTGTTTCAGGGGCAACCCTGCCCCCCCGCCCGGTGGCATCGAGTCTTGCTCACCGCCTTTGTGATTTTTCCACCCCTGGGCATTCCGGCCCTAGCCTGCGCTATGAATCTGCGTCAGGCCTACCAGCAGGGCGACTATCTCAGTGCCTTGCGAGCCTCTAAGACAATTCAGGGGCTGTGCCGAGCCGGAAGCGTTATTTCCCTGACCCTAGTGACGATGCTGATGGGCTACTGGAGCTACCAGCACCTCTACAGCCCGCCTGAAGCTTCTGCCGCCCCGGCGGAGCTAACTTCCCCTAAGTCGCCGGCTCCGGCTGAAGCTGATAACTAGCCGCCAGCTCGGCCGGGCTCATAGTTTCGTAGCGTTCAAAGGGCTGATGAATCCACGGGTTATCGGGTAGATAGACCACGTGATAGTCAGGCTTGATGATCGATTCAGCTTTGTACCAAAGTACAGCTGTGCGCACATCTTCGATGTAGAAACCATATTTGTGGTGCAGCCAGGCCATGGATTTCTTGAGGCTGTAGCCTGAATCGACTAGGTCGTCGACGATCAGTACCTGGCTACCCAGACTGGGGGTAGTCATGCTCAGATCGCGGGAGAAAGTGATCGACCCTCGGGTGCGGCCATCGGCCCCACCGTAGGAGGCGGTGGACAAAATTGCCAGGGGCACATCGAACAGCCGACAGAGGGTGTCACCGATGCGTAAGCCCCCCTTGGCCAGGCAAACGATTTGGTTAAAGTCCCAGCCTGACTCGTAGATCTGTATGGCGAGCTTTTCAATATCCCGGTGATAGTCGTCCCAGCTCACATAAAAATCAGCCATATCCATCCTCCTTTGAAGCAGCCCCCAGCAGGCCGCTGTGCTCAGCCCGTTTTAGCCCAGGTGATTTAAGCCCAAGTGTAGAGTTTTGCCTAGGGAAGCGCTACAGTTCCTAAGCTGGACTCGGTATAGAGCATTGTGCAATGGGGAAATAATACACTGAGGACGCTTTTTGAATTGTCGTCCCCCAAGCTGTTGCCTTGTCATCGATCGAGTGTGGATTCACTAAACAGGTAATCTATGGCTTCTAACCCACCTTCTTCCACCGCTGCCCCTGCTAAGTTTTCCCTTTGGGGCAAGCTGGCTTTTGGGGCTGGAGACATTGGGCCAGGGATGACCGCCAACCTGCTGTCGTTTTCATTTTTGATTTTTTTGACGACAGCGGCAGGTCTGAGCCCAGTAGCGGCGGGGTCGGTGCTGGCGATCGGGCGCATTTGGGACGCGTTTAATGACCCGTTCATTGGCTATCTGAGCGATAAGACCCGTACCCGCTGGGGCCGCCGCTACCCCTGGATTGTGCTGGGAGCCATTCCCTTTGGGGTGACCTTCTTTCTCACCTGGGTGGTGCCAGACTGGGGCGATGCCGCCCGATTTTGGTACTACGTGGTGATGTCGCTGTTGTTTCAGGTGTTTTATACGGTAGTGAACCTGCCCTACACCACCCTCACCGCCGAACTGACCAAGGACTATGACGAACGCACTGAGCTGACCGCCTTTCGGCTGGGGTCGTCGCTATTTGGGGCGATCGCCGCCCTCGGCCTCGGTCTAGTGATCGCTCAGGTAATTGCTGACCAGCGCCAGCAGTATTTAGTCTTAGGTGGCATTTGCGCAGTACTGTCGGTGCTGCCATTACTGTGGTGCGTTTGGGGCACCTATCCCTATGCAGTGCAGCGCAATGCCCTCCAGCCCGCCGACACTGACGAAGCCGCGTTGCCCTTTCTCCAGCAGATCAGGGTCGTCTTTTCCAACCGAGCTTTTGTGTTTGTGGTGGGCATCTATTTGTTTGCCTGGCTGGCCCTACAGATGACCGCCAGTATCATTCCCTTTTACGCCACCTTTTGGATGGGGCTTGACTCCTACTTTTTAGCGGCGCTGCTGGTGCAGGGCACCGCCATTTTGATGATGGTGGTCGTCAACTACCTCAGCCGTCGTTTGGGCAAGCAAGAGGTGTTTTACATCGGCATTGGCACCTGGATCATTGCCCAGATTGCGCTGTTCTTTGTGCAGCCGGGGCAGGTGGCGGCGCTCTACCTGCTGTGCATTGTGATTAGCTTTGGGGTGGCCACCGCCTATGTGGTGCCCTGGGCCATGCTGCCCGACGTGATCGAGCTAGACGAGATCAAAACTGGCCAGCGCCGCGAGGGCATTTTCTACGCCTTTATGACGCTGCTGCAAAAGGTGGGCCTGGCTCTGGGGCTATTTTTGGTGGGCCTGGCGCTACAGTCTTCAGGGTTTGTTAGCGAGGCTGCTCAGCAGTCTGACTCGGCCCTGCTAGCCATTCGCGTTTTTATTGGCCCTGTACCCATGGTGCTGCTAGCGATGTCAGTGTTGTTGACCCGCTTTTACCCTATCACTCGTCAGATGCACGAAGAAATGCTGCTACAACTGGCTGAGCGCGATCGCGTTCAGAAACAAGACGATATAGATGGAGTGAGGTGATCAAAGTAGTCGTCTATGGATGATGACATCTCACTCAACACCGATAGCCTATCTACAGCCGATACACCGCCCTGTTTTCCGGTTCGCAGTACAGCCGAGTATTGAAAGTTTATCGCTACGATCAAGGGCACGAAGATGATGATCTTCGTGCCCTTTAAAGGCCTCTCTCTCCGAGTGGTATAGCTCGTAAATCACCTAAATGAGCTTCATGAAAAGCTAGCTTAAAATCTTTGTCAAAGCTGCACCACATCCAGCCGAGAAGTCGCCAAGCGATCCATCCACCCAGCGAGGAATGCGTGGTTAGTGGCTTGCTCACGGGGATCTTGGGTATCCGCAGGGTGGGGCAGCAGCCCTTGCAGCGAGGCACTGGTGACGCAAAACATCGACTTTTGGAAGCTCTGACAAATCTTGACCCGGACATCGTCAAGCCCGCGCCCGTTGGATTGGTAGAACGCCGTCAGATAGTCGGGCAGATAGTGACGCATATCCTGCATTAGCAGCGTGGGAGGAATGCCTGCTCCACCAATGGGCAAGGGGTCGGCATAGAGAGCACCATACTCAAAGCGACCCTGGTCGGCGGAAATTTGGTCGGCTTGAGCATTGTAGGAAACTGTGCCCAAAAATGGCGTGCCGCGAAAGAAAACTGCCTCCACGTAGGGAACCGCCACATCCATCAAAAACGTCAGTCCGGCAGATTTGGGCAGCAGTTCGTAGCTGGTTCCATTGATCCCGACTGCATAGCTAATAGGAATTGCTGCCGCCGCCACCAATCCCGCCTTGATGAAGGCTACCACCTGGGGAATAGTCTGTACCTTGCCCGCATCGTAGGCGTCGGACAGGTCAATAAACAGATCGCTCATCACCCGCCAAAACTGCCCCAGGGCGCTGTAGTAGGCCAGCTGGCGCACCTGCTCAGGCAGAAAATCGGGGAATAGACCGTTCAACGCCCGAATCGGTAGGTTGGTTTTGATCTTGGCAGCAACGGCAGCCTGACAGTGCTGCAAAAAGT
Source organism: Nodosilinea sp. FACHB-141 (assembly GCF_014696135.1). Lineage (NCBI taxonomy): Bacteria > Bacillati > Cyanobacteriota > Cyanophyceae > Nodosilineales > Nodosilineaceae > Nodosilinea > Nodosilinea sp. FACHB-141. The sequence goes on along the minus strand of NZ_JACJPP010000011.1, from coordinate 389,776 downwards.
CATCGCTGTCGAGGTATTCATCCATTTTGCCGCCGCCGTGCCAGAGCATGGTTTTCATGCAGTATTCGGCGTACTCAAAGTTGATGCGATCGTGCCACCAGTGACGCAGTAGCTGAGGCAGAGTTACCTTGCCGTTGAAATACTTGAAAAACGGAAACAATACCAAGAACTGATGATCGGCAATGTAAATCAGATTTTTGGAATAAGCATCGAGCACGACCCCATAGCTCTTGAGAATACCCACCACCTCAATCACGTTGCTCTCAGAGTCGGGCAGCAACGCCTCGGCTCCTAGTAGCTTTTGAATAAAGGGCTCTAGGGGGTGGAGGTTGGATTTGGCCAGAGATAGGGTTTTGGTCATGGCAGGGAGATCTCAGCACTGGGGTCGGCAAAGACAGGGGAAACAGGAGTTGGCAGAGTTAGGGCCGGGTCAACGAAAAGGGTATCGGCAACGGCGGGTACGGCCGTGGGGGCAAATTGGGTTCTAGCCTGCACAAAGCCTTGGTAGGGCTGGTGCAGTGCCAAGGTAATATTCTCACTCCAGCGGGCTAGCCAGTTAGGCTGAAGCCCGAAAGCGATGATCAGCATGGCCAGACCAAAAGCGGGGACGCGATCGCGCCAAGTTACCGGGGGCAGATCAATATCGAGCTGAGGTGCAACGGTAGGGGGTGCGATCGCCAGTCGGCCAAAAAAGACCCGGTTCACCAGCAGCAAAAAGTACACTGCCGTCAGACCTGAACCCACCATGCAAAGCAGCGTCTGCACCGGGAAGATTAGAAAGCTGCCGCGAAACACCAGAAATTCAGAAATAAACCCCACCATACCGGGAATGCCGGCACTGGCCATCACCCCTAGGATCATCATCGACCCCACAAAGGGCAGACCCCGCTCGGGGTTGAGCAGACCGCGTAGCACCGTCATGTCGCGGGTGCCTGTGGCCTTATACACCACCCCCACCAGCAAGAACAGCAGCGCCGAAATCAGCCCGTGGCTAATCATTTGAAATACCGTCGCCACAATGCTCACTGGGGTGGAGGCTGCCGCCGCCAGCAGCACGTAGCCCATGTGGCCAATGGAGCTATAGGCCACCATTTTTTTCATGTCCGTCTGGGCGATCGCCGCCAGCGACCCGTAGAGCACACTGATCACAGCCCAGGTTGCCATCCAGGGCGCCAGAGCCATCCAAGCATCGGGCAGCAGGCCCAGGCCAAAGCGCACCACGCCGTAGGTGCCCAACTTCAGTAGCACTCCAGCCAGCAGCACCGACACCGGCGTTGACGCCTCCACGTGGGCATCGGGCAGCCAGGTGTGGAATGGAAACAGCGGCACCTTGATGCCAAAGCCGATCAGCAGCGCTACCAGCAGGGAGACTTGTTGGGCCAGGGGCAGGGCCGCGGCCAGACCGCTGTCGTAGTCAAAACTGGTATTGCCCGACAGCCATACCAAGCCCAAAAAGGCTCCCAAGATCAGCACCCCCGACAAGGCGGTGTAGATCAAGAACTTAGTGGCGGCGTAGCCCCGCCGCGATCCGCCCCAGATGGCAATCAGCAGGTACAGCGGAATTAGTTCTAACTCGTAAAAGATAAAAAACAGCAGCAGGTTAGCAGCCAAAAACGCCCCAGCCACGGCGCTGTTAATTACCAGCAGCAGCACATAGTAGAGCCGAGTGCGGTGCAGAGTGGGTTCGCTGATATAGATTGCCACCAGGCCCAGCAGGCTATTCACTACCAGCAGCGGCAGCGACAATCCGTCGAGGCCAAGGCGATAGCTCAGCCCCAAGGGCTCAACCCAGGGCAGCAGTTCCTCAAACTGAAATCCCGGAGTTGTCAGCTCAAATTGAGTCGCCAAAAAGCCGAGCAAAACCAGGGTTAGGGCCAACCCAATGCCGCTTACGACTTTAGCCGTTTGCGCCTCTAGCTTGCCGGGCCATAGGATCAACACCAGGGCCGCCACCAGCGGAATTAAAATCAGTGCACTCAGCATCGCCAACCTTACCAAAGCGTCCAGGTCATGAAAATTCCGATCAGCCCCACCCCGGCAAAGATGGTCAATAGGTAGAGCTGCGACTGGCCTGAGGCGCTGTATTTAAGCCCCTCACCACCAAACAGCGAGGCCAAACCCACCCCGTTTACCAAGCCATCGACCACGTATTGGTCAAACCAGCTGCTAAACCGAGCCAGGGTTGACACCGCCGCCACTACGGTTTTGTCGTAGAGGCGTTCGGTGTAGAAGTCGTAGGCCAGCAGATCTTGGGCAATGCGCAGGGGGCGGTTGAGCGATCGCGCCAGCGACTTTGACAGGGGCACCGTCGCCCCCACCGCGACGCCTATCCAACCCGAAGCCAGCGTCAGCGCCGCGATCGGCAGGTTGATGTATTGCCAAGGGGGCAGCACCAGCAGCTTGCCCATGATCAGCGGCAGTAGCAGTGTAATAATTGACAAGGTAACCATCGGTACCGCCATCTGCCACGGCACCTCTGGAGCGCGACGGGTTTTGGGCTGAGGTGTCCCCAAGAATACCTGACGAAAGACACGCGTCAGATTCAATGCGGTGAGCCCGTTGACCAACAGAAACACCAGCGTCAGCAGCGGATAGTCACGGCTGAGAAAATCCGCTCCCATCCGCAACCCCCAAAAACAGCCTAGGGGCACCACACCGACCATCCCTAGAGCACCGGTCACAAAAGCCAGGCTAGTCGCCGGCATTTTTCTTCCCAGACCACCCAGCTCGGTGATATTTTGGCAGTTGGTGGTCATAATCACTGACCCCACCGCCATAAAAATTAGCGCCTTGGCTACGGCGTGGGTCAGCAGCAGCAGCAGCGCTACCCCTGGCCAGGTCGTGCCGACGGCAATAAACACCAGCCCCAGGTAAGCACTCGTAGAGTAAGAGAACGTACGCTTTAGGTCGACTTGGGCTAAGGCAACTAAAGATCCACCCAGGGCCGTTATTGTGCCAATCACCACTAGCGTACCTAGGGCTACCGGTGACAGCACAACAATCGGCTGCAAGCGAATCAATATGTAGGCACCGCAGGTCACCACCACCGAGTTCCGCAAAATCGAGGCGGGGTTTGGGCCTTCCATAGCTTCGTCGAGCCACAGGTGGAGCGGGAACTGCGCACATTTACCAATCGGCCCGGCGATCAGCGCCAACCCCAGGAGAGTGGCCATAGTAGGGGATAGATGCTCTATCTTGACCCATTCGTACAAATCGTTGAAGTCGAGGCTGCCTGCCAGACAAGCCAAGGAAACTACTCCCATCAGCAGCAGCACGTCACCAATACGCTTAGTTAAGAAAGCGTCGCGGGCGGCGGTTACCACCAGGGGCTGGGCATACCAAAAACCCACCAGCAGGTAGGTCGACAGCGTCAGCATCTCCAGCAGCGAATAGGAGACAAACAACGACCCGCTTAACACCAGCCCGCTCATGGCAGATTCAAAAACTCCCATCAGGGAATAAAAGCGAGCTAGGGCCCAATCTTTTTCCAAATAGCCTAGAGCAAAGACTTGGGCCAGCAGACTGAGGCCTGTAATCAGCTCTAGGGCACCGAGGTTGAGCACCGAGATGTCGAGGGCTAGAGTGAGGTGTAGATCGGCAAAGTCAAACCAGGAAAACAGCAGTTCCTGAGGTCCCTGATTCCAAATGCCGCGAAAGGCCATGAGCCCATGAACAAAGGACACCAGAGTCATCACAATGTTGAGATAGGCCGATGGTCGAGGGCCGGTGCGGCGAATCAACCCCGTGGACCAGGGCAACGATAGCAGCGCCCCAATGAGGCCATACATCGGCAGCAGCCAGCTGGTCTCAACAAAAAATTGGGTTATCCCGACGTTCTCTGACAACACCTTAAATGCTTATCTCCAACGGCGATGGTTCAGCAAATAATAAGGCCACGGCGGCCTAAATTCAGCAGTTCTGGCTCGACAGATTGGCGGCGCGATCGCACCTCGTGCCGTCACAGCTAGTTACCTATAGCCGCAGCAACTTGCTGACAGCTGAGCTAAATCAAAGCGCAGCCTGCGGCATCAGACCTGAAGCCGACGGTCAACCCATCAGCCCCAACCGGTTAGAAAATCACCAAGTTGAGCACGGCCCTACCCAAAGCTGGCGGGGCAAAACTCTAAGCCTCGTTGCCTCTATATTCAAAGCGTTTTGCTATTCTACCTGATTCCCTGAGGGGGTCGGCCCAAAAGCCATGATTTTGAGGGGCTAACCTAATAAAGACTTCTGAAGCGATCGATTAGAAATCACAACCCAATCTAGGGCATTCGTACTGAGGATCAATAAATTTAGAGATTTGGGCAGCCTACCCAGCTTAGGCACACGCTAGAACAACCTACACTTTCTACCACCCACCGATCTAGTAGAGCCCCAAGACCAAGCCGTAAGTGAGCAAGCACTACTGCTAACCTATGGATTGATTACGAGAAAAAAACCTTTGCCTCATTAGCTTTAATAATATTCAACATTAGCAACAATCATTGGGGCTTATATTGCAAAAGTGACTACGGACACCTATGCTTAATCTGTCATCAAGAATTTTTGGGCAATCTGAAGTTTTTGCTTCCCCAACGGTGATTCCCGGCTTGTCATCTTTTGGGACGCTTTTTTGCGCCTGAACAGCAGGCAAAGTGCGTTAGGTAAACCCAGGGTTGTCTAAATTTATAAGGAGATTTCGACTATGCCGATTGCTGTGGGAATGATTGAGACGCTGGGTTTTCCGGCTGTGGTAGAAGCCGCTGACGCAATGGTAAAAGCGGCCCGGGTTACCCTGGTGGGCTACGAAAAAATTGGTAGCGGCCGTGTCACTGTGATTGTGCGGGGCGACGTGTCTGAGGTACAGGCCTCGGTAGCCGCTGGTGTTGAAAATGTGAAGCGAGTCAATGGCGGCGAAGTTCTATCGACTCACATCATTGCTCGGCCCCACGAAAACCTGGAATTCGTTCTGCCCATTCGCTACACCGAAGCGGTAGAGCAGTTTCGCAGCTAGGCCTTAGACGTACGGTTTTTTGAGACCTATTCGTTCTAAGGTTTAAGGATCTGCTGGGCTGGTGGGCCTGGCTTGGGGTAAGGCTAATTCAGCACTCGTTTGAACTCCTGTATTCTCTGAAAAAAGGCGTATAAAAGCATGGCAATTGCAGTTGGTATGGTCGAGACGTTGGGCTTCCCCGCTGTGGTGGAAGCTGCCGACGCGATGGTAAAGGCGGCCCGGGTTACCCTAGTGGGCTATGAGAAAATTGGCAGCGGCCGCGTTACCGTGATCATTCGCGGCGACGTGTCTGAGGTACAGGCCTCGGTCGCCGCTGGTATTGAGAACGTGAAGCGGGTCAATGGCGGCCAGGTGCTGTCTACTCACATCATCGCTCGTCCCCACGAAAACCTGGAATTCGTTCTGCCCATTCGCTACACCGAAGCGGTAGAGCAGTTTAGAGAGAGCGTCAGCGGCATTCGCCCCTACGGCAGATAAGTCACTATGCTCTTGGCTAAGGTTCGTGGCACGGTAGTTAGCACCTGCAAGGAGCCTAGCTTGAGTGGCACAAAGTTTTTACTAGTGCAACTCATTAGCGAAACCGGCGACTTACTGCCTGACTATACAGTGGCCGCCGATGTGGTAGGGGCTGGCCCCGGCGAATGGGTGTTGATTACCCAGGGCAGCGGGGCCCGCCAGCAGCGCGGCTACGAAAATCGTCCTGTGGATGCGGCGGTGGTTGCCATTGTTGATACTGTAAGTCTCGACAGCGGCAATCTCTACAACAAGCGAGATGATTTTAGCTAGCTAGGTTTCTTCCACACTGGGCGATCCAGTTCAGCTAGCGCGGGCAAAGACTACACTCTCCCTACAACTAGCTCATTTCTGTGGTTGAGCAGCTAGTTAGTTGGGGTTTTTTGGGAGGACGTACGGCAATGGCGATCCGCACACCAGCGGCATCTCCGACTCAGGCATGGGGTTCGCAGCAGTCATCTGGGTCGTCGGCTCGGGTGCATGGGTTAGCCCAGGTGCAGGGCCAGGTTCTTGTCGAGCCTGGAGCAGTTTTGGCTGCTGGCTCGGTAGTTCGGGCCGACCCTGGTGCCGCCGTGCGGCTCGGTGCCGCTAGCACCCTGCAGGAGGGAGCCACAGTATATGGTCGTGCCCAGGGACAGGTGCTGGGGGACGATCGCAGCCCCTGGGCGGTCTGGGTAGGCGATCGCGCTATCCTCACCCACAAAGTGCTGGTGCAGAGTCCGGTCTACATTGGTGCCGACTGCTTTATTGGCTTTCGCTCAACTCTTTTCAATGCTCGATTGGGAGCCGGGTGCGTCGTTATGATGCACGCCCTGGTGCAGGACGTGGACGTGCCGCCCGGCAAGCTGATTCCTTCGGGGTCAGTAATTACCCAGCAGCAGCAGGCCGATGCCCTCCGCGACGTTGGCCCCATTGATATTGCCCTAATTAGGGAACTTGCAGGAACGCCCGGCCATGCGCCCCCCCTGGGTGGGTCAGCTAGCACAGCGTCTCTACATACCACAGCACACTCAAACGAACGCGATGGATTAGGCACTATGAATTCTCAACTGCTACCCCCCGACGTTGTCCAGCAGGTTCGTCAGTACCTGGCCCAGGGCTTCACCATTGGTACCGAGCACGCCGACTCTCGCCGCTATCGCAGTGGCGTTTGGCAGACCTGCAGCCCAGTTCAGTCCCAGCGAGAGTCTGAGGTACTGGCTGCGATCGAAAACTGTCTGTCCCAGCACCCAGGCGAGTACGTGCGCATGTTCGGGATCGATCCGAGGGCAAAGCAGCGGGTCGCCCCCATCACCATTCAGCGAGCCGATGGCAAATCTGTCGCCAACAGCGGCTCAGCGCCTTCTCATTCGAGTTATTCCAGCCCTTCCAACAACGGTGGCCATCGTCCGGCCCCAGCCGCGGCCAGCGGCCCCCTGTCGCCTGAGGTGGTGCAGCAGGTGCGTCAGTACCTCAGTCAGGGCTACCGGATTGGCACCGAGCATGCCGACTCTCGCCGCTACAGCAGCAACGTGTGGCAGACCTGCTCTCCCATTCAGTCATCCCGCGAGGGTGAGGTTTTTGGTGCCCTCGAGCGCTGTTTGGCTGAGCATTCGGGCGAATATGTGCGCCTGTTTGGCATTGACCCCAAGGCGAAGAGCCGCGTTGCCCCCATCACCATCCAGCGCCCCGACGGCAAATCCGCGGCGGCTAGTTCGCGATCGGGTGGTTCTTCCAGCAGCTCCTATGCCTCGGCCCCTAGCCCCAGCGGCGGTTCTCAAGTTGGCGGTGATGTCGCTCAGCAGGTGCGCCAGTGGCTCAGCCAGGGCTACCACGTGGGGGCGGAGCATGCAGATGCGCGCCACTACAACAGCAATGTTTGGCATTCCTGCAAGACCATTACTAGCAACCGCGAGGGAGAAGTCCTGGGCGCTATCAATGCCTGTGTAGCTGAGCACCCCAACGAGTACGTGCGGGTATTTGGCATTGACCCCAGAGCCAAGCGGCGGGTGGCCGCGGTTACTGTGCAGCGTCCGGGCTCGAAGTCGGCCCCATCGGCCCCATCGCCCTCCTACTCAAGTTCCAGTGCTCCGACCAGCAATGGAGCAGCTCCCATGGGCGGTCTTCCCCAGGAGGTTGTGCAGCAGGTGCAGCGGCTCTTCAACCAGGGCTATCGCCTCAGCGTTGAGCATGCTGATGTGCGCCGCTACCGCAGCGGTGCTTGGCAAAACGCCGGCATTCTAGAGGGAAGTCGGGCCTCGGATGTACTCAACGCCCTAGAGTCGCAATTGCGCAACCACTCTGGCCAATACGTACGCCTGGTGGGCATCGATCCGAAGGTGAAAAAACGAGTGCATGAAGCCACTATCCAGCGACCCTAGAGACCTCTCATCCAACCTTTGACCGTGGCAGTACCCGCCCAGGTGATCACCCAGCCTACCAATGGCTACATCCAGGGAGATGTGGATATAGCGCCTGGAGTGGCGATCGCACCTGGGGTACTGCTGGGGGCAGCCTCCGGTTGCCGTCTGGTGATCTCCGCAGGTGTCTGTTTGGGGGTCGATGTGGTGATACAGGTCCACCATGGCGACCTGGTGATTGAGCCGGGGGTGAGCTTAGGCAGCGGTGTGTTGGTAGTGGGTCACGGCTCCATTGGCCAGCACACCTGTATTGGAGCCAATAGCACCCTCATCAACCCAACAATTGGGGCCTCCCAGGCGATCGCACCGGGGTCTTTGCTGGGCGATCCAACGCAGGCCTCTTCTGACCAGGAGCCTGCATCTAACGGGGCTGCCCCTAGCACTAGTAGCTACGTCTACGGGTCTGCTGGCAACCTAGGCACTACGGGGAATGCCCTCAACGGATCGGGCCACACTACTGTTGGAGCCGCTCAGAATGGCAATATCCCCAACGGTATTGCCCAAAACGCCAGTGCTCAAAACAGTGTTGGGCAAAACGTTGCTGGGCAAAACGGATCCTCCGTCTACGGCAAAACCCAGGTCAATCGCCTACTAGCTACGCTATTTCCCCAGCGTCATTCGCTCAATGGCGCTAGCTCAGAGGACAGGCCCTAGAATGGAGAGGCAGACACCCCTGTGTAGAGGCACCCTATGCAACCCGACGGCAAACTAGCCTCGCCCCTTGACCTCAAGTCTGGCACGCCCAAGCGGTTGACCCTGGCGACCCCTGCGCCAGGTCAAAAAGAAGCCCAGCAGCGCGACAAGTATCGCGGCGCGGCCTTGGGTATGGTGTCAACGGAGAGCTTCCCGGCGGTGGTTGGTACAGCCGACGCCATGCTAAAGGCCGCCGATGTTCTGCTGGTGGGCTATGAAAAGACCGGCGGTGGGCACTGCACTGCGATCGTGCGGGGGGGCATTTCCGACGTGCGCATGGCGGTAGAGGCTGGGATTAAAACCGCCCAAGATTTTGGTCAGTTTGTCTCTTCAACGCTGATTCCGCGCCCGTTACCCAACCTGGAAGCAGTGTTGCCTATCTGCGCCCGTTGGGACGAGTTGCGGGGCGAGAGCGGCGGCAAGATGGGCAGTCAGGCTATTGGCCTGCTGGAGACCCGTGGCTTTCCGGCAATGGTGGGAGCCGCTGATGCTATGACCAAGTCTGCCGATGTGCAGCTGATGTCCCACGAGACGATTGGCGAAGGCCTTTGCACCATTTTGATTCGGGGGTCGCTGCCCAACGTGGCGATCGCGATCGAAGCCGGCATGCACGAAGCCGAGCGCATCGGCGAACTCCACGCCGTCATGGTCATTCCCCGCCCCCTCGATGATCTGGTTGAATCGCTGCCCGTCATGGAAATGGAGCAGGAGCAGCCCGAACCCCTTCGCATTCCCCTTAACCTGGAGGTTAAACAGGAGGAGACCGAAGCCGAGCCTGTGCTGATTGAAGCGGTGACGGAAGAGGTCACACCCATTGCCCTAGAACTGACCGTAGACGAGCAAGAGCTAGCCGATGAAGAGCTTTAGCAAGTTGGCAGAGTATTTGAACTAGGGACGCTGTCTAGCGTGCTATTGCCGCTCTAGGAGCGTCGTCTTTGCCTGACTAATTCAAGGGCAACGGATAGCTATCCCTGCGCTCTTTGAACCAATCCCACACTTGCTCTACCAAATCTTTGGCATCGGCATCAAACCACTGCACTGTGGCTCGGTTGCGAAACCAGGTGCGCTGGCGTTTGGCGAACTGACGGGTGTGCTGCACGATGTCGGCCTGGGCGATCGCCAAAGAAACATCCCCTTGCACGTAGCGCAGCATTTCGCCGTAGCCCAGGGTTTGCAGCAGGGGCAGCTCCGGGCCGTATTTTTCCAGCAGATGTGTCACCTCATCCACAAATCCCGCCTCAATCATTGCCTGGGTGCGCTGAGCAATGCGGCGTTCCAACGAGAGGGAATCACAGTCGAGGGCCAGGTAAAGCACCGGATACGCCGGAGGCGCTTCTCCTTGAAGAGTCGACATAGGCTGGCCAGTGACATAGAACACCTCCAGAGCGCGCACCGTACGCACCGGATCGTTGGGATGAATGCGTTGGGCCGCAGCTGCATCCAGGCTTTTGAGTAGGGCATAGCAGTGGGGCTGCCCCAGGGCCTCTAACTGCTGGCGCAGGGCGGGTTGGGGAGCCACGGGCGGAATATGTAATCCTTTCACCACCGCATCTATGTAAAGCCCTGTACCACCCACCAGCATGGGCACAGCACCCGTCTGGTGAAAGGTGTGAATTAAATCTTGAGCCTGGCGCTGGTACTGGGCTAGGGTGAGGGTTTCGGTCGGGTCACAGATGTCCATCAGGTAGTGGGGAATTTGCCGCCGATCGAATGCCGAAGGTTTTGCCGTCCCAATATCAAACTCTCGATATACTTGTCGGGAGTCGGCGCTGAGAATGCACCCTTGAAGGCGCTGGGCTAGGGCGATTGCTAAAGACGATTTGCCCGTTGCCGTAGCGCCGCCAATCACCCATAAAAATGGTACAATTGAACTATTATTCTCCGTCTCCTGGAACGACGATTCTAGCTGGGGAAATTTAGGTGATTGCATCCCTAGTTTATTCTTGAGCTGACGTTGCCTTAGAGCCCGCTGTGGCTGCTTTGTGCTATAATTTCTAGGTGTTTTGACCTGGCGAGCATTCGGGTGGCTTAGAGCCCATTTTTGGAGCGTACAGTATGACAACTGACTACGGTGCCGATCAGATTCAGGTTCTAGAGGGGCTTGAGCCTGTTCGCAAACGTCCAGGCATGTACATCGGCAGCACTGGCCCCCGTGGACTCCACCACCTAGTGTACGAGGTTGTTGATAACTCCGTAGACGAAGCGCTGGCGGGCCACTGCGATCGCATCGATATTTCCCTCAATGCCGACGGCTCGGTCTCCGTCACCGACAATGGGCGCGGCATTCCTACCGACATTCACCCCCGCACCGGCAAGTCAGCCCTCGAAACGGTGATGACTGTGCTTCACGCCGGGGGCAAGTTTGGCGGTGGCGGCTACAAGGTGTCTGGAGGCCTTCACGGCGTGGGCATCTCGGTGGTCAACGCCCTGTCAGCGTGGGTTGAAGTTACCGTCTGGCGCCAAGGGAAGGAGCACAAGCAGCGATTTGAGCGCGGTGTGCCTATCGGTGAGCTGTCGGCAGAGAAAATTGCCGAAAAGCGCCAGGGCACCTCGGTCACCTTCTTGCCCGACACCGAGATTTTTCACAACGGCACTGAGTTTGACTACGACACCCTGTGCGGCCGCCTGCGTGAGCTGGCCTACCTGAATGCAGGCATTCAGGTGATTTTCACCGACTACCGCCTAGACGTGATTAAGTCGGACCAGCCCAAGGTTTCGACCTACCACTACGCGGGCGGCATCATTGAGTACGTCAAGTACATCAACAACGACAAGCAGCCCATCCACGATGAGATCATTCACATCTCCTCCGAGCGCGATGGGGTGCAGGTAGAGGCCGCGCTGCAGTGGTGTATCGACGCCTATTCTGACAACCTGCTGGGCTTTGCCAACAACATTCGCACCATCGACGGCGGTACCCACCTGGAGGGACTGAAGGCGGTGCTGACCCGCACTCTCAACAACTTCAGCCGCAAGCGCAACAAGCGCAAAGATGCTGACTCGAACCTGGCAGGGGAAAATATCCGCGAGGGGCTGACGGCCATTATTTCGGTGAAGGTGCCCGACCCCGAATTTGAGGGTCAGACTAAAACGAAGCTAGGCAACACCGAGGTGCGGGGCATTGTCGATTCTCTAGTGGGTGAAGCCCTAACTGAGTATCTCGACTTCCATCCCAATGTGGCCGACGCCATCTTAGAGAAGGCCATTCAAGCCTTTAATGCCGCCGAGGCCGCTCGCCGAGCCAGGGAACTGGTGCGCCGTAAGTCGGTGCTAGAGTCGTCTACTCTACCGGGCAAACTGGCCGACTGTAGTAGCCGTGACCCCAGCGAGTCGGAAATCTTTATTGTGGAAGGCGACTCAGCCGGTGGTAGTGCAAAGCAGGGACGCGATCGCCGCTTCCAGGCCATTCTGCCGCTGCGGGGCAAAATTCTCAACATTGAGAAAACCGAAGACTCTAAGATTTACAAAAATACTGAAATCCAGGCGCTGATTACCGCCTTGGGCATGGGCATTCGCGGCGAGGAGTTTGACTCATCGCAGCTGCGCTATCACCGCATCTGCCTGATGACCGACGCCGACGTGGATGGAGCCCACATTCGCACCCTGCTGCTAACGTTCTTTTACCGCTACCAGCGCGACCTGGTCGACCAGGGTTACATTTACATCGCCTGCCCACCCCTTTACAAGGTGGAGCGGGGTCGCAACCACTGGTACTGCTATAACGAGCGCGAGCTGCAGAACTTAATTACCAACGAGTTTCCGGCCAACGCCAACTACACGGTGCAGCGGTTCAAGGGTTTGGGAGAAATGATGCCCCAGCAGCTGTGGGAAACCACCATGGACCCTACCACCCGCACTATGAAGCGGGTGGAGATCGAAGACGCCGCCGAGGCCGATCGCATCTTTACGATCCTGATGGGCGATCGCGTCGCTCCCCGTCGCGAGTTCATTGAAACCTATGGCTCCCGCATGAAGCTAGAAGACCTGGATATCTAGAGTAAATAGCCAGTATCAAGCTTGGGATAGGGCATGCTGACTATGTGCCCTCGGCGGGCATGGATTGAACTAGCGTAAACAACGTGACGGAGCGCTTCTAAGAAACCTCGGTGTCGTTGAGATGCAGCAATTCCCTAATTAACGGGATAGTTATCCCTGAGCGAATGTATCCTGTGGATCATGGGTCTAGGGGCAATCTATGACGACGATTCAACCGATTGTGCTTGAAGATGATGACGGAACCAGCTACACCATCTACGTAGAAACCGATGTTGTAGAAACCAACAGCAGGACTGCAACTCCCCCTGCCGTTCCACCTTCTCCGCCACCTTCACCCCGCTCCTACGACCCCAACGCAACTCGTGAGACCTATAGTTGGCCACCCAGCGAACCAACCCGGGGTCTGTCGGCGCCTATTAATGCCCAGCTTCAAACGGTTCACCAAACCATTCGCGCTTACACGGTGTACGCCTTGGGGGCATTCAAAAACCTAGCCGGGGCTGAGGTCGAAGACCTCAAACTCAGCTTTGGCATCAAAATCAACGCCGATACCGGCATTCCCATGCTGGCCAAGGGTTCCATTGACGGTGACTTCAAAATCGAGGTCACCTGTAAGTTTCCTAAAAACTAAGCGAGTTAGACCAGCTAGCCGTCAAAATTTGCGTAGGTAATTTGAAACTGCGATTTTTTCTTAAACTCAGACAACTGACTTTAGGTTCAGTTATTTATTAAGTCGTTTAGCCGTTCAAAGAAGCATTGAGGAGTTTGATGCCAGCGAAATACTGAAGAATTCTGCTGGCACCGCAATAAAAAGCAGGGTCAGCACTTGCACTAACCCTGCTTTTATTGGTTTAGAACCGATTATCTAGCTTTCAGTAGAGCCAGCTAGCTTGACTTTCTTGGCCAGACCGACTGTTTCGAGCAGGCGAATAGTCATCCAGGTCATGTCAACTTCCCACCATTTCAGGCCGTGGCGGGCCGAGTACTGATAGGCATGGTGGTTGTTGTGCCAGCCTTCACCGTAAGTGAGCACGGCTACCCACCAGCAGTTGGTCGATTTGTCTTCGGTTTCATGGCTGCGGTAGCCAAACTTGTGGGTGGCGCTGTTCACCAACCAGGTGCAGTGGTAAACCGCCACCAGCCGCACAAAGATGCCCCACAGCACAAAGGGCCAGCCGCCCAGGGCGTAGAGCACTACGCCGAGGCCAACTTGAAGCAGCAGGAAATACTTTTCGCAGAACAGGTAGAAGCGATCGTCTTTGATATCGCGGATGAAACGGTCAACCTCGTGGCGGGCCGGCACGTCGCGCAGCATCCAGCCCATGTGGCTCCACCAAAAACCCTTGTTAGAGTCGTGGTGGTCGAGGCTCTGGTCAGAGTAAGCATGGTGGTGGCGGTGTAGGCCGACCCACATAATTGGGCCGTGCTGGCAAGCCAGGGTACCGCAAAAAACGAAAAAGTACTCTAGCCACTTGGGCACCGTAAAGCTACGGTGAGACACCAGTCGGTGCCAACCCAGGGTAATACCCAGGCAGCCGGTGAACCAGTGGAGCAGCAGTGCTACCCCGATCGCCGCCCAGGAAAAGTTAGCGGGCAGAAACGCCAGGGCCGCCATGCTGTGGACAAAAATCATGAAGCCAAGGGTGACCCAATCGCGGGACAAACGCTCGGTAGTTACAGCAGTCATGCAAAAATCTCAGAATTTTGGACAAGCGCCCCAGCAGGAATCCTCAGTAAGAATTTTGCTCAGGCAGAGTAAATGTAGGGGACAATAGTTACCCCTGTTTCTTAACGAAAAAATTTAACCATTGCAACAATCAAACCTGATGATGCCCTCTGACTCGACCCTTCTTCCAATATTTTATGGAATTGACGCTCAGGTCAAGCAAAATCTAGCGCGAGTATTAGAGGCATTTCGACAGCATCGGGTGGGAAGTCACCACTTTAACAGCGTGTCGGGCTACGGACACGACGATCTGGGACGTGACACCCTCGATCGCGTCTTTGCCGACATAGTGCAGGCGGAGGCCGCCCTGGTGCGATCGCAGTTTGTCTCAGGCACCCACGCGATCGCCTGCGCCCTGTACGGCGTGCTGCGCCCTGGGGATGAAATGCTAGCCGTAGCAGGCACTCCCTACGACACCCTTGAAGAGGTAATTGGCTTACGGAGCAAAGGCCAGGGATCCTTGGCCGAGTTTGGAGTGTCCTATCGAGAGTTACCATTGACCGCTGACCACACCCTCGACTGGGATGCCCTAGCAACAGCAGTGGGGCCAAAAACCCGACTGGTGCACATCCAGCGATCGTGCGGCTACAGCTGGCGGTCATCCCTCACCATAGCCGAAATCGAAAAGATCGTGGCTACGGTAAAAGACCAGAATTCCACCGTTGTCTGTTTTGTCGATAACTGCTACGGCGAATTTTTAGAAGACCGTGAGCCTACTGCCGTTGGCGCCGATCTTATGGCCGGATCGCTGATCAAAAACCCCGGTGGTACCATTGCCCCCACCGGTGGCTACATCGCGGGTCGGGCCGACCTAGTTGCGGCGGCCGCCTGCCGTCTTACCGCCCCTGGCATTGGGGCCAGCGGTGGTTCTAGCCTCAACCTCAACCGCCTGCTTTATCAGGGACTATTCTTAGCTCCCCAAATGGTTGGTGAAGCCATGAAGGGCAATTATCTTCTAGCGGCCACCTTTGCTGCCCTAGGGTACCCCGTCAATCCAGACCCCAGTGCATCCCAGCGCGACGTGATCCAGGCCATTCGCCTGGGGTCGCCCGAGAAACTAATCGCCTTTTGTAAGGCTGTACAACAGCGTTCACCTATCGACGCCTACGTAGAACCCGTACCTGGTGCCATGCCTGGCTACGAGAGCGAGCTGGTGATGGCTGGGGGCACCTTTATCGACGGCAGCACCTCAGAACTGTCGGCTGATGGTCCCTTGAGGGAGCCCTACATCGTCTACTGCCAGGGTGGCACCCACTGGACACACGTGGCTCTAGCGGTGGAGGCAGCAGTAGAGGCGATCGGACCGTTGTAGAACAGCATTTAGCAGTAGCTCGAGCATGGTTCCCTTAGCTCGACTCCAGAACTTTAGCCCACAAAGCTCTATCGAGAGAGTGATTTTTCCCGCTCTACATATCATCCCTGGCCGTCTATTTTGAAAGGCTCCTTTAAAAAGGCCAGGGGCGACGGATTGTAGTCCATCGCCCCTAGCGCTTACAGAATAGAGATTACAGAGGCAAGCTTAGCTGTGGCCGCCGCTGACTAGGGTGGTCAGAATAGGCAAGTTAGCCGCTAGCAGGTAGGCGAAGGTAGCCCCACCAATGCCGCCGATTAAAAAGCTACCGGCAAACTCGCTCCAGCCTTCATCGGTTTCGAGGCTAGCGGGAGGGGTGAACGGGGTGGTGGCTCTAGTAACGGAGTGGTTAAGGCCAGAACCCGAGTAAATCGACAGGCAAGCGGTCAAAATCACCACTAGTCCCGCCGCGCTCAGCAACCCAGCTAGGCCAGGAATTTCAGAATCGCGCAGGGGGCCAAGTAGAGCAAAGGGGCCGTAGAGGAAATAGCCGTGGGCCATACCAATTTCTAAACCGCGCCGCTGGGGGGAAAGCCCTTTGCGGTAAGCGGGTAGATTGCCAATAAAAGCCTTTGAAAACGCAGAGGAATTAATCGGCGTTTCTAGGTTGCCGATTTGCGGATCCCCAGCGGGCTGAATGAGGTCTGTCATGGGGGAAGTTTCTCCAACTCAAACAAGATCACAGCAATTAGATAAAGACGGTTTCTAGACGCCGTTAAGTCTCCAGAAACCATCTCTCCATCAAGTTCGCAAGGTCAGCCTCGCGAGGTCTTTCCTTAGGGGTGCAGCAGCAAGTCAGGAAAGAAGCGATTGAACTCAATCAAAATACCGGCGTGAATCAACATCCACACGGTAATCAGCACCGGGGCAGTTGACAAATACCGAGGCAGGCCGTTGTTCATGGTCTAATTCTCCTGGGTCGTTATTCTGGGGAGTCGTTTTTCTGGGGGTCAGCGGAGATTTACCTAGCGAGGAGATACGGTGATCTCTTCGTTTTTAGCAAACATAGCTCCGCTAGCAATGTCTTTGAAGGCAAGTAGCGGCCAGGCAAACCCAGTTAACATGGTCTTGATGGCCAGGGGCACCTCAATAATGACTTCCTTTTCTTCGGGATTCTTGTCACCACGTACCGTGATTAGGTAGGCGCGGCCTACCCAGCCAATCCACCCAGCGATGTAGAGAAACAACAGGCTAGGAATTAGAAACTCACCAGCATGGGCCAGGTCACCGTCTACCACCAAGTGGGGTAGGCCATCGCTGCCACACAGCAGGGTAGAGCTACCATAAAAATCGAACCGAGCTTTGGCCGATTCGGTCTTGGCACCAGCGGCTCGCTTCAGAAATGCCTCGTTTTGACCACAGGGGGTAAGGCCTGCTACGTTGTCGCCAGCCAGGCTAGCAGAAGCCGGGGCAGCAAACCCAAACCAGAGAAACACTACAAGTGCTACAGCAAAAAACCGTCGCATAAACTGTTCCTTTTAATTACCGAAGAAACTAGGGCGATTTGAACGTAAAGTTAAGTTTTTTGAACAAAAATTCACCCAACTTGGTCGCCATAATACCTCGCGGCCGAACCCCCGTAAAGCTAAGATCGGTGGGGTGTTTACATCTCTACAAATTACGGCGTGCCTTACTCTGATTCGCTTTCGCGACTTACTCTAGTTCTCTTCCAACCACAACCCCCATGGCGACGATTTTAGCAATAGAAACTAGCTGTGATGAAACAGCGGCGGCGGTGGTGCGCGATCGCACCGTCCTCAGCAACGTCGTTGCTTCGCAGATTGCCATTCACCAACCCTACGGTGGCATTGTGCCCGAGGTAGCCTCGCGACACCATGTCGCCACGCTGGGGGACAGTATCAGTGCGGCCCTAGACCAAGCTGGACTGGGCTGGACCGCCATTGATGGGGTCGCTGCCACCTGCACCCCAGGCCTAGTAGGCGCCCTACTGGTAGGGCTAACAGCGGGCAAAACCCTGGCCATGGTGCACCGCAAGCCCTTCCTAGGGATTCACCATCTGGAGGGGCATATCTACGCCAACTATCTGGCCAGCCCTGATCTGGAGCCCCCTTACCTGTGCCTGCTGGTGTCGGGGGGGCACACCAGCCTGATCTATGTTAAAGGCTGTGGCCAGTACCAGACCCTAGGCCAAACCCGTGACGACGCTGCTGGGGAAGCCTTTGATAAGGTAGCCCGCCTCATGGGACTGGACTATCCCGGCGGCCCCATCATCGACCGGCTAGCCCAGACTGGCAACCCTCAAGCGTTCCCGCTGCCTGAGGGCAATATTTCGCTGCCCGAGGGGGGCTTCCACCCCTACGACTCTAGCTTTAGCGGGCTGAAGACAGCGGTGCTGCGACTAGTGGACAAATTAAAGGTGGATGGGGTTGATCCCCTACCGGTAGCCGACTTAGCCGCCAGCTTTCAGGCCACGGTAGCCCGCAGTCTGACCCGCCGGGTAGTGGCCTGTGCCCAGGCCTACGGCCTTACCACTGTGGCTGTAGGGGGTGGGGTCGCCGCCAACAGCGGTCTGCGCCAGCACCTTCAGCAGGCAGCCGTCGATCATGGCCTGCGGGTGCTGTTTCCGCCCCTTAGCCTCTGTACCGATAATGCCGCGATGATTGGCTGTGCTGCTGCCGACCACCTAAATCAGGGGCATTGCTCAGGCTTCGCCCTGGGAGCCCAGTCGCGTCTCGACCTGGCACGGGTCATGGAGCTTTACACGCCTATCGCCGTGGCTTGACGCTACACTGGGTTTCAGCGGTGGATGGGCGATCGCCCATCCACCGCTTAAGGGTTGTGTTGGTTAAGCGCTATGGTTTCACTGCACCGCGTTCGTTCTTGGCCTCAGCCCCCGCTGAACTTTTCCTGGCTGGGAGGGTTGGTGCTGGGTGCCCTGCTGCTAACGGGGTGTGGGCCAGATCAGGCCCAAATAGTTACCGACGCGACCAGCTACGAGGCCCAGCTGGCCCAGCACCTAGCCGATACCGGCAGCGTGATGTACGGGACTTACTGGTGCCCCCACTGCGCTGATCAAAAGGCGATGTTTGGTGAGGCTGCGGATCGGGTGCCCTACGTGGAGTGTGCCGCCGATGGCGATAACCCCCAGCCAGAGCTGTGTGAGCAAAAGGGCATTCAAGGATATCCCACCTGGGAAATCGATGGTCAGCTCTCCCCAGGGGTTAAGTCTTTAGACGATTTGGCCGATCTGTCAGGGTTTTTACCGCCCCAATAGGGTGGCGTTGAGCAAGCTCTACTGTTGAGCCAGCCGCCTCTGTCCGTCTGTTATTCATTCTCAAATTCCATTGCATAACCCTAGCCCTAGCCCCCATTCTCACCTGCACGAGGTCGAGCCTACCGGCGACACCCGGGCACATCCCCACGTCCATGACCCGGAATCGCTGCGGCGGATTGTCAATCGGCTGGCCCGCATTGAGGGTCACATTCGCGGCATTAAGACTATGGTGCAAGAGAGCCGACCCTGCCCGGATGTGCTGGTACAGGTAGCGGCGGTGCGCGGTGCGCTTGATCGCGTCGCCCGCATCATTCTCGATGAGCACCTGACTGAGTGCATTGGTCGCGCTGCCGAAGACGGCAACATTGAAGAAGAAATCGCCGAGCTCAAAGCTGCACTGGATCGGTTTTTGCCTTAGCTTCGGGGTATAGGGCACAAAGGTCAGGGTTTAGGCTCAAAATCGCAAGTATTTAGCCAATCCTTTCACCCTATACCCTGCACCCTGCACCCTCTAGGCTGGGATAAACCGACTGTGCTCGCGCAGCAGAAGCCGCTCAAACTGGCGGACCCAATGGCTAAAGCGATCGCTCTCCTGAGCCGTAGCAAACACCAGCGGTTTACGCGTTAGCAGGGCCACGTACTCCTCTTTGGTGCGCACCACAAAGGCGGTTTGCTGGTCTAGCTCAATGCAGATGTGAGAAAACCCCTCTAGCTTCAGCGAAGACATCAGCAGCGATTTGAGCCCTAGGGCCTGAAAGACGACCTGCACCCAGCTCGTACTTTCATTGTCGGCGGTGATGAAATACTCACGGGGCAGACCGCTGAAGTCGAAGATGGCAACTCCGATAATATTCTCCAGCATTGCGTCTTGGGCAGAGAGCGGGGGCGCGGGCTGCGCCGGTACAGATGCCTTAACCGTAGTCATAGACCCATCACGTGGTGGCACAGGATACTGAAGAAGCAAGCCATAGACACGAGATGTATCGCCGGCTACCTAGAAGAACTCCCTTCGCTTAGCATACCCGGCCGGCCACCACAAATCATGGTTGAGTTAGCCAGTGCTTAGAGTGGCCTAGCCGCGATCGCCAGGCCTTTTTGCCCCAGAAAGTAGGTGCGCATACGCTCCTTACCCTCGACTTCGCCTCCACCCCAAACAGCACCGTGGCCTCGCGTAATGATCGGTGGCTGAAAGCCAGATCGGCGATATAACCATCCAGCTTCCCACGATATGAAAACTGAGCTTGGCTACGACAATGTCGTCAATGGCCACGGCTAAAAGATCAAGTTACTGTCGTCCCAGACGTTTAACCGACAATAAAACAAGCGAAAATCCCAGCCGCTTTACATTGAAATGTCGAAAGGGCTTAAGTAGCTGTCTAGAGATCGCAATTGAGGCAGATAACCGTGCTCACTAGCTTAGGCTAAAGTTGTCGTAACCCTGCTGAGATTTTTCTCTAAATCCACCGTTGCCCATGAACTCTGCTCTGCTACGATCCAAAACACTGGTCTACAAGTCAATAATTGTTTGTTTGAGTAGCTTACTGCTGAGTGATTTGGGGGCAGCAAAGGCTTCTAATAAGCAGGAAGCTGAGCTATTACCAAAAACGCCTCAGTTGCAGCCAACCGAGCAGGTAGAGCCTAGCTTACGCACGCCAGAGCCTATACTGATTCGTCCAACGATGGCTTTGCCCTCGACTGGTTCATTTGCCGTGGCTGCTCCGCTAGGGGCAGATCTCTTGCCCGAGGTTGTAGAGCAACCGGTGCATCTGCGGCTGAGCTTGAGCGATCGCCGAGTATACGTACACAGAGGCAACGCTGTAGAGGCGAGTTTTCCGGTTGCCATTGGCAAGCCAGGGTGGGAAACACCTACCGGAGAGTTTGAGGTATTCTCACAAATTAGTCAGCCGGGATGGACAAATCCTTTTACCAATGAAGTGATGCCGCCTGGTTCAGAAAATCCGCTGGGCGATCGCTGGATTGGTTTTTGGAGTGATGGCAACAACGTTATCGGCTTTCACGGCACCCCCAACCGGGATTCTGTAGGGCAGGCAGCTTCCCACGGCTGTGTTCGTATGTACAACGAAGATATTCGCCAGCTCTTCGGCATGGTGCAACTGGGAACCCCAGTCATCGTTGAGCCATAGCGTTTTTTAAGTTTATGCTTATCCTGCTGAGCTGGGCCAAATATTCTGCGTAAATTACAGCTCTAAAAAAAGTCCTATCTCCTTCGAAGGAGGGCCTGAGGGCTCTTTTATACCAAACGGCATACATCCAAGAACACAGTCTGTTCGTTATGTATGTAGAGTCTGTCGTAAAAAATTTTGCGATGGCATCCATATGACTATTGATAACTACGAACGATTCTCAGGAGATGCCGATATGAAGCAACAGAGATCACTGTTTGCCTCGCGCCGAAGTTTGATGAAGTGGGGGGCTTTAGGCTTTGGAGGGTTGATGATTGCGGCTCTTCCTAAGGCGGTCAGCGCCCAGTCTGGCGGCAGTACCCTCACCTTTGCTGCCGATGACGAAGGCATTCTTAATTTTGCCCTGCTGCTAGAAGAACTCGAGGCTGCTTTTTACGCCGCTGTCGTTGACTCTGGCCAAATTTCCGACAGCACAGAACTGGACTACATGCAAGTTTTAGGTGCTCAAGAAGCGGCTCACGTCACATTTTTGCGGAGTGTATTGGGCGACCAGGTACTGTTTGAAACCACCGATCTCAGCTTCAATTCCTCTGGATTGAATGCTCTTTTAAGCGATCGCAGCACCATTCTCAACACAGCGGTCGCCTTAGAAGACGTAGGCGTCCATGCCTACAACGGGGCTGGCCCTAGCCTCACCAACCCCACCTACCTGCTGGCCGCAGGCTCGATTGTTTCGGTCGAAGCCCGCCATGCTGGCGGCGTACGAGCGCTGCTGGGGAAACCCACCACTGAGCCAGACAGCGATCGCTTAGTGAGTGATGACGACTTAGTCGCTAGCCTCAACCCGTTCAAGGGCCCAGCTTACGACGAGCTGTACAGTCCCAGACAAATCGTGGACATCGTCGGTTCCCTCGGCATTCTCAACAATCCCATCAATGGCGCGCTCGTTGCATAAGGAGACATCAGTGAAAACACGTTCTAATTCAATTCCCCAACCGATAAACCAGATCCTGCTGCCCTTGTTCGACGGGCTGACAGCTTTACGCGATCGCTGTGGTCAGCAGATTGAGCAGATGCAGCGCCTAGGGCGCACCGTAGGCCTTGCCCTGCCGTTGGCAATGCTGTTGTTCTTCTGTGTTGGCCCGACCGCTGCTGCCCAAGCCCAGGGAACGGTCTTGTCCCCTCGACAGGTGACTGAATATGCCCTCACCTTGGAAAAATTAGAAGCTGACTTTTATCGCCGGGCGGTCACGGCTGCTCAAAGCGGTGGTCTGTCTGGCATTCCTCAGGCAGCGAAAGATATCATTGTTTCCTACGGTCAAGACGAAGCTCAGCACGTAGCCGATCTCTCAGCCGTCCTGCCTTCGTTGGGCGGTAATCCAAATGCGGTGGTGATTCCAGCTAACCCCAACTATGCGGCTATTCTAGGCCGCGACCCGTTTGCTAACCCGGCTGACTTTTTGCTAGTGGGTCAGTACGTCGAAGATTTGGGTGTTGCCGCTTACAAAGGGCAAGTACAAAACCTGTTGGCCGCAGGTGAAGCCGGTAAAACCGTACTGGCGGCAGCGCTAGAAATCCACAGTGTAGAAGCTCGCCATGCCGCTGGGGTCAGGTTCCTGCGGCAGACTCTGCTAGGCGCTGATGTCAATCCCTGGATTTCAGAGAATGCCAGGACTAAACAGAACGCTAACAGTGTTGAGGTGATTTACAACGAAAATCGATCGGGTTCGCCTATTCCCTTTAGCTCTGACGCATTCGACGGTTATGCAACTCAGAGTGAAGTCTTGGCACTTGTCGGCCCGATTTTGACTGAAGCTCCTCAAACTAACCAACCCAGGCCCCAAACACCAAACAACCCAAGCCCAACGCCAAACAACCAGGGCGGATCTACACAAAATAACGCTCCTCGCGCATTGTGGTAAACCCACTTTGGTGCCAACCGTTGCGGAGCTAGCCAGAGCCGTTTACAAACCTCTGCTTTAACTCAGCAAAAGCCGTTGCTTTATCGTGAGCAGCGGCTTTTGTCTAGTTTTAGGGAGTCAAGAGCGGGGCTTTCTGACTGGTCTGGCCTCTCGTACCTCAGAAACAGCTATCTTTAAAGCTGAGCATACTTTTTAGAAAACATTACGGAAACCATAGACGCTGTTTAAAGGGCCACTAAAAATCGTATGGTTTTTAAGGGACGCCGTTCCTCTACAGCGGCCTTCTAATATTATTTGTGTTTGCAAGAGACTTAGCATTGTCTATGGCTTCCCCCACCATCGAATCAATTCTCCACGAAAACCGCCTGTTTTCACCGGCTGATGAGTTCGTTCAAAACGCATCCATCAAGAGCTTAGAGGAGTATCGTGCCCTAGCCGAACGGGCAGCGGCAGACCCAGCTCAGTTTTGGGCAGAACTCGCCAGTCAGGAGCTGCACTGGTTTAAGTCTTGGGATACAGTGCTTGACTGGCAGCCGCCCTTTGCGAAGTGGTTTGTGGGGGGCAAAATTAACATTTCCTACAACTGTTTAGATCGCCACCTCACCACCTGGCGACGCAATAAAGCCGCCCTGATTTGGGAAGGCGAGCCGGGGGATAGCCGCACCCTGACCTACGCCCAGCTGCACCGTGAGGTGTGCCAGGTAGCCAACGTGCTCAAGGGGTTGGGGGTACAAAAGGGCGATCGCGTCGGCATTTATATGCCCATGGTGCCTGAGGCGGCGATCGCCATGCTCGCCTGCGCCCGCATTGGTGCCCCACACACGGTCATCTTTGGCGGCTTTAGCGCTGAAGCGTTGAAAGATCGCCTCAACGATGCTGAGGCCAAGGTCGTGATTACCGCCGACGGTGGCTTTCGCAAAGACAAGATTGTGCCGCTCAAAGCTGCGGTAGATCAAGCTTTGGCCGACGGTGGTGTGCCCAGTGTTGCCAGCGTGCTGGTGGTGCAGCGCACCAAGGCCGAGATCACCATGGTCGAAGGCCGCGACCACTGGTGGCACGAGCTCCAGGCCACAGCCTCGGCCCACTGCCCCGCCGAGGAAATGGACGCCGAAGACCTGCTGTTCATCCTCTACACCAGCGGCACCACGGGCAAACCCAAGGGTGTGGTGCACACTACCGGGGGCTACAACCTCTACACCCACACCACCTTTAAATGGACCTTTGACATCAAAGATACCGATGTTTATTGGTGTACCGCCGACGTGGGTTGGATTACGGGACACAGCTACATTGTCTACGGCCCGCTGTCAAACGGAGCGACTACGGTGATGTATGAGGGGGTGCCCCGACCCTCAAACCCTGGCTGCTTTTGGGATGTAATTGAAAAGTACGGTGTCACCATTTTCTACACCGCTCCCACCGCCATTCGCGCTTTTATCAAAATGGGCGACGAGCTGCCTAAAGCGCGAGATCTGTCGTCGCTACGGCTGCTGGGCACGGTGGGCGAACCCATCAACCCAGAAGCCTGGATGTGGTACCACCAGGTGATTGGTGGCGAGCGCTGCCCAATTGTCGATACCTGGTGGCAAACGGAAACCGGCGGCTTTATGATTACGCCCCTGCCGGGGGCGATCGCCACCAAGCCCGGTTCCGCGACCCTTCCTTTCCCCGGCATTTTGGCCGATGTGGTCGATCTTGACGGCAACCCAGTGCCCCCGGGTGAAGGCGGCTACCTGGTGATCAAACATCCCTGGCCCAGCATGATGCGCACGGTCTACGGCGACGACGATCGCTACCGCCGCACCTACTGGGAACACATTGCCCCAATCAACGGCCAATATCTGTACTTTGCAGGCGACGGCGCTCGCAAGGATGCTGACGGTTACTTTTGGGTAATGGGTCGGGTGGATGATGTGATCAATGTGTCGGGCCATCGCCTAGGCACCATGGAGGTCGAGTCAGCGCTGGTTTCCCACCCGGCGGTAGCCGAAGCTGCCGTGGTGGGTCGAAAAGATGACCTCAAGGGCGAAGATATCTTTGCCTTTGTGATTTTGGAGGGTCACTATAGCGCCAGCGACGAGCTCAAGCAGGAACTTAAACAGCACGTGGTGAACGAAATTGGCGCGATCGCCCGACCCGGCGAAATTAGATTCGCCGACGCGTTACCTAAGACGCGATCGGGCAAAATCATCCGTCGCTTTTTGCGCAACTTGGCCAGTGGCGAGGCGATCGCAGGTGATGCTTCCACAATGGAAGATCAAAGTGTGCTTGATCAACTTCGTCAGGGCTAACGCCTAGCCTCGGTTCCTTTGAGCAAACCCAGCATTTCCTTGAGCAAAGGCGCACTACTGCCATGGCTTCTGCCAGCATAGTGCGCCTTTCTCGCGCCGGTTTGTTTAGACAACTGATTGAATAACCAGTGCTTGACTAAGACACCTTCCCTGGGAAAGAAGTGCAGTGTTTACCCCAACTAAACGATTCTAAGCCAGGGCGTAATGACCTCTATCTTGAGATAGATTTGTAGAAAATCTATGCTAATTTTGAACCGTTCTTGAGGAAGTTTTGTTCTTCAATCAGGTTTAGAAGCAGGGAGAGATGGTTGTGAGCGATCGCGACACCGTAATTCTACGGGCATCATCCGTAGCAAACTGCTCACAAGTTAGGGTGGCAAGCCCAATCAGGTTTTTTGCCCATCCAACATATCTGTAACCGCTGAAGGAAAACCTATAGTGGATAAAAGTTTGGTTAGGGCGATCGCCTTCCCTTAATATGGTGCTTGCATCATTCCTAGCCCCCAGCCCTGCGGGAGTCGGCGCTTATAAATCCCTCAGAATTGGAGAATTTACGGGGCTAAATGGTTCTAGCGATCGATGTGGGTCGAGCGGACTGAGCAAGGTTTTAGGGGTGTGTTTTAAAGGTCTTACCCTGGCTAGCAAAGGTTGAGATCCCCTTAATTTTCTCCTTCTAGTGGGAACGTGGAGACCAAAAACCCAAGAGGGTTAGGGAAACCAGCAGGGGACAGCATTACGACCAATCCTTTTCTCAACAGCCTCTCAATACTCTGCGCCTTCGCTTAGTTGACTATCCCTAGCGCCATTCCTGCCTTTTTCCAATCAGCAAAGCCGCAGACTGAGAGTCTTGGCCCGGGCGTTAAGCACACCGAATTTTGATAAAAACGGGGAAGCTGGGTAGCAAGGAGAAGTAGGGAATGTCATCGAGCGAGTAATTAAAAGCAACTCAGACAATCTAAATAAGCGCTTTCAAAGTCGAACATTCTGACGCTGGACCATGGCAGAATCGTAGAGCCTGGCTTTTCTGAAGCTATCCTGCTCCTATAGTAGAAATGAGCGGAGAAATAAAATCAGTCAAAGCTGATCTAAATCGTTTATTTTTTAGGTGACAGCCTCTAATGCCTTGACTATAATTAGTTGTGCGAATGGGCAGATTTATTTGCTATTATTCTTCTGCTATTCCGCAATGGTCGCCACCCTCATTACCAGGATCGACCTGCCGTTTTTTAGCATTCGGCTTCACGTCTTACACAAGGATTTTCCCTGACAATGGCAGAAAAACCCACTCCCCTGACCGGCAAAGCATTGCTCCAAAAGGTTAAAGACTTATCTAACCTAACCAAACGCGAAACCGCTAAAGAATGCGGCTACTATACCCTAACCAAAGACAATCAGGTACGGGTCAATTTGTCTGGCTTTTACGATGCGTTGCTAGAGGCTAAAGGCATCAACCTTGATCCTGAAAACAGTAAAGATGGCCGCGGTCGCGAACCTACTTATCGGGTTAGCGTCCACAAAAATGGCCAGATTGTTATTGGTGCCACTTACACCCAAGAAATGGGCCTTAAGTCTGGCGACGAGTTTGAGATTAAGCTGGGCTACAAGCACATTCATCTGAAGCAGCTCGATGCCGACTCTGACGAAGAATAGTACTGGTTTACTATGGCAATCCTGTCTGTGAATATGTCAGCGATCGCGCATCTAACTGTTTTTTTTTAAGCTGGATTGCCCTAGGGGTTCCAGTTTGCTTATTAGTTGCGCGGATCGCTCGCGTGCCGCTCACCTACCCCGTTGCCCCACAGCATAAGCTGCCCCTGCTGCTGCCTTTATATTTGCTGGCTCCTGTAGCGGTGGAGGTGCATCGTCACCTCGCCAATAGCACTTGGTCAGCCTACGGCATCGCTTGGGATTGGCCCTTTGCCAGAGCTACCGCTGCCGGGTTTGGGGTAGCCGCCGGAGGTGTAGCCCTGCTAGTAGCATTGCAGGTGGGGCTGGGCTGGCGGCGGTGGCAGTCGATTAGTCAACCCGTTGCCTCGGAAGGGGCTGAGCTTTCCCCAACGGGCCATACTAATGCTCAGACAATATCTAGTCCTTCGCCAGGGGTAGTGCTGCTTGCGGTACTGCCCCTGGCGCTGTTTGTAGGCTGGATTGAAGAGCTGGTATTTCGCGGCGTCTTGGTGAACGGGCTGGGGCAGGTGTTGCCGGTAGGGCTGATGGCGATCGCCGTCTGCCTCATTTTTGCCTTTTCTCACCTACTGTGGGATGGCCCCGCTGGAATGCTCCAGGTGCCAGGTCTGGCGGTGATGGGGGCGGTGCTGTTGCTAGCTCGCTGGGCCGTGGGCGGTAGCCTGGGCTTGGCCTGGGGTCTCCATGCTGGCTGGGTCTTTGCGATCGCCGCCATCGATGCCCTTGCCCTGCTGAAGCCCGGCAAAGATGGCCCAGTTTGGCTAGTGGGGCTGCCCGATCAGCCGCTCACAGGTCTGCTGCCCCTAGGGTTGCTGGTGCTTACAGGGGTAGGGGTGTGGGCTTTGGGATAAACGGACGATGGCTATATTACCTAAGAGAATTAGGGATAGTTCAGGGTGATGATGGTAATGGGGGTGAGTGGTTGCCAGCGGGTCAGTGCTCCGACTTGAACCCCTTGCTGTACCTGAATTTGACGCAGCTCTACCGGCCAAGCAGAGCGACCGTCTGCGGTTCCGCTGGCCCAGGCCAGCGCCGTGCTGGTGTGCTCTATGGTTGCAAGGGCTAGGACAATTCGGCCCTGGGGTCGGAGGCGCTGAGCGCATCGATCGAGAATTTCAGCCAGGTGGCCGCCGCTGCCGCCAATAAAGATGCGATCGGGGTCGGGCAGGGCTTCTAAGGCTTCAGGGGCAGCCCCATAGATCGGGTGTAGGTTGGTGTTACCCAGGCGGCGCTGGTTTTGCTGAATTAAGCCGTAGCCAGCAGCGGTTTTCTCAATGGCGTAGACCTGGGCAGTGGGGCAGAGGCGGTTGATTTCAACGCTGACGGAGCCGGTACCGGCCCCAACATCCCAAATAGTCTGCCCTGGCCTCGGGTCTAGGTCGGCCAAGATTTGAATGCGAATGTCGCGCTTGGTAATTAAGCCGGGGCGATCGCTAAAGGTAGCAAAGGCGCGATCGGGTAGGCCAATCAGCGGCAGATTTTCGGCATCGAGCCCTGCCTCATGCTGCCGCTGGAGCACCACCACGTTGAGGGCCGCAAAGGTTTTGCCCATCGTAGTTTCAGGCGTCAAATGATAAATGGTTTCGGTGTCATCCCCCAAATTTTCACAGATCGTTAGCCGATAGCTATAGGGCAGCCCCAGCGTGAGAATCAGCTGTCCTAGGGCAGCTGGATTGTGAGTCGGGTCGGTGAGTACCGCAATCAGTGTATCCCCGCGCCGCAGGGCAGTAGTGAGTTCTTCGGTGGATCGACCGTGGGCACTGATTAGCGTCGCCCCCTGCCAGGGGAGCTTTAGCCGACTGAAGGCCAACTGCACCGCACTCAGGTGGGGATGAAAGGTTAGGTTCTCGGCGGGCAGGTGGTCGAGCAGCAACCGCCCTAGGCCAAAAAAGAGTGGGTCGCCAGAGGCCAAAACCACGGCAGTACCGGGTTTAGTAGTGTCTAACCACTGACGGAGGCGATCGAGGGTTGCTTTTAGATCTCCTAAGACCCAGGTTTCTGCCGTCGCGTCAGGAAAGTAACTGAGATGTCGGGGACTGCCTACCAGCACCACTGCTTGGTCAATAATTTGCAGCAGTTTGGGCGATAGCCCCTCTCGCCCATCCAACCCAATTCCCACCACTTGAATTGGGGTCATACCTGCTGCTCCCAAGCCAGCACCAGCAGAGCGTTGAGAATGGCCGCAGCGACAGGCGACCCGCCCTTGCGCCCCTCCACCCGAATCTGGGGCACAGAAGTCTGAGCCAAACGCTGCTTAGAGTCCTCTACCGCTATGAAGCCGACCGGAGCACCGATGACTAAAGCGGGGTGGGCCTGATCTGAGACGATGCGATCGCACAGTGCCATCAGCGCCGTCGGCGCATTGCCAATGGCCACCAGCGCCTTGGGATGCTCCTCCAAACACCGCAGCAGTCCGGCCTCCGTACGGGTGCGCCCATTCTCTGGCGAATCGCCCAAGGTTACAGCTGTCAGCAGAGGATTTTGGAATGTGCGCTCTATCATGCCCGCCACCCCTTGGCGCACCATCGTCACATCTACAATAATGGGGCCACCATTTGAGAGATGATGGGTCGCCGTGGCGATCGCCCCCTCGCTAAACCTCACCAACTCCTTAAAGTCAAAATCGGCAGTACTGTGAATAACGCGCCGCACCACCGCATACTCCGCCGGAGTAAAGCCATGCTCGCCCACTTCCCGGTCAATCAGCGCAAAACTTTCTTCTAAAATAGGGCTCTGCCACAGCTGCGCCATAAAATTCCTAAATAACCCCTAGCCTCAACTAACCATCCCAATCTCAGACGCCATCATCCCACACCCCCCACTCCCCCACCGTCCCCATCTCCCTCCACTTACTCATCCACCCATCCACTCTCCTACTCATCCACTCCCTCACCTCCCATGCCCGCCTACTACTTCTGGGGCGACGACGACTTTGCTCTCCAAAAGGCCGTCCAAACCCTACGCCAGCGCACCTTAAACGAGGCCTGGGCCAGCTTTAATTACGATGTGGTGCCAGCAGAGGCCGCCAACGGTCCGTCCCAGGCCCTCAACCAGGCCATGACGCCTCCCTTTGGCGAGGGCCAGCGGCTAGTGTGGCTAATGAATACCAACCTGGGGCAACGCTGCCCAGACCCTGTTCTGGCCGAGTTTGAGCGCACCCTACCCCAGCTGCCCGACACCTCGGTGCTGTTGCTCACCAGCACTGCTAAGCCCGATGGCCGGGCCAAGTTCACGAAATTCTTTAAAACCTGGGGTGAGGTGCGCGAGTTTGCCACCATTCCCCCCTGGAAAACTGATCAGATTCACCAGCAGGTCGCCGCCGTAGCCAAGGAACGGGGCATGAACCTGGAGTCTGGCACCCTCGATCTGCTGACAGAAGCAGTGGGCAACGACACCCGCCAGCTCCACTTAGAGCTGGAGAAGTTGGCCCTGTATTGGGGGGCAAACCCGCAGCCTATTCCCCCCGCCGTGGCCGCAGAGCTGGTGACGGTATCGACCCAGACCAGCCTCAAGCTAGCCCAGGTCCTCAAGCAGGGCGATACCCCCACCGCCCTGGGGTTAGTCAACGACCTGCTCGATCGCAACGAGCCCGCCCTGCGCATTGTGGCCACTCTAGTTAGCCAGTTTCGGCTGTGGCTGTGGCTTAAGGCCCTAGTTGGGGTAGCCAGCGACGCCGAGGTGGCGGCGGCAGCAGAGATCGCTAATCCCAAGCGAATTTACTTCTTAAAACAAGAGGTGCGATCGCTGAGTCTCACCCAATTGCAACGGAGTTTGCCTTTGCTACTAGAATTAGAGTCTGATCTAAAGCAGGGCCGGGATGAACGCGCTACTCTACACACAAAAGTGATAGAACTTTGTCGGTTGTTTAGGCCCGGTAGTGCCTAGCCTCACCGCTGGAACTCACAGGGACGCTATCCCGTCTGGGCTGTGAGATTCGAGCGATCGCGCCGAGGGTGGCGTTTACCCAAAAAGAGTTTTGCTTTGAGAGCCTTCTTTTTTGTTGGAGCACAGGGCCATTCTGGTTGATACCAGCACAGGAGATATGAACATAATGATTCACTTATTGACTTACCCTTTATCTGCTCACCGTCGCACCCTGGTCTTGGCCACTGCGATCGCCAGCTTGACCATGCTAGCCGGTGGCGCGGGCGTTTCTATTCCCACAGCCACGGGCAACGTCACCTTGGGAGCCGCAGCCCAAGCCCAAAACAGTTCGGTCTCGTCTGAGGAAGTAACGGCCTACGCCGCCTCAATTCTTGAGATGGAAGCCCCACGCAACGAGGCCTTGAGCCAAATCAAGACCCTGCTAACCGGCACCAGCCATGACATCAGTAGCATTGATATGTCCTGCACTGGTACCGCCAACCTCAACCAGCTGCCCCGCAACCTGCGCGGCGACATCCGCACGATCATCGTCAACTACTGCAACCGGGCCAGCGAAATTGTGCAGTCCCACGGGCTGCCAGGGCGACTGTTCAACCGGATCACGGCCACCTATCCCCAAGATCAGGCTTTGGCTGAGCAAATTCGGGCAGCAATGATCCAGCTTCAGCAACAATCTGTCAACGGCGCTGAATAATGCAGTTTATCGACCAAGCTGAAGTTGAGGTCATTGCCGGCGACGGCGGTGATGGCGCTGTCGCCTTTCGGCGTGAAAAGTACGTTCCCGCTGGCGGGCCAGCGGGGGGCAACGGCGGCCCTGGTGGGTCAATCTATCTGCGGGCTACCCAGCAGCTCCAAACCCTGCTTGATTTTCGCTACGCCCACCGATTTAAGGCCGACAACGGTCAGCGGGGCGGCACCAAAAACATGACTGGTGCCGCCGGAGTCGATCTATATCTCGATGTTCCCTGCGGCACCGCCATCTACGATGTCGCCACCGATCAGTTGATGGGCGATTTAGTCGAGCCTGGCCAGTTGCTCTGTGTGGCCCAGGGGGGCAAGGGAGGACTGGGCAACCGCCATTTTCTCAGTAACCGCAACCGCGCCCCAGAGCACGCCCTGCCTGGGCTGCCTGGCGAAGAGCGGCGGCTGCGCTTAGAACTTAAGCTGCTGGCCGAGGTCGGTATCGTCGGCCTGCCCAATGCCGGCAAATCAACCCTAATTTCAGCCCTGTCAGCGGCACGGCCCAAAATTGCCGACTACCCGTTTACAACTCTAATTCCCAATTTGGGGGTGGTGCGCCGTCCTTCGGGCGACGGCACCGTGTTCGCCGACATTCCTGGCCTAATTGAAGGGGCGCACCAGGGGTTAGGGCTAGGCCACGAGTTTTTGCGCCACATTGAGCGCACTCGACTGCTGCTGCACGTGGTCGATGCCACTGCCGAGCAGCCGGTAGAGAACTTCCAAACCATCCAGCAGGAGCTAGCAGCCTACGGACGCGACTTAAGCGATCGCCCCCAGGTTTTGGCCCTCAACAAAGTCGATGCCCTCACCCCTGAAGCCCTAGCCGAGCTTATCCACCAGTTCGAAACGCTGGTGCCGGGGCCAGTGTATGGCATTTCAGCCGTGGCCGGTACGGGCTTAGGCCCCATGCTTCAGCAGATTTGGGATCTGCTTGACCAGGCCAAAGCAGCAGCGGCAGCGGCAGAAGCGACGGTCTTTGCTATACCCCAAGACTGAGCGCGATCGCAACCTCAGCACCAGCGCCTATACCCAGAACCCACAGACGGTACGTAAAGATACCGTCTGCCCCCATCTACCGTTACTTCAGCCATCCCCGTCGGGCATGCTAAGCCTGTGTTTCATCAGGGATTGGGCTTTGGCCATGAGCGTTTCCGTGTTTCCAGTGGTGCCCGAAGGTAAAGCGGCAAATGAAGCGGCAGTTCACCCGCAAATCTGGCCCTGTTGTTCCCTCCAAGGTCTGTCCTGGGCTGAGCGTCAGCAGCGGCGCAGCCAGGCGATCGCTACCCTTGAGCTCAGCTCCCCCAGC
Organism: Nodosilinea sp. FACHB-141; assembly: GCF_014696135.1. Classification (NCBI taxonomy): domain Bacteria; kingdom Bacillati; phylum Cyanobacteriota; class Cyanophyceae; order Nodosilineales; family Nodosilineaceae; genus Nodosilinea; species Nodosilinea sp. FACHB-141. The sequence goes on along the minus strand of NZ_JACJPP010000011.1, from coordinate 356,895 downwards.
AGCATCCCCGCCTGGGAAGAGGCCGTCCAGATGGCGGCTCGCTTCCTCGGCGTCCCCATCGCCGTGGTTACCTTGGCCGACAGCCAGACCGAGTACGTGCGAGCGGCCCACGGATTGTCCTCCCTAGGAGTAGGCAACCCCCTATCGCAGCAGCGCCAGCTTCCTCTCTTGGAGGGGTTTGGAGTCCACATTCTCGACAGCGAGCAGCCTCTGCTGGTGACCGACACGCTTGAGAACCCAGTTTTGGCCCAAAACAATTTAGTCGTGGCCTATGGCATTAGAGCCTATGGCGGAGTGCCGCTTATGACTGGCCAGGGCACCTGCATTGGCACCCTGGCTGTAATGGATGTGCAGCCGAGAGCGTTCACCGCCCAAGAGCTAGGGTTTCTAGCAATGGCAGCTCGTTGGGGCATGAGCGAGTATGAATGCCATCGGGCCACCTGCCTAATTCCTACCCCTCAGGCTCCCTTAGAGTCTCTGGTAGATCAAGTGCGCCTCAACCTAATTAGTCAGCTCACCCAGGATCTGCGTAGCCCCCTGACCACGGTGCTCGGCATGACCACCATGCTCAGCCGGGAGATCTACGGCCCCCTCACCCCCAAACAGCGCGAATACACCGACATTGTGCACCGCAGCAGCCAGATTTTGATGGCTTTGGTAGAAGAAATCATCGATCTCAACCCCCTGGAGACCGAACGCTTTGACCTGGTGGCTACCGCTGTCGATATTGAATCCCTAGGTCAGCAGGTGCTAGCCACCCTTGCTCCCCTGGCCGAAGCCAGCGCCCAAACCCTCCACCTCTCTGTAGAACCCGGCGAAAACCACTGGATCTTAGACCAGCGCGTGGTGAAGCAAATCTTGTATCACCTGATCTTCAGCATCATGCAAGTGGCCGGGGAAAACGGTGCTCTACGCGTCCATGCCTGTCGGCGGGGCAAGACCCTGGCCCTGGCCCTGTGGCTGTCTAACCCTTGGCTAGGGGAGGGGCTACCCCAGGAGGTAGTGACCGTTCTTCAGGCTTCTCCAGTGCCTCGTCAACCCCCTCGCTCTCTGCTCGGCATCTTGCTGGGTCAGCACCTGGTGCAGCGTCACGGCGGGCAGCTGCTCATCCAGGGAAGTGGGGATAGTGACTGTCGGCTGATGGTGCTGCTGCCGGGGTTGGAGACCACCAAAGCGCAGTCAGAGTTGGGTTACCCAGCTGCGGCTGAGAGCGTCTGTCAACGGTAGACAGGGGCAAGTTTACGTAAGCTTAACCAGAACCCGATGTTTCCTTAAGCTAAGTCCGACACGATAGCGGAGTGGTGCAGACGCCGAGCCGCCAACTGGGCGGCGGGCAAACGCCACGGTTGACGAGCACTCCCTGGGTTACAAGCTAGTCTCTACGGGAAGCGATCGACCGTGGTGCGCAGTCTGCCTGCGTCTGTTCACGCTCCGTTAGGCTGGCTGTGCTGTGCAAAAAATTTCTCCCGGTCGATCGTCGTTGTCGACAGTGCAAGAGCGTATTTTAATCATTGACGACGAAGACCTAATTCGCGAAACCGTAGCTCTGGCGCTGACGGAGCAGGGCTATCAAGTGGTCACTGCCGAGTCAGGCCATCGCGCCCTGGAGCTGATGTTTCCAGCGGCTGGGGATAATTTTGCCGGCTTGGACATTGATTTAGCCATTGTTGACCTCATGCTGCCCGGCGTTAACGGGCTCGACATCTGTCGGATGATGCGCCACCACAATCTGGACATGCCGATTCTGATTTTGAGCGCTAAGGGAACTGAGATGGATCGGGTAGTGGGTTTGGAGGTGGGCGCCGACGACTACTTGCCCAAGCCCTTTGGCATGCGCGAACTGATTGCTCGCTGTCGTGCCCTACTGCGGCGATACCAGTGGTCAGCGACGCAGCCCGATAAAGCCATTCTGACCTACCGCGACATCGTGCTCCACGCCACAGAGTTTAGGGTGCTGGTGGCGGGGCAAGAGGTGAATCTATCGCCTAAGGAGTTTCGCATTCTGGAACTGTTTATGCAGAGCCCTAACCGGGTTTGGTCGCGGGAAGAGCTGATTCAGACGGTGTGGGGAGCCGATTTTGTGGGCGATCGCAAAACCGTAGACGTGCACATTCGCTGGCTGCGCGAAAAGATTGAGCACGACCCAGCCCACCCGCAGTACGTGACGACGCTGCGAGGATTTGGGTATCGGTTTGGGTAAGGGAGCAAGGAGGTAGATGGTTTCCCTTAGGGCCGCTAGAGGCGATATGATCGGTAAAACTCAAGCTGCAATGGGAGATACGCCGTGCGAGAAATTTTGATTAGCCTGGGAGTTTTGGCAGCCTGCTGCGTAGTGCTGCTGGTAGCTCAATTTACCAGCCCCCAACCCGAGGCCATGGCCGCAAGTTTAGACAATCTCCAGGTTGCCGAAGAGGTCATAGCTGCGCCCGTTGCTCAACTTGCCCAGGCTGCTGCTGACCTAGTTCCCGCCGATGAGGATGCCTCGACCATGATGCCCGAAGAGAATTTGGTGACCACCGACTCTGGCCTACAGTACGTTGACGTTGTTGAAGGTACAGGGGCCATGCCTCAGCCGGGGCAGCGGGTTACGGTGCACTACACCGGCACCCTTGAAAACGGAACTAAATTTGACAGTTCCCGCGATCGCGGTCGCCCCTTCACCTTTCAAATTGGGGTGGGCCAGGTGATCAAAGGCTGGGATGAAGGAGTTGGCACCATGCGGGTAGGTGGTCAGCGTAAGCTGGTAATTCCCTCGGAACTGGGTTATGGCAGCCGTGGCGCTGGGGGTGTGATTCCCCCCAACGCCACCCTGCTCTTTGATGTGGAACTGCTGCGTATCGGTTAACCTTCCAGCACAAATTCCCCTAAGCAAGCCCTAGGATGCCGCGAAGCGTTCTAGGGCTTGCTGTAGATCTAGGGTCTCGGGCACCCGCAGCCCAAACTGATCGCTCAACACGTCGTGCAATTCGGTGGCGGTGGTCAACAGACGCTGCTCAGAGCGGCCGTCGAGATAGCGCGTGGTCAACTGGTTGTTGAGCAGGGCATAGCGGCAGCCATCCCCAGGTCGAGCCGCAATCAGCGCATTGACAAACAGCGATTGAGGATAGGTGGATACGTACCAATTGCTCACTTCGTAGTCGCAGCGCTGCTGTGCTTGCAGGTCAAAGCAGTACAGCGGTTTCCACACCTGGTTGAGTTGGGCTTCTAAGCAGTAGGTCTGGCCAGCTACCGTCAGGCGGTAGGGCTCATGGGGGGTAGATTGTGGCCGCTCTGGCACTAGGGTGAGCGGTTCTGTCATCGTTAGACCGCCAAAGCCCACGTCGACAATGTACGAAGTTTCATCAATATCTACTTTCAGCAGCATGTGGCTGCGGGGCGTGATGATGTCCTCTGGCAGATTCCACCGCACGCGGGCGGCCAAGTTTGTAACTTGAAAGCCTAGAGCCACAAGCACCGATCGCAGCAGCAGATTTTGCTCAAAACAGTAGCCGCCTCGCTGGTCATGGATGAGTTTCTGCTGCAGGGCATCCAGGTCGAGGGACACGGGCTGGTGGAAAAATGAGCTGAGATTCTCAAAGGCAATGGTGCTGGTATGGCCTTGGTGAATGGTTTTAAGGGTATCTAAGGTAGGCGCAAGCGTTCCATTCTGGAAGGCTTGGCCCAAAGCACCACAGTCAATGCGATCAAAATAAGCCTTTAGATCGAGAGTCGCCGACTCTGCGTTGTTGAGGGAATCTTGTGCCATAGCTGTCGCTCCCAAACTAGCTCAAAAATCCTGTTGCCCCGACAACCCACGACTTGGCAGTGTCAGCGTCAGGCGATCGCCTAGTGGCTCCGAAAAAGCATCAGGTCAACGGATGACTGGGCTAACCTCAGCGGCTAGAGTCTTTAGACCGCTGGAAGTCTCGCAGAGCGCGCTGGGTTTTAGGCCCCGCCACCCCATCTACCGGGCCAGGGTCATAGCCGCGCTTGGCCAGCTGCTGCTGCACCTGGCGAGCGCCCTCGGCCAGACTTTCATCTAGCTCTTCAAGCAGCTCTAGGGCTTTATCGCCGGGGTTAGCCGTCTGGGTGAGGTCGAGCAGTTCGCGCAGCCGCGCCTTGAGATTTTCGTTCACCGAGGCGTAGACCCGCGTGGCGCTGCCCAGACCAATAGCGTGGTCGATGAAGTGGTCGGCTTCGTTAATCCAAAAGTCGAGGCGGCCATCGTCTTCGGCGAGGGCAAGCAGCTCGTCAAGGCGCTGGCCTTCGGTATCGCTAAGGCTGGGGCGAACCGCCAATCGGCAGTATTCTTGCACCAGAGCCAAACAGTCGGCGTCGGCAATGCCTGGAATTTGCTGCGTTAACGATTCACCCATAGTCTGACTCGCCTGTGTTGGTACGGTATCAACAAAGCATGCAACAAAGCTAGATCTGTAGTTTACCCGCTGCTAGACCGGCTCCACGAGGGGGAAAACCCCCAAAGGCATTAGTGACCAGCCATTTTGTGGCCAATGTCGGCGATGTCGGCCTGCTCAACGGGGCTCTCGTAGACAAACTGGCCGTCGCTAATCACCAGAATGCGATCGCTCAAGGCCAGCAGTTCGTCGAGATCTTCGCTCACCAGCAGCACTGCTACTCCGCGGTTGCGGGCTTCCACTAAGGCATTGTGGATCTGCTCTACAGCCTGAAAATCGAGGCCGACGCAGGGGTTGGCGGCAATCAGCAGATTGACGTCGGGGGACGACAGCTCCCGCGCCAGCACCGCCCGCTGCACGTTGCCCCCCGACAGGTTTTGAATCGGGGTATCGGGGGAGGGGGTCTTGACAGAGAATGCCGCAATTAATCCCTCAGCCGCCTTGCGGATAGCCCCGAGCATTAGCCACAGGCGAGCGCGGGCTTGGGGAGGGCGATCGAAGGTGCGCAGGGCCATGTTTTCGGCTACGGACATACCGGGCACGCAGGCGTTGCGCAGGGGCTCCTCGGGCAGAGTGCAGACGCCGTGGCTAAACATTTCGCTCCGGGTGGCGCGGTAGGGGTCACCGTTGACCTCGATGTGGCCATGGGTGGGCGATCGCTGCCCTGCCAGCACCTCCACCAGCTCCCGCTGGCCGTTGCCCGAAACCCCGGCAATGCCGACAATTTCGCCGCTGTGCACCGTCAGGTCGAGGGGGCCAAAGGCGGGTAGGCCGTTGTCTTTGAGCGCCTCTAAGCCATGCACCGTCAGCACGGGATGGCGCTTTGCAACTGGGGCTTTATCGACTGTCTTGGTCACCCGCTCGGCTCCCAGCATCATGCGGGCCATATCGGCCACGGTCAGGTCGGCCACGGTCCCGTGGCCCGCCAGATGGCCCTTGCGCAGCACCGTCACCTCATCGGTAAAGGCCAGCACTTCGCGAAACTTGTGGGTGATCAGCAGCACGCTGAGGTGGCCCAACCGCACCTCCTGGCGCAGCAGCCCCAGCACCTCGTCGGCCTCGTCGGGGGTGAGCACTGAGGTGGGTTCGTCTAAAATGAGAATGCGGCTTTGCAGGTAGAGCTGCTTGAGAATTTCGAGCTTTTGCTTTTGCCCCGCCGCCAACTGACCTACAGGCGTGTCGAGGTCGACCTGAAAGGGCGATCGCTCCATAAAGGTGCGCAGGGCAGCGTACTCGCGGTTCCAGTTGATTACCTGGGTGCGATCGTAGCGGCTAAGCACCAGGTTTTCGGCCACCGTCATGGCGGGCACCGAGGTAAAGTGCTGGTACACCATGCCAATGCCGCAGCCGTGGGCATCCTTAGGGCTTTTGATCGGGTAAACCTGATCATTGACCAGGATTTGTCCAGCAGTAGGTGAGTAAAAGCCCATAATGCACTTCACTAGGGTGCTTTTACCGGCCCCGTTTTCCCCCAGCAGCCCGTGAAAGGTGCCGGGTTTGAGGGTGAGGGTGACGTCGTTGAGGGCCACTAGGCTACCAAACCGCTTGGTCATGTTCACCACCTTGAGTTCGGGGGGTGAACTAAGGTGCAGCAGAGGCAGAGCAACGGTGGTCATAGGTAGCTCAAAAATCTCGACGGGAATCGCTACAGGGCAACTATCCAAGACTCCCAGACCGGTTGGCCTAGGCCCGATGCCAAGATTGAGGGCATCATACAGCCACAGCCTGGCCCAGAGCTGTTAGCAAACGCTCATTTTCATCAGCGGTGCGCACCGCCACCCGAAAGTAGTCTGCCCCTAGCTCAGGGAAACTTAAACAGTCGCGAATCAGCACGTGATGGCTGCGCAGAAGTTTTTCTTGCAGTATCGGGGCAGGAATCGTGGTTTTAACCAATAGGAAGTTGGCGGCTCCTACCAAGGGCCGTAGCTCAGGAATGGCCTGCAAACCTTCGAGCAGTGCGGTACGGACGGGGGGCAACCAATCCCAAGTGCGGGTTTGAAAGGACTTATCCTGCACCGCTGCGATCGCCGCCGCCGCCGCCAGGGCATTCACCGGCCAGGGGTCGCGCCAGCGCTGCCAGCGGCGCAGGCGGTCGGGGTGGCCCAAGGCGTAGCCAATGCGCAGACCCGGCAGGGTATAAAACTTGGTCAGTGACCTGAGCACCACCAGATTCGAGTAGCGATCAAGTTCACCGACTAACGACTGCTGCTCGTCCGGCGGCAAAAAATCCATAAAGGCTTCATCCACAATCACGGCGCCAGCGCGATCGAGCAGAGGCTTAAGGCTATCTATGCTGAATAAACGGCCAGTGGGGTTGTGGGGATTGTTGATTAAGATGCCGGCTGACTCGGCATTAGGCCAGGAGATGGCGCTTTGAACGGTACCATGCTCCGCAATCTCTTCTAGAGAAAGCGGCCAGGGCTGAATAGGAACCCCAAAGGCTGATAAGGCGCGTCCATAGTCACCAAAGGCCGGAGTCAATAGGTGGCAACCCACCGCAGCAGGCCCTTCAGCTAGATCTCGGGCGGCCCAGGTGAGCAGTTCAGCCGCACCGTTACCAGGCAGCACCCAGTCGGCAGGCACCTGGTGGTAGCTGGCCAGGGCACGGCGCAACGCAACGTAGTCGGGGTCGGGATAGTGGCGCAGCTGCCCCAGGGCCTCGGCCATAGCTAGGACTACCGACTCGGGCGGCCCTAGGGGATTAATGCTGGCCGAAAAGTCTATAAGAGAATCGGGGGAACAGTTGGCGATCGCAGCCGCCCAGACCAGGTTTCCCCCGTGAACGGGTCGAATTGAAGCTGTGGGAGCAGACGGGATGAAAGTCAAGGGGGCGGTTACTTGGCCACTTTTTCTTTAAACAGTTTGCCAGCGGAAAATGCAGGTACCTTGGTTGCTGGAATTACCATGGTGTCGCCGGTTTTAGGGTTGCGCCCTTCCCGCTCTTTGCGTTCGCGGCGCTCAAAGGAGCCAAACCCTACTAGGGTGACTTTTTCGCCTGTAGCAACAGCTTCCATAATGGCGTCAATGGTGGCCGTAATCACCGAGTCAACGTCTTTTTTGGTCATAGACTTATCGCCGGCAGAGGCTTTCTCAGCCACCTTATCAACGAGTTCAGCTTTGTTCATAACTGTCTCCTATGGGCAAAGAACACTGGGATAGCAGCCGCAATTTGACGATAGACCCAGAGCACGTACAACGGCCCCGGCAGCCAAAACGGCTGAAACCCCTGTCAATTCAGAATTTCACTGCCCCATTCTAAGGGCATCCCTAGAAAAGTGGATCGCCAAAACCTTTAATTTATGTGGATTCCGGGGTTTTTTAAGAAATCTAAACAACTAAAAGCCCTAGACCACTGCTGCTAAGCGGTCTAGGGCAATGTTCCAAGCCCTTGCCTATTAAGGGATACAGAGGTTTGATGTCAGTCTAGCTAGCAGGGCTACCCGACCAGTTAACCCAATCCTGGGGCTTAAGAAATACGTCGTATAGCCGAGCTTCAGGGCTCTCAGGCTCGGGGGTATAGCCGTATTCCCAGCGCACCAGCGGGGGCAGCGACATCAGAATCGACTCGGTGCGCCCATTGGTTTGCAGACCAAAGATCGTGCCCCGGTCATACACCAGGTTGAACTCGACGTAGCGACCCCGGCGGTAGAGCTGAAACTGCCGCTGGTGCTCGCTGTACTCCGTAGCGTGGCGACGCTCCACAATGGGTACGTAGGCCGGTAGGAAGGCGTTGCCGCAGTCGCGGGCAAAGGTAAACAGGTCGTCCCAACTGCGGGGGGGAAGCTCGCCAATGCCCTGGCTGGTTTGATCAGCGGCTTTGTCCGCATCGGGACCTCGGTAGAGCATCCCCTGACCGTCCTGGTAGTCAAAGAAAATACCGCCCACGCCCCGGGTCTCGCCGCGGTGCTTGAGGTAGAAGTACTCGTCGCACCAGGGTTTGAAGACCTTGTAGTAGTTGGGATTGTGGCGATCGCAGGTATCCTTCAGCGTCTGGTGAAAATGCACCACGTCTTCGTCGAAGGGGTAGTAGGGGGTGAGGTCGATGCCGCCGCCAAACCACCACACTGGGCCAGCCTCAAAGTAGCGATAGTTGAGGTGTACCGTCGGGATGAACGGGTTGCGGGGGTGCAGCACCATGGAGGTGCCGGTGGCATAGAAACGGTGGCCTGCCGCTTCGGGGCGCTGTACCAAAATCGACGGCGGCAGGTGGTCGCCCCACACTTCAGAAAAGTTAACGCCGCCCTGCTCAAAGATATTGCCCTGCTTGATCACGCGCGATCGCCCGCCGCCGCCCTCGGGCCGCTCCCAGGCGTCTTGCTGAAATTGGGCACCGCCATCGAGGGTCTCTAGCTTTTGACAAATGCTGTCTTGCAGCTGCTTCAGCATAGCGCTGACGCGATCGCGAGAATCCGTTGGAGGTGCGGTATTGGTAGCAGCGGGCTTAGAAACAGGGGTGGTGGTCATGGGCGTGGAGAAAACAATATGTTATGTCGGCACCGGGTCGAATATGTCACACTGTGGAATGGCCTAAACAGGGTTTGCGGATCCAATTTTTCCCGCTGCCTGTATTTGCCCGATGGCCGTCTAGGCAGTTTGGCCTTAGGCAACACCATGTCACGGTACCCAGTTTTCACACGCTACCGTGAAACCCGACCCAACACCAACCTCATCCGCCAGGTTGAGAAAAATGTTTAGAAACGCAACGTTCTGTAACGACAATTCGGCCTAGCCCAGCTTTTTTTGCCCCCGTAACGCCCGCCATGATCGTCTTGCCAGCCCCCTCAACTTGTTATGGCCGCCAAGCTCCAGCCTGGCGGGTCAGCGATGGAGGGCGTCGCCATGTTTAGCGTCGGGCGTTTTCCACGCCCGTTTTTGACCCTCCTGCACCTGATCCATCGCTGGGTGCAGGTGCAGCAGCAGCTGGAAAAGTCTTATCTAATCGTCAGCACTGCCTCGGTTGAGACTCTCTGGCAGACGATCATGAACCTAGCTGATGTTTCCTGGCACCCGTTGCTGACCAGCACCAATGCGCCCCAGGGGCTAAAACCTAAGCCGGGGCTAATCTACCGAGCATTCACCAGAATTTGTCCCATTCCTGTCAAGATTTTTGTAGAACGGGTGCAGCCCCATGAACTGATGAGCGTGCGGGTATTACCTATTCCCGGCCTGGAAGAGCGGGTCACCTACCACCTCAAATCCACCGTGCGGGGCACTCAGATTTCTTACTCAGTCACCCTACGGGGGTGGCTGTCGCCCCTGGCCTGGTCGCTGCTGCGTCCCTACGCCGCCAAGGTGGCCTCGGCCTTGGCCGAAGCCGCTGAGCACCCCAATCTGCTCAACGGCCCCAACTCTCGCTTTCAAGTTTGGTAGCACCGCTTGCCCTAAGCACTTGTGCTCAAGGGGCGACCGGGCAGCTTAAGATAGGGGATGGTTTGCTTAATCTCGTGACGTGCGAGATGAGCAGCGTTGGGCAATGCCCACTCTACCGATCGCCAACAATTGTTTACTAGGGTTGGTGATTCAAAGCCGTCTACTGTCGATGTCGTCCATTCTTTAACTTGCTGGCCACTCCCTCAACTCCATGAGCCCAACCCTCTCCGAAGCTTCTGTTTTAGACGTGCTGCGCCCGGTGCAAGACCCGGAGCTGCAAAAAAGCCTGGTAGATCTCAATATGATCCGCAATGTGGCGATTGCAGACGGCACTGTCAGCTTCACCCTGGTGCTGACTACCCCCGCCTGCCCCCTGCGCGAGTTCATCGTTGAAGACTGTCAGAAAGCCGTGCGATCGCTGCCGGGGGTGGAAACAGTCAAGGTAGACGTCACCGCCGAGACGCCCCAGCAAAAGGCCCTGCCCGATCGCACCGGCATTGGCGGCGTCAAAAATATCATTGCGGTTTCTAGCGGCAAGGGCGGCGTGGGCAAGAGTACCGTAGCTGTGAACTTGGCCGTTTCCCTGGCGCAAATGGGCTCAAAGGTCGGCCTGATCGACGCCGATATCTATGGCCCCAACGCGCCGATCATGATGGGTCTGACCGAGGCTCAGGTGGTGGTCAAGCAGGGAGAAGTGCTAGAGCCCGCCTTCAACCACGGCGTCAAAATGGTGTCGATGGGCTTCTTAATCGATCGCGACCAGCCGGTGATCTGGCGCGGCCCCATGCTCAACGGCATTATTCGCCAGTTTCTCTACCAGGTGGAGTGGGGCGAGTTGGACTATTTAATTGTGGATTTGCCCCCCGGCACGGGCGACGCCCAGCTCACCCTGGCCCAGGCAGTGCCCATGGCCGGAGCGGTGATCGTCTCTACCCCTCAGTCGGTGGCTATTTCTGACGCTCGTCGAGGGCTGAAGATGTTCCAGCAGCTCCAGGTGCCGGTGCTGGGCATTGTCGAAAACATGAGCGTGTTTATTCCCCCCGACGCGCCCGACAAGCGCTACGACATCTTTGGCTCTGGCGGCGGCGAGCTGCTGTCTAAAGAGCTAGACCTGCCGGTGCTGGGCTGCATTCCGCTGGAGATGGCGGTGCGCGAGGGCGGCGACCAGGGCATACCCATTGTGGTGCAGCACCCTGAGTCCGAGAGCGCTAAGGCGCTGCGAGCTATGGCCCAGCAGGTGGCGGCTCGGGTGTCTGTGGCGGCGTTGGCGTCTTAGGTTGGGGTTTAGGGTGCAAGGTATAGGGTTTAAGGTCGTCCCTTGAACCCTACGCCTTGCACCTTCTGCCGCTTGTTCTTGGCATAATCAATTGGGCGAACTGGTAGGCAACGGCAATGTTTTTAACCGATGCGCAAAAGCAGTGGCGATCGCTGGCGGTAGGCTGGCAGGGCATCGATTGGGTGCTGGTGGCGCTGCCCGTGGCGCTCACGGCTTTTGGGGCGGTTGTCATTCATAGCATTCAGCGCAACACAGTTGACGGCAACTATGGATTGAACCATGGCGTGCTGGGACTGATTGGCCTGAGCATTGCCCTGTGGGTGTCCCGCAGTCGCTACGAGCACCTGCTCAACTGGCAGTGGATTATCTACGGCATCGTCAATCTGCTGCTGGTGGCGGTGATGTTTATCGGCACCGTGGGCGGCGGTGCCCAGAGCTGGATTGCCCTGGGCGGCTTCTACGTGCAGCCTTCAGAGTTTGCCAAGCTGAGCATCATTATTACCCTGGCGGCAATGCTCAGCCGCCGCGACGCCTCCACGCTTTGGGGAGTTGGCAGTGCGATCGCCGTCATTGTGCTGCCGTGGGTACTTGTCTTCGTTCAACCTGACCTAGGGACTTCGCTGGTGTTTGGGGCGATTACCCTAGGCATGCTCTACTGGGCCAACTGCAACCCCGGCTGGTTGGTGCTATTTGTGTCGCCCTTAGTGGCGGCGATTATGTTTCACCTGGTGCTACCTGGCTGGCTGGTGTGGAGTTTGGCTATGGGGCTGACTGCTTGGTTTACGCTGCCCTGGCGCTGGTTTAGCACCGTGGTCGCCACGGCGGTGAACCTGATTGCAGGCAAACTGGGCGACGTGCTGTGGGGCCTGTTGCAGGACTACCAGAAAGATCGTCTGGTGTTATTTCTCGACCCGCACAAAGATCCGCTGGGGGGTGGCTACCACCTGATTCAGTCGCGCATTGCCATTGGGGCGGGTAAGCTCTGGGGCCAGGGTTTGGGCAACGGCACCCAAACTCAGCTCAACTTTATTCCTGAGCAGCACACCGACTTTATCTTTTCGGCGGTGGGCGAAGAGTGGGGTTTTGTGGGGTCGATGGTGGTAATTCTCACCTACTGGCTAGTTTGCTATCGCTTGGTGATTATTGCCCAAAACGCTAAAGACGACTTTGGTTCACTCCTAGCAATTGGGGTGTTGTCAATGATTACGTTTCAGGTGGTGGTCAACATTGGTATGACCATTGGTCTGGCGCCCATTACCGGCATTCCGCTGCCCTGGCTGAGCTACGGGCGATCGGCACTTCTGACAAACTTTATTGCCCTAGGCATGGTGGAGTCAGTGGCAAACTTTCGCCATCGCCTGAAGTTTACAGATTAGGGCGATCGCCTAAATTCTCCACCTTCACCCTTGCCAGACGAACCCTATCAGCGCTGAACCTAGCGACCGAGGGACCGCTCAGTTCTGTAAGAAGCGGCAGATTGTGGAACCGTCTCTATGGGGCTCTCAAGCATGAGTTGGTCTAGCTGGTTTACCTACAGTCCTTTTTGGCCACCGTTCCCGTTTCCGATTGAAACTGAGTTGCTCTCAACCTGCTTAAGGTAATTTTGCAGGGTAGTAATGGAGCGGTGGTTGCTCTCTACGAACTTAGGCACCAGTCTCAATTGAGTGACTACTTTCTCCAAATAGGAAACACGCCCTTCAAGAGCCGTTGTTTGTTGGATGGTAGGTTGAATTACCTGAAAGATTTTATGCAGATTGGCGCGGTGCTGCTCCTCGGTTGTTTCAGCAGCGGTTTCGATGGTGTCTAAGCGAACGCTAAATTCAGCCATTTGCTGGGTCGAGGTTTGGGCCCACTGCTGAAGGTGGGACTCGTTTTCTAGAGAGATTGCTAAAGTCTCTGAAATCGTGCCCAGGTCAACCTGTTGCAATATCTTCTCGACTTGGCTGAGGCGGCCATCAAGTTTGACCACCGCCTGATTGAGAAGTTGAATAGAGTCTTGCCAATCTGGAGTGCCTTGCCGAGCAGATTCAAGCTCCTGAAGGCGGCTTTCAAGCAGGGCAATTGACTGGGTGCGATCGCAAGCTTCCTCAATCAAAACGCTAAATTTTGCCAGCAGCTGGTCTACCACACTCGCTTGGTTGGTCTCTTCCAGTGGTGGAGCCTCGGCATTGGCCACCTGCTCCTCAGCTGGGTCGGCCGGCGGGGGAGGCTCTGGTTTTGGCGAGGTTGCTTGCGTTTCGAAGGTGCGATTTGCCAGGCTGATCAACCATTTCGCCACCGCCATAATGGTTTCCTCAACCACCACCTGAGCCATCGACTCCGGTGGTGGGCTTGGGGAAACCGGCGAGGCTGTCGTCGGCTGACAGATTGGCACTTTTTTTCTGATCAACAGTCGAGATAGCCAGCTCATAATCGACGTCCTGCCGTGCCGATAGGGTTCATTGGGGTGCCCTTTGTTGCTCGAAGTTAGGCATTGGGTTTATTGCCAGTAACAGGAACTAGCTTATAGAGCGTCGCTTGCTCGGCCTCCGGTGCCAGATTGGCAGACGCAGTGGTTTCCTCCACTACGCTCTTAACGGTGTTCACCGTACTGCCAACCGTCTCCTGAACCTCATCAGCGGTGTTTTGCACAGTATGAACGGTACTTTTTACAGTTCCGCTAATACCCTCAGCTGTTTCTCGCACCGCTTCGTTGATCTCCTTGGCGGTCGTATTGACCCCAACCGCAACACTTTGGACCGCATCGCCCACGCCTTTAACGGTTTCGTCAATTCCAGCAGTCGTTTTTCTAACGGTATTGCCAACTCCCCGCACAGAGGTGTTAATGCGATCGACAACGCTTCTGTTGGTCAAGGCGCCGGCAATACCCCCTAGGGTGGCCCCTATCAAAGCCCCAATGGCCACCTTAGTAAACGCCTGACTGTTAGGACCGACATTTCGCTCAGAGGAATCAGACTCATCCTCGACCGTTGGAGAAATTTGATTCCCGTTCCTGGTAGTGACGGTTTCATCGTTAGGTGTAGACATTATTTTCTCCTTGGCTTCTCATTGGGGCGAGTGGCCTCAAACCCTAGAGAGGCAGAGGGCTGGGGAGAAATCGTAATTTCTTCTTGAACAAATTTGTTGGCTGAGGTGGAATCGTCTACACCGCTTTGAATTTCAGCCTCTGATTTCCAGTCGTCAAGATTGACAGTCTCTGCCTCAATGACATCTAATACATCACTCATTTCTGAAGCAGGTTCATCAACCGCTAAAATATCAGCCATCTCTGAGGTAGAACCCATGACGGCTTGATTACCCACTAAAACGGGTTGTTCAACCGTTGAATCATTAGACATCGGGCGCTGAGTGCCCTGAGCAATGTCCTTAACGGTTTGGTTAATCTGCTCGGTCGTAGGTTGAACGGCTTCAGCCGCAGTGGTCTTTGCTTGTTGAGCCCCTTCAGTGATGCCCTCAGCAATGTCCTTAACAGTGTGGTTGATCTGCTCAGTCGTAGAGTGAACAGCTTCAGCCGCGGTGGTCTTTACTTGTTGAGCCGCTTCAGTGATGCCCGCTGTTGCGCCTTTAACCGTTTGGTTCACCTTCTCAGTCGTGGTATGCACCACGTCGGCAGTGGTCGATTTCACCTGTTGGGTGCCTGTCGTGATGCTCTGGGCGGCATCTTGGGCCGAGCCCACTACGGCGTAAGTTGCACCCTCACCCACGCTCCTGGCGGCGTCACCGACTCCTTGGGCAGCCTGGCTCAGGCCTTGACCAATGGTTTTAAAGGCGCGGCTTACCCCTTGGGCACTGTGGTCAAAGCCCTTAGAGGTTTTGCGATTGGCCAAAGCAGCAGCCAGTGTGCCTAGGGTTCCGCCTACTAGGCCACCAACCAATAACCGGGTCAGCGTTGGGTTAGACTGACTCTCCTGGGTTGGTTGGGGTGGGCTCTGCTCTGGTTTCACTTCGGTTTTGACTTCGGCGTCGATCGCGGGTTTAGCCTCTACCTCATAGACGTTGGTTGGGGGCACTTCACCGTGAACCTTGACGGTGGGTGAAAAACTTGTTGCAGGGCTGACGGACTCAGCATCAGTCTGATTTTGGATTGTGACTTGTCGATCGCTATTCATAGAGACTCCTGATTTTGTTGATGATTTTTGAGTAATGCTTTTGATTGATGATGGTGTCAGTAATTGTTATGAATTCGAAACAAAACTAACTTCTTCTCACCTCAAGAGCGAAACGATACAGAGGTCTAGGAAAGGGGTTTCTAGCTGCTCTTTGCTACCGTTTGAATTCACTGTCACCCTATCAAGCTCAGCGACGACCTTGATGAAACTATGGAGGTAGATAAAAGAATCTATAGGGGTAGATCGCACGGGTGGAGAGGCGGCGATCGCTTTGACGCAGGTTTAGAGAGCAACCCGTAGCTGACAGACGTCAACTACTGCCATCAGCTACACAGTTTCAGGTGATGATCAACATTGGTATGACCATTGGCCTGGCTTACATTACAGGCATTCCGCTGCTGGGGCTGGAGCTACGGGCGCTCGGCGCTGCTTTTGATTCATTACATTAGACACAGCGGCTAGCGCTCAATGGTGAAGCTATCAAAATGAGCTGATCCTGTATAAGGTTCAGTCTCTACCCCAGTAACTCGGGCACCCACTGGTCCTTGATGAGCCCAGTGCAGTAGAGCCTTGAGCTGGTCGCTGGTACCCATTGCCACAATTTCAACGGTGCCATCTGGCTGGTTGCGTACAAAGCCCTTAACCTTTAGCTGTTGGGCTGTCTGGCAGGTGTGATAGCGAAACCCAACTCCCTGCACAGTCCCACGAATCACCGCTCGAATTTGTTCCATAATCCCTGGTCTATAGGTTGATCACGCCAAGATTTTCGCATAGGGCGTTTGCTCTACCCCGTACCCCTCACGCCCTGGCGATCGCAACCGCTGCCCAGGAATGCGCCCTCAGTCCACTCGACTGAGGGCCACCGATACCGAGATTGATGCGATCGCGCCCTTCTGCACAAATATCTGACCCAGTTAGCTTCGCAATCTGCAATCATCGGTCAAAATAGAAGTTTGGGATATTTATAAGCTCCCAGGGCCGTGCATCGCGTTGCGGATGCACCCTACGGTTGCTTCCCTGACTCGCCTACCCATCCACCCCCTTACCCATCCACCCCTTCCCCCGTTCCATGGCAAAGTCCCCCACCTCTTCCACTACGATGACCGGCGCAGAGATTCGCCAGACGTTTCTGGAGTTTTATGCGGCGCGGGGGCACGCCATTAAACCGAGCGCATCCCTGGTGCCCGAAGACCCCACGGTGCTGCTCACCATTGCCGGCATGCTGCCCTTCAAGCCGATCTTCCTCGGTCAGCGCCCGGCGGATGTCGATCGCGCCACCACCTCACAAAAGTGCATTCGCACCAACGACATTGAGAACGTGGGCCGCACGGCGCGCCATCACACCTTCTTTGAGATGCTGGGCAACTTTAGCTTTGGCGACTACTTCAAGGAGCAGGCGATCGCCTGGGCGTGGGAGCTTTCTACCAAAGTGTTCAACCTTCCCGCCGAGCGTCTGGTGGTAAGCGTCTTTCGCGAAGACGACGACGCCTTTGCCATCTGGCGCGACCAGATCGGCATTCCTGCCCACCGCATTCAGCGAATGGATGAGGCTGACAACTTCTGGACCTCTGGCCCCACCGGCCCCTGCGGCCCCTGCTCGGAGATCTACTACGACTTCCACCCCGAGCTGGGCGACGATCACATCGACCTGGAAGACGACTCGCGGTTCATCGAGTTCTACAACCTGGTGTTTATGCAGTACAACCGGGATGCCGAGGGCAACCTGACTCCGCTGCAAAACCAGAACATTGACACCGGCCTGGGCCTAGAGCGCATGGCCCAAATTTTGCAGCAGGTGCCCAACAATTACGAGACCGACCTGATTTTGCCCATCATCAAGACAGCGGCAGAATTAGCGGGGCTTGATTACAGCAAATCTGACGAGAAAACCAAGGTTTCGCTGAAGGTGATTGGTGACCACGTGCGAGCTGTCGTCCACATGATTGCCGATGGCATTACCGCCTCTAACGTAGGGCGGGGCTACATTCTGCGGCGGCTGATTCGTCGGGTGGTGCGCCACGGGCGGCTGATTGGCATTGAGGGGGCGTTTATTAGCAAGGTAGCTGAGAGTGCCATTCAGCTAGCGGAGGAACCCTTCCCTAATACTCGGCAGCGCGAGACGGTGATCAAAGCCGAACTCGATCGCGAAGAAGCCCGCTTTCTGGAAACCCTAGAGCGGGGCGAAAAGCTGCTGACCGACCTGCTCAACCGAGAAAGTCAGTCTGAAACCAAGCAAATTGCTGGTACCGATGCCTTCGTGCTCTACGACACCTACGGCTTCCCCCTAGAGCTGACCCAGGAAATCGCTGAGGAACAGGGGCTATCGGTGGATGTGGCCGGGTTTGAAACGGCGATGGAAGAACAGCGCCAGCGCTCGAAGGACGCCCACGAAACCATCGACCTGACGGTGCAGGGTAGCCTCGATTCCTTAGCCGAGCACATTCACTCCACTGAGTTTTTGGGCTACAAAGACACCACCAGCGCCAGCAAAGTTGAAGCGCTGTTAGTCGGCGGAAAGTCGGTGGAGCAGATTGAGGCGGGGCAGGAAGCCCAAGTGGTGCTCAACCAGACCCCGTTCTACGCCGAGTCGGGCGGTCAGGTGGGCGATCGCGGCTACCTGTCGGGCGATGATCTGCTGATCCGCGTCCACGATGTTAAAAAAGACGGCGATTTCTTCGTCCACTTCGGCCGGGTCGAGCGGGGTTCGCTAAGCGTTGGCGATCAGGTCACCGCGCAAATCGATCGCGCCTGCCGTCGCCGCGCCCAAGCCAACCACACCGCCACCCACCTGCTGCAAGCGGCGCTGAAAAAGCTGGTAGACCCCGATATTTCCCAGGCCGGTTCTCTGGTCGCCTTCGATCGCCTGCGGTTTGACTTCAACTGCCCCCGTGCGCTGACGGCTGACGAGGTGCAGCAGGTCGAAGAACAGGTGAACAGCTGGATCGCCGAGGGGCACCAGGGGGAGATCACTGTGATGGCGCTGGAAGAAGCGAAGGCTAAGGGCGCGATCGCCATGTTTGGCGAAAAGTACAGCGCCGAGGTGCGCGTCATCGACTTCCCCGGCGTGTCGATGGAGCTGTGCGGCGGCACCCACGTCAGCAACACCGCTGAAATTGGTCTGTTCAAAATCATCTCCGAGGCCGGGGTGGCCTCAGGCACCCGCCGCATTGAGGCCGTCGCTGGCCCCGCTGTGCTGGAGTACCTGAACGTGCGCGACGCCGTGGTGCGGGATCTGAGCGATCGCTTTAAAGCCAAGCCCGAGGAGCTGAGCGATCGCGTCACCACCCTGCAAACCGACCTCAAGACCGCCCAAAAAGAGCTAGAGGCACTGAAGTCTGAACTGGCGGTGCTGAAGTCTGACCAGCTGCTCGATAGTGCCGAAGCCGTGGGCTCTCTCAAAGTCATCGTGGCTGAGCTTGAAGGGGTCAGCGCCGAAGCCCTCAAAACCGCCGCCGAGCGCCTGCTGCAAAAGCTGGGAGCTGGGGCTGTGGTGCTGGGCTCCGTGCCCGAACCCGAGAAAGTTAGCCTGGTTGCCGCTTTCAGCTCAGAAGTGATTGAGCAAAAGCTCCAAGCGGGCAAGTTCATCGGCGGCATCGCCAAGCTCACTGGCGGCGGCGGTGGCGGGCGGCCCAATCTGGCCCAAGCGGGCGGGCGCGATGCCAGCAAGCTGCCGGAGGCGTTGGCAAGTGCTAAGGCACAGCTGCTAGAGACGTTGGTCTAACGTTAAGCTCATAGCGACAGTCTATTAGGGCAACACCCATGGGCGATCGCAAAGCCTCAGCCGACCTCGGAACCACCGAGGACTCTAACTCCTCCAAAAAGACGAAAAAAGCCAAAAAGAAGGCCAAGCAGCAGCGCAAAAAAGATCGTGCCAAAGGCTTGGAGCCACCTGTCTTTCACTTCATCTCTGAGTCGGAAGGCAGCTCGAAGCTAACCAGCAAATTCTATGAGAAAGAGCTGGCTCACCTTCAAGTGGAGCTGGTGAAAATGCAGTACTGGGTCAAGCACACCGGCACCCGCATCGTCATTTTGTTTGAGGGGCGCGATGCGGCGGGCAAGGGTGGCACCATTAAGCGTCTCACCGAGCCGCTCAACCCACGCGGCTGCCGGGTGGTGGCCCTGGGAACACCGAGCGATCGCGAAAAAACCGAGTGGTACTTTCAGCGCTACGTGGCTCACCTGCCCGCCGCCGGCGAAATTGTCTGCTTTGACCGCAGCTGGTACAACCGGGCCGGGGTTGAGCATGTGATGGGCTTCTGCACCGCCGCCCAGTACGACGAGTTTCTGCACACCTGCCCTGAGTTCGAGCGCATGCTAGTGCGATCGGGCATCATTCTGCTGAAGTATTGGTTTTCGGTCAGCGATGACGAGCAAGAGCGGCGATTTCAGTCGCGCATTACTGACCCGGCCCGCCGCTGGAAGCTTAGCCCAATGGATCTGGAGTCGCGCGATCGCTGGGTGGAGTATTCCCAGGCTAAAGACGCCATGTTTGCCCACACCAACATTCCTGAAGCGCCCTGGTTTACGGTCGAAGCCGACGACAAAAAGCGGGCCCGGCTCAACTGCATCAGCCACATTCTCAGCAAGATCGACTACGTCGATATGACCCCTGAGCCCCTGGAGCTAACCCCGCGCCGCAGCGCGCCGGATGACTACGAGCGCCCCCCGATCAACGAGCAGTTTTTTGTGCCCCAGCGCTACTGATCGGTCGGCAACCTGCCATCAGTAGCTACAGTTCGGCAATCAGGGCTTTGATGTCAGGCACCTCAAAGAACGCGCTGGTAGAGGTTAGCAAGCGATCGCCCCAGAGGTTGGTCTTCAAAAATTCGATGTCGGCGTAGCGGCTGTCTTGCTCCAGGGCTTCGGTGCCCAGGCGTAGCGCCTCTTGGCAGGCGGCGCTGCTAGCTCTAAGGACTGCTACCCCGCAGTTTTCCTGGGCGTGCAGGGCCGCTGCGATCGCCAGCTTGGGCTCGGGCTCATTGCCCGCTAGCTCCAGGCTGGAGCGCCAGTACTCCACGGCCCGTTGCGCCTCGCCCTGCTCGTAGAGCACCAGACCAATGTTGTTCACTGAGGGCCAAAAGTCGGGTTCTGCCGCCACCGACTGCTCAAACTGGGCGATCGCCTGGGGATACTGACCCAGCTTAAAGTAAGTGTTGCCCAGGTCAAACAGAGCGCTGGGGTTGTTGGGCTCAATCTGCAAACCCTGCTCTAGATAGCTGGAGGCCAACTGAGGGTTGTCTTGCTGCAGGTAGGCCGAGCCTAGGGCAAACAGCACCCGGGCGTTCTCGGGCAGTAGAGTGCGGGCCTCTTCTAGCAGCGGTAGCGCCTTATCGACCTCGCTGTTTTGCAGATAGAGACCGCCCAGCAGGGCCAAGACCTGACCATCGTTGGGAGCCAGTTGCGCCGCCAGCTGTGCCAGGGCGAGCGCTCGCCCAAACTGCTGAAACTCTGCCAGCTGCTGGGCCTCGTTAGCGAGAAACTGCCCCTGCTCAGTCATCAGGTCGTAGTCGAGGGGCAGCACATAGGGGGTCAAAGCCTGGGAGTGGGCCGGCAGGGTAGCGCCAAGCAATCCACAAAGGGTGAGCAGGGGCAGGAGAGAGCGTTTTAGCACGGCGTTCGCAGGTTAGACAGCAGAATTATATAAGAGTGTACTTTGGTTACGGGTCAGCGTTAGGGTCACTCGACCACTTCTGAGCGGTTTGGGCATTGCGTCGCCACATGGCCGGTTTAATGCGCCGCAGGGCCGAAGCCCGAAATCGGCTGTCCCAATCCGCTTCTGATAGATTAGCTAAGTCATCTAAATTTGGGGCCAGGTTCTCGGGCCGAGGCTGAAATTCGTCGACAGTGGTGGGCTGGGCAAAGCGCTGGTTCCAGGGGCAGACATCTTGGCAAATGTCGCAGCCCGCCACCCAGTTTTGCAGGTGAGGTGCGATCGCCTCCGGCAGCGCTTCGTCCCGATTCTCAATGGTGTGGTAAGCAATGCAGCGGTTGGCGTCAACCACATAGGGCTGGGTAATCGCTCCGGTGGGGCAGGCCTCTAAGCATCGGGTGCAGGTGCCGCAGTGGGCAGTGTGGGGCTGGTCTGGAGCCAGGGGTAGGGTCGTCACCAGCTCCCCCAAAAACACCCAAGAACCGTACTGGCGGGTGATCAGGTTACCGTTTTTGGCCACCCAACCCAGGCCCGCCTGCTGCGCCCAAGCCTTGTCTTGCACCGGGCCAGTGTCGGCGTAGTAGCGCACCTGAACCGTCCCCTCCCCAGCGGTCGTCAGCCAGTCGGCCAGAGCTTTGAGGCGCTTGTGCAGCACCCGGTGATAATCGCGACCCCAGGCGTAGCGCGAGATTTTGCCGTGGCTCGGATTTTGGGAATGGCGATGGGGAGTGTAGTAGTTGAGGGCTAAGCAAATCAGCGATCGCGCCCCCGGCAGTACCTGACGAATGTCCTGCCGTCGGGGGTTTGCCATCCAGTCCATATCGGCTTGGTGGCCCTGGTTGAGCCAGGTTTGCAGGTGACCCACGGCGGCGGTTTCAGCGGGGCTCGGCTCAGGGCCCACCGCCACAATGCCCACCAGGTGAAACCCCAGGGCTAGAGCCTGGTCAATCACCGCCTGGCGATCGGGCAAGCCAGCCGCTTCAGACATTGACAGGTCCATCCTCAAAATACTTAGATTCCTTCTAAATATTAACTACTGCCTAGTCCTACTTAAGGGGGGCCTGGGGCTCGGTTCAGAGTAGCCGACCCAAGCCACCTCAGTTGCGAATCACGAATGCCCCTTGACAAGGTTAGGAACAGAGCATAGTTTGTACCATGCTGTAGTTAGCGTTGGCATCGGGTGCTGCCCCCCATATCTGTTATTGTCGGTTCAATTACCGTCAGCCCAACTCACCCAGGCAAGGGCACTTATGTTTAAGCTTTTCACCAAGTTCGACTACCTGCTGCGCGAAACCTTTTTGGGGCTGCGACGCGGCGGCTGGATGAACTGGGCGGCCATCAGCACCATCACCGTGCTGCTGTTCTTATTTGGCATTAGCCTGCAATCGACCTGGCAGCTAGAGCGACTGCTGAACCAGTTTGGTAGCCAGCTGGAGGTATCGGCCTATTTAGAAAGCGGCTTTCAGGCCAGCGATCTACAGCCGGTAGTCGAGGGCTTTCCCAACGTAGTGGCGGTGACCCCGGTGACCAAGGAGGCAGCCTGGGCGTCTCTGGTGACCGACCTGGGTCTGTCTGACATTGCCGGGGCCACCGATCAGCTCAAGGGCAACCCCTTAGTCGACGAGCTCAAGGTCAAAGCGAAAGATTCTGAGTCGGTGCCGGCGATCGCCAGTCAGCTCCAAAGCCTCGACGGCATTGACGAGGTGCGCTACGTCGATGAAGCCGTCACCCGCCTGGCCCAGCTCAATGACGGGCTCAAGTGGACGAGCCTGTTTGTCATCACTATTCTCACCCTCACCGCCACCGCCGTCATCACCACCACCATTCGCCTGATTGTGCTGGCCCGCAAGCGCGAGATCGAGGTCATGCAGCTAGTCGGGGCCACCCGCATTTGGATCTACTTGCCCTTTATTTTGCAGGGGGCGACTTTTGGTCTGGCTGGGGCCACCGTAGCTTGGGGGCTGTTGTTTGCCATTCAGCGCTTTTTAACCGAGCTAGCTACCCAGCAAGCCGACTTCATTCAGTTTGTGGTGCAGGGGTTGAGGCTAACGCCCCAACAGCTGATTTTGCTGCCTGCGGCACTGCTGGGACTGGGTACCCTAGTGGGGTTGATTGGCAGCTTGCTGGCAGTTCGCAAGTTTTCGCTGCGCTAGCTATTCCTCCATCCCCTCTTGCAATGCCGTCCTCAAATAAAGTGTTAGAGTCTGCCCAAATTGGCCATAATAGCTACGGAGCAATGGGCGGTCTGCATACCGTCAGCGAGGCATCGGTATGAGTACAGTGCTAATTGTGGATGACAGTTCAACCCTGCGAGAAATGATTGCCGGGCTGCTGATTAAGGCGGGCCTGACCGTAGTAGAAGCTAAAGACGGCGTAGAAGCCCAGGAGATGATTCAGGCGACGCCTCCCGATCTGGTGGTGCTCGACATTGTCATGCCCAACATGAATGGCTACGAGCTCTGCCGCTGGATCAAAAACTCCGCCGCCACCCAAAATATTCCCGTCATTATTTGCTCTA
This sequence comes from Nodosilinea sp. FACHB-141, assembly GCF_014696135.1. Classification (NCBI taxonomy): domain Bacteria; kingdom Bacillati; phylum Cyanobacteriota; class Cyanophyceae; order Nodosilineales; family Nodosilineaceae; genus Nodosilinea; species Nodosilinea sp. FACHB-141. The sequence continues at coordinate 333,578 of NZ_JACJPP010000011.1, read as the reverse complement.
GCAAGGCCGAAGAGTTTGACCGCTACTGGGGCATGAAGCAGGGGGCCGATGCCTACATCACCAAGCCCTTTCGCCCTGCCGATATGATCAGCACCGTCAAGCAGCTGCTGCGCTAGCTCTCGGTTAGATACCCTCTACAGATTCTTTAGATTCTTTTTCTACCAATACTTCTTCTTCCAGGTTTTCTTTTAGCGCCTCTAGCACCGCCAGGGGATCGGTGGAGATTTGCATGAGAGCGGCCTCGTGGTCGTAGCGCTGCACGATATCGGGCAGGTCTTCCCGCAGCTCCTCTATCAGCGCAATGATTTTGGCAATTTTCTTCTCTGACAGCAGGTTGAGCTGAAGCATCAGCTGGGTGCGTTGTTCGGCAAAGCTTTCCTGGCGGTTTTGGCGAATCAGCACCCCGGTCGAGATCAGCAGCGACGCTGCATCTAGTCCCTGGTCCGCCCAGCCGAAGGTGGGTAGTTCGAAGGGCAGCAGACCGGCGTGGTTAAGCGCATCGCCACCCAGCCACAGGCCTAGACTCAGCAGCAGCAGGTACAAGAACCCAGGTCGACTAAACCACGAGGCCACCACCTCCAAAATTTGCTCGGTGGTCGAGGCCTTCTCGGCCTCCTGGCGGTGAATGGCAATAATTGCTTCAATGTTTTCGGCAATGGGGGCAGGCAGCGGAGCCGTCAAAATGCGCTGCTTAGGACGACGGCTAAACCAGGTCCTTGACGACGTAGTGGCAGGTGACTCGGTGGAATTAGCCATGGGAGATTGGGTAAGCGGTTAGGAGTAATAAGCTTTCGATATCGATAGGGCGCTTTTGGAGATCCAAAAGCGATCGCCTCAAATAGCCCCAGGAGGCAGCCACAGCCAGTTACGGCATGATGCTGCGCCCTGGGCCTGATCTCGACTAGGGTGGCTGTATTTTATCAAGGGGGCAGGGGGATGGGTGGGGGTTAGACGACGAGGTTTTTAGGGAATAGGGCAAATCTGGATATGCTGTTCGAGCAAGCTTGCAGTACTATTCCGTAGGTTGAGGCGTTGGCGTGGCTCTAAGAAACGAGCAATGCAGCGCTTGCTCTAGCTGATCTGTCCTCGAAAAATCCTGGTAGTCAGCTTGCTAGAGGCTTTGGCCACATCTCCTGAGGAGGAACTTTAATTGGCTAGCCCGATTGTGTTAGCGGTGTTTAACGGTAAGGGAGGGGTGGGCAAAACCACGACCGCCGTTAACTTAGCAGCGGTGTTTGCGGAGACGCGATCAGTGCTGCTAGTCGATGCTGACCCCCAGGGGTCGGCCCTGTGGTGGACGGGGCGCAGCCCGGTTGAGCTGGGGTTTGAGGTAAAAGCAGAATTTAACCCAGCTCGGCTGAAACGACTCAGGCAGGAGCATACCCATGACCTGATCGTAGTGGATACTCCGCCGGCGCTGGGGTCAGCGACCCTGGCGGCGGTGATTCCAGCGGCGGATTATTTGCTGTTGCCTACACCACCGGCCCCCATGGATTTGGCCGTGCTGATTACTACAGTGAATGAAGCGGTATCGCCCAGCGGGGTATCCCATCGAGTATTGTTGACGAAGGTGGATTCCCGCAGCGTCGGCGAAGCCATTGAAGCCCAGAACACCCTACTGGAGCTAAAAATTCCCGCCTGTAATGCGTTTATTCGTGCCTACAAAGCTCACGAGCGGGCCGCATTAGAGGGGCTGCCGGTGCTCAAGTGGCGCGGCAAAAACAGCCAGGAGGCCCGTTCTGACTACTGCCGAGTTGCCGAAGAACTACAGCGAGACTGGACCCAGCCATGACGAAAAAAAGCCTCTCCGATCTACTTAAAGAAGAAGTGAACAAGGCTGACGCCCCAGACCCTGCGATCGCCCCTCAAACTGAGGCTGACGAAGCGCCTGTAGCCCCTAAGGCTACGGCCAGCCGCCGCGCTTCCCGGTCTGGGTCTTCTCGCCGCACCGCTACCAGCCGCCAGGCGGCTAAGCTCGAGGATAAAGCAACGCCTGCCCCTAAGGCAAAGGCGGATGTTGCTGCGGCTAAGCCCCAGGCCGAGGCCGAGGTCACGACGGCTAAGCCCGAGGACAAAGCAGAGGCTCCGATCGCCCCCGATGTTGACCTAGCCCAGCGGGTGAGTGCTTTAGAAAAAGACCTGGCCACTGCTGAGAAAGACAAGGCTCAGCTCGAGAAAATCATTGCCGGGCTGCAGAAAGATCTCGAAACCCAACAGGGCCGTTTATTTGAGCTCAAGGACAGCCTCGATCAGGCAGAGGCAGCAACCAAGACTAAGGCCGAGGCGTTGACCAAAACCCAGGCCGAGCTGGATGAGGCCAAGAAAACCATTCTGAAGCTAGCCGATACCCCGGCCTCCCCTGCGGCTCCGGCTCCGGCAACGCGTCGCACCTCTGGGGCAGACATCACGCCCCGCCGCCCCATGGAAGCTAAGGATAGACCTACCTACCATCGGGGGGTGCCGGAGTACGCCATCCAAAAAGGGCAGCCCAACCCGATGTTGACCGATTCCGATATTGGCTGGGTTGATTAAGGACAGAAGACTCGGGGTTTGAGGTATGACGTTTAGAGTTGCACCTCAAACCCAGATCACGGGCGATCGCAATCTAGCAATCTCTCAAGCCAAAAGTGACCGGTTACTAAGGGTTCAAGGTTTAGGGTTCACGACCCGCCCTAAACCTTGAACCCTAAACCCTGGCCGTCAGAGCTTGTCACAATTAGCCTGGTCAAGTACTAGCCCGTGGTCGGCTAGCCTACTTGCCGCTAGATAGTGTAGTCAAACAGGGCATCGAGGTAGATGCGGTTGACATCACGACGGCCTTTAGCGGCCGCTCGTTGACTATCGCCCTGGTTACTCTGCATCAAAAACAGCGATAGGGCGGCGCAGAATACGCGGTGCTGGCTCCAGGCGGGGTTGGCATCTAGGTAGACCTGAAGCGCGTTATAGAGGTCTTCCGGCACTTCTGCCATGAGGCTAACTTTGGGAGTGCTCACGTTGAGGGTCATAGGGCGCTGCCTTGGTAGGGGGAGATGAACTGTAGCGATCGCGGCGGGACGAAATCCAGCGGACCGGCGTTGAAGCCAGCCGTTGGGATGGGCAGCATAAAGCCGCCCACAGCAACCAGGCGTGAAAGATTCAACGCCTGCCGATGCAACACTCTGTCTGCTAAAAGAACATGGGGATTTATCTGGACTAACTTTGCCCAGGGCGAAACCGGAGTGCTATAAGCCAGCCTATAAGAACCCAGAGACGGGCCTTTCGGACCGGGGAGCGCGGTACTCGGCTCTGCCAGTCGCATCATTTTGCCGAACTCCTCGGATACTGTCAATCTTGCCTTACAGGCCTGTTTGAGCTAGCAGCCTAGGGTTCCAACGACGGAGTAGGGGTTCTAGCGATCCCCAGCAGCAGGCGGGCAGGCAGGCTGCCGACTAGGCGATCGCTGCTGAAGAAAATACCGTTTTCCACAGGGCTGCCCAAGCCCGTGCTCTAACGTGAACTCCTGGGGAAAACTTGGGGAAAAGTCGGTTGAACCTGGGGAAAACCTGGGGAAAAGCCTTTTTAGATATTTTGTTTTGTAACGTTTTGTCGGCATATCCCTTGACAAGAGTCTCGGGCATTGCTCTAGCTGATGGTTAGGCCCTTTGGGCGATATTAATCCTTTGTATCAATTGCGCGACGGGCGGGCACTGCGCCATCGAGGGCTAAGGGAGAGGGAGCCATGGGTGGCCAGCGCACATCCCACAGAGCCCAGCTAGCCGCCACCAGCAGTAGCACAATCACCAGGGTGCGCCAGGGCACGCCGCTGCCAGGGCTAGACCAGCTCAGGTGGGGGCTGCCCTCACCGGCGACAAACTGGCGCAGTTGCTCCCTTAGGGCCGCCGCCGATAGCGGCGTACGCACCTCTGGCAGAGTGATCTGATGATCTGCTCCCAGCAGCGTCAGCCGGTGGCAAAAGCGCACACCGCCGTGGGGGTTGTTGTCGCACAGCTCTGAGGTCATCGCCACATCGTCGAGCAAAAAGCTCTGACTCGGCAGCCAGGCCCAGGGGAGCGGTGGGGTAGCCCGGCAGTAGACTTGACCAGGGGCGGCGCGATCGCACACCACGGCGCTAGGGGCGGGCCGACTCGCGCCCCACAGCCCTAGCAGCACCAGGCAGAGCACCACCACTACCGGTATCTGCCGTAGTCTCAATCTCCAGTTGCCCATTACGATGCTTCCGTATCCACGTTCCAGGGTTTGTCTATACCCCGTGTTCATTTCATCCTGACATAGCCCGCCCCTTGCGCCCACGGCCAGATTAAGGCATGCTCAGCCATAGTCTGGGGCGGAATCGTCCGATCGCACTATCCCTGAGCGCACCTACACCATGGGCAAACACATCGTCATCACTGGAGTAAGCCAAGGGTTGGGTCGAGCCATGGTCGATGGCTTTGTGGCAGCAGGCCATCGGGTATCAGGCTGTGCTCGCCGGACCGAGGCCATCACCGACCTGACGACGCAGTACCCTGCCCCCCATCAATTCACGGCGGTCGACATTCGCGATGACGCAGCGGTGGCAGCCTGGGCTAGGGAGGCGATCGCCGCTAATGGCCTGCCCGATTTGGTGATCAACAATGCGGGCCTGGTCAACCATCCGGCCCCCCTGTGGAGCGTACCCGTTGAAGAGTTTGACGCGGTGGTTGCAGTCAACCTCAACGGCACCGTCAATGTCATTCGCCACTTTGCACCGCCCATGGTCGAGCAGCGATCGGGCATTTTCGTCAACTTTAGCTCCGGCTGGGGGCGGTCGACCTCACCAGAATTTGCCCCCTACTGTGCCACCAAATGGGGAATAGAAGGGCTGACCCAAGCCTTCTCTCAGGAGCTACCGGCGGGGATGGCGGCAGTAGCCCTCAACCCCGGCATTATTCACACCGCCATGCTCGAAACCTGCTATGGCGACGATGCTGCGGCCTATACGCCTATCGCTACCTGGGCAAAGGCGGCGGTACCCTATATTCTCAACCTTCAACCCTCGGATAATGGGCGCGCGTTGACGGTGCCGGGGTAGGGAATAGGGGATGAGAGAAGGAAAGGATTCGGGGAGAGCGGCAGTTTTTAGTCGTGCCCTTCTTTCCTCCCTGCCTCGCTTGCCCTCCCAGCTCACTCGCTTTCACCGCAGCCAATGCTAACCTGGCGGGCAAAACCTGCTTGCCGATATCCCTTAGGCTTCAGCGCTTCACCTACGACTTGAAGTAACTCGTCAATGGTGTAGGGCTTGGGTAAAAAACTTTCAATTTCGACAGCAATGGAGGTCGGCTCAGCATTTTGCTGCGGCAGCCCACTGACAGCAACTATATGCACCTGGGGGTTGAGTTTGTGTAGAACTCGGCAGGTGGTAGCCCCATCCAAAGCGGGCATCATTAAGTCCATGATCACCAGGCGAATGTCGTGTTGATGTTGAACGTAGAGAGCAATCGCATCAAGACCATCACAGGCCGTTATCACGCGATAGTTGTAAGCCTCTAGGGTGGCTTGAGTCACCTCCCGAATGGGGGCTTCATCATCGACGACCAAAATCAGCTCTTGATTGCCGAGCCAGACCTCGGCAGGATTCCGCGCTGGGGGGTCAGCTACCCTAACCGCAGGTAGGAAAACCTTGAACTCAGTGCCTTGATTGGGTAGGCTGGAGACGGTAATAAAGCCGTGATGACTCCTCACAATTCCTAGCACCGTTGACAGCCCCAGCCCGGTGCCTTTGCCAATTTCTTTAGACGTGAAGAACGGTTCAAAAATGCGATCGAGAAGCTCAGGCGCAATGCCGCTGCCGCTATCGGCAACGGTGATTGCAATATAGCTTCCGGCTTTAGCATCGAGATTTGTGCGGGTACAAGCTTCGTCTAAGGTGAGGTTTTCTGTCGAGATTTTTAGGGTTCCCCCTTGGGGCATGGCATCGCGGGCGTTAACGCACAAATTCATCAGCACTTGGTGGAGCTGGGTGGCGTTGCCCACAACGGGCCAAAGGTCCATAGAGGTATCTACTCGCAGCTCGATAGATTTAGGAAAAGTGCCGCGAATAATCTGTTGAATTTCACGAACCACATGTCCAGCTTGCAAAATCACATTTTTGCCTTCACCCCCCCGAGCAAAGGACAACACTTGCTTGATAATATCGCCGCCGCGTCGAGCATTTATCTCTAGAAGCTGGAGCAGTTCTAGGCTGCGCTCATCTTGATGGAATGACTCCATTTGTAGAAGCTGAGAGGTGGCTAAGACGGGGGTTAAAATGTTGTTGAGATCGTGGGCAATACCGCTGGCCAAGGTGCCGATGCTCTCTAAGCGCTGGGCGCGAAAAAATTGTGCCTCTAGCTGTTTTTTGCTAGTGATATCGGTGTTCACCACCAGAATGAATTGGGGTTGACCATCGTCGTCACGCACCAGAGTCCACCGACTTTCAACGGTGATAACTTGTCCGGTTTTAGTGATTTGATTGAGTTCCCCGTGCCATTCATTGTCGAGCAGTAACTGCTGCTGAATCTGCTGCATTTGCACTGAATTGTCGTCGGCATAGAGCAGCTCGGTGGCTTTCTGCCCCAGGGCCTCTGTCGCCGTCCACCCGTACAGCCGCTCCGCGCCCCGATTCCAAAATAGAATTTGGTTTTGCCCGTCGCGAACGAGAATGGCATCGGTGGCAATATCGAGCAGCGCCGCTTGCTCGCGGATCTTTTGCTCCGCCCGCTTGCGTTCAATGGCATAGCGAATTGAGCGCACTAGCAGCTCGCCAGTGATCTGGCCTTTTACGAGATAATCTTGGGCCCCAGCCTGCACGGCGTTGAGCGCCAGGGTTTCATCGTTTAGGCCGGTAGTGACAATAATCGGTGTTTTGCGCTCCTGCTGGTGCAGCTGGGTGAAGGTGGCAAACCCCTGACTGTCGGGCAGAAAAAGGTCTAGCAGCACGACGTCGAAGGGACTCTGCTTGAGGTACTGCATGCCCTGACCCAAGCTATCGGCGTAGTCGAGCTGGATGGCAACTGAGGTCACCTCCCGCAGCAGTTCCTGCATCAGCCGTCGATCGCCGGGGTTATCCTCAATCAGCAAAACATGGATAGGGGCTTGGGGAACCATGGGTTACTCCGACGGCAGTTCAACGGCAGACAACCAGAAGTCTTCAATGGATTTGATACTTCGACTAAACTGCTCGAGATCAAGGGGTTTGGTGATGTAGCAGTTGGCGTGGAGGTCGTAGGCGCGATTGATATCGTCCTCAGCCTGGGAGCTGGTAAAGACAATCACCGGAATGTGCCTGAGCACAGCGCTGGTTTTAATCATCCTCAGCACCTCTAAACCACTGCGGCGGGGTAGGTTTAGATCCAGCAGCACCAAATTGGGATTGGGCGCGTGGCGATAGGGAGCGATGCGGTTCAAGAAGGCGATCGCCTTCTCGCCGTCATCCACCACGTTTAGGTGATTGCGAACCGAGCCTTCCTTCAGCACTTCCTGAGTCAGCCGGATATCGCCAGGGTTATCTTCCACGAGCAAAATTTCGATGGGATGTACCACGCTTCTGGACGGCACCATCATGTCATGCCTCCCTGGGGAATAGTGAAGTAGAAGGTTGATCCTTGGTCCAACTCAGCCTCCACCCAAATTTTACCGCCGTGCCGCTCCACAATTTTTTTACATACCGCCAGCCCAATGCCCGTGCCCGGATAGTGAGTGCGGTTATTGAGCCGTTGAAAGATGACAAAGACCTGGTCAGCGTACTGTGGGTCTAGGCCAATGCCATTATCCTGGACAGAAAACAGCCAGGCATCTTCCATTTGGTTGACAGCAATCGCAATGTGAACCGGAGCCTCACCGTGAAATTTAATGGCATTGCTGATCAGATTTTGGAACAGCTGGATTAGCTGGGTAGGGTCAGCTTGGACAAGGGGTAAGTCTGGGTAGGTGACGACGGCTTCACTTTCTTCGATCGCGAGCTTGAGATTGGCGATCGCCTGCTCAACGGCGGCGGTACAGCTGGTGAGCTCAAAGGCGTGGCCCCGGGTGCCAATGCGCGAATAGGTCAGCAGGTCGTTGATCAGGGTGCGCATGCGCAGGGCCCCGTCGACGGCAAACTGAATAAAGTCGTCGGCGTCGGCGTCGAGTTGGCCTTTGTAGCGGCGCTCCAGCAGTTGCAGGTAGCTGGTGACCATGCGCAGCGGCTCTTGCAGATCGTGGGAGGCAATGTAGGCAAACTGCTGAAGTTCGGCATTGGAGCGAGCGAGCTCCTGGCGCTGTAGGGTCTCCTGTTCTAGAAGCTGGGCCTGGGTAAGGGCGATCGCAATTTGGTCGGCGAGCTGCTGAAGCAACTCGGTTTCAAAGACTGTCCACTGCCGGGGGCCAGCACATTGGTGGGCAATCAGCAGGCCCCACAGGTCGCCCTGGGTGAGAATGGGCACCACCAGCTTGGCCTGCACCTCCAACTGCTGCAAAAACTCTACCAGGCAGGGCGCGACGTGATCTTGAGCCACATCGATTAAGCTGCGGACCCGCCCCCGGCGGTACAGTTCCTTAGATTCGATCGGGAACACCTCCTCGGGAAACACCATGCCTAGAACCTGAGGAAATCCAGGCTGCACCGCCTCAGCCACCCCACTACCGGTGCCATCGGGCCAGAGGCGATAGATCAGCACCCGGTCGGCCTGGAGAATAGTTTTCACCTCGGTGACCGCCGTTTGCAGAATGTCATCGATCTGCAAGGACTGGCGGATCTTGAGGGTGACATCGGCAAACAGGTGCGATCGCTGATTTTGGCGTTGTAGAGCAGCTTCGGCCTCGGTGCGCTCCTGCACTTCGCGCTCTAGCAACAGGTTTTGAGCTTGCAGCTGTTGAGTTAGGCTCTGGAGGCGCAAGTGGGTTTTCACCCGGGCCAGCACCTCTTCGTACTGCAACGGTTTAGTGATGAAATCCACTGCCCCCAGCGCCAAGCCTTTTACTTTGTCCGTGGTTTCCGTGAGGGCGGTTAGAAAAATCACCGGAATGGCGGCGGTGGTTTCCTGCTGCTTCAGGCGACGACAGGTTTCAAAGCCATCCATACCCGGCATAAGAATGTCGAGCAAAATCAAATCTGGGTTGGCGTAGCGCGCCTTTTCCAGGGCGCTTTCGCCATCCTCGGCAAACAAGACTTTGAACCCGGCATTGTTCAGAAAATCGAACAACACATCTAGGTTGGTCGGGGTGTCATCTACTACCAGAATGCTTGCAGTCTTCGCGGCGTCCTCGCTCATACCGGTGGTTGATAGCGTTTAATCAGGTCGATAGCCTGTCTTCCCTTATAGCTTAGGGCTAACTGCCTGAGCTGGGTGGTAAAAGGGGCCCACTGCGGCTGTTGCTGTTCGATCCGCTCAGCATGGACCACGACGCCTTTGAGGTCTCCCATCAGAGCGAGGTTGAGCAGAGTGTCGAGTTCCGACGCGGGAGGAATAGCGGTGGGGGAGAGGGGGAAAGTGGAGAACTGGGTTGGGGCAGATGGCAGGGGAGTGGGAGCGATGGGGTCGTACAGCCATTCCAGCCCTAGGTGGAGCTGGAGCTTTTCTAGCAGGGCCGGTTCGTGGATGGGCTTGGGCAGAAAATCGTCGCAGCAGGCAGCCTGACTCTGGTGATAGTCAAATTCCATCACGCTGGCGGAAATGGCAATTACAACAGTGGTTTGCAAAGCCGGGATTTGTTTTAACCGCCGGGTCATTTCAAAGCCATCCATCAGCGGCATCACTAAGTCTACCAGCACGACATCGGGCTGATGCTGCACCGCTTGGGCCAGCCCCTCCTGGCCATTGGTCGCCTCCAGCAGCTGAAAGCCGAGGGGAGCTAAAAAATCAATAATTACAGCCCGGTTATATTCCTTGTCGTCTACCACCAGAACGGTGCGGCGATCGCCCCCATAGCCGACGATCACCTGCCCGGTGGTCAGGCTACTTGTCTCGCCCGGCTGGGTTGTCGACAGATCGAGGTCAAACCAAAATCGGCTGCCCTGGCCCAGATTGCTGCTGACGCAAATGTCGCTGTCCATTAACTGCACCAGCTGGCGACTAATCGCTAGCCCCAACCCTGTGCCCTCGGTGTGCTGTCCCGCCTCTGGGGTGCGGTGAAACGGGTCAAAGATCTGCGCCAGTTGCTCAGGGGCAATGCCCACCCCCGTATCGACAATTTCAAAGCGAATCAGGTCGGCAGAATCGGCCGCTCCCTCCCGATCGGCTTCCGGATCGCGTCTCGGGAGCCAGGCTTGGGCAGGGCCGACCTTGAGTGAGACCTGACCCGCCTCGGTAAATTTGACGGCGTTGCCCAGTAAGTTCAGCAGCACCTGCTGGAGCCGCTTTTCATCGGCATAGACGTACTCGGGCAAGGACGAGATCATTTCGTAGGTCAACGAAATTTGCTTCTGGCTGGCCCGAATGCGGCAGATTTCCACCACATTTTCGAGGAAACGGGGCAAGTGAAAGACTTCTGGGTGCAGCTCCATTCTGCGCGCTTCGATTTTCGACAAATCGAGCACGTCGTTGATCAGCGTCAGCAGGTACTCACCGCACCGATGAATGACATTGATGCCCTGCCGCTGCGGCTCGGTGAGGGTCTGGTGCTTTTTCAGCACCTGGCTATAGCCCAAAATGCCGTTCAGGGGCGTGCGCAGCTCATGGCTCATGTTGGCCAGAAACTCACTCTTAGCGCGATTGGCGACCATGGCCGCCGCTTCGGCCCGCTGCCGTTCCTGAATCTCCTGCTGCAGCAGGACGTTCTTCTCTCGCAGTTCTAGGGTGCGATCGCCCACTTTGGCTTCCAGGGTGCGGTTGGCCTCCTCCAGATCAGCATAGAGGCGGGCATTTTCAATCGAAATGGCGGCTTGTGCTGCCAGCAGCTGCAAGACCTCCAAACGATCTGGGGTAAAGGCACCGGGGGTGAGGTTGTTCTCTAGGTACAGCAGCCCGGTCAGCTTTCCCTGGTGCAGGAGGGGAGCACACAGAACAGATTTGGGTTGCTGAGCGAGGATGTAGGGATCCGTCGCAAATAGGTCTTCGGCAGTGGCATCGCTGAGTACTAGGGCGGTTCGGGTTCTGGCGACATAGTTGACCACCGACAGGGGTAGGGGCGACGGAGCAACCTCGTCTCGATCGCTCCCGAGCTTGAGATCACCCTGCTGCACGGCAACCTGATCATCGCCCACCGTTCCTGAAACTGCGCCCGAGACTGCGATCGCCAGCTGCCCATTGGTGTCCAGCAGCAAAGCCCCCTGCTCCGCCCCGGCATTTTCCAGCACGATCTGCATCAGCTTGGTGAGCAGATCGCTCAGCACGATTTCCCCAGACAGGGCTTGTGAGGCCTTGATGACAGTGGCGAGATCAAAGCCTTTGAGCCCGCCCGTGGATACCGAGCTGCTGGTGAGCGAGGCTGTCGACGGGCCAGGCTCTTGCCTGGGTGCCTGGGTGCCCAGGGAGGGATATTGGGCCTTTAGCGCCTGGGCCTTGGCGATCGCACCCCAGCGCAGGTAGCCGTAGTAGGCCTCGGCCCGGTAGACCTGGGCCACTTTGTCGCGGCCCTGAGCCTGGTAAAACTCGGCAGCCCGCTCATTGGCGATCGCCTCTTCTTGCACATAGCCCTGCTCTCGGGCGCCGGCAATGGCGCGATCGTAGTGCTCCATGGCCAGCCAGGGTTGCCCCAGCAGGCGGGCTGTCTCCGCCTCCACCAGATCCAGCTTGTGCTGAAAGTTCATTGGCGCAAACTGGGCCGATCGCCGCAGAGCCGCCTGGTTCTGCTCGACTTGGCTGAGCACCGAGTCGAGGGGCAGGGCTCCCGCCACGCCCAGGGCCAGGCGGGTCAGCACATCATAGAACTGGAACACCGGCACCACTAAAAAGCCCTTCACCCCGTCCAGGTACTGTTCAGCCAGGTCCGCATCCTCCAGGGCTTGGTCGTACTGGCCAAACAGGTAGCTGAGGATTAGTTTGTTGAGGTAGAAGTAGTGCAGGCCAGTGCGATCGTTGCCGGCCTTGAGCAGGGGCAGGGCCTCTGCTTCCTGGTATATGGCTCCCTGGAGGCGGCTCGGGTGCTCTAGCGAGTCGATCAAATTCAGCACCGATTGCTGCACAATTTGATTCCAGCCCAGGGCGTTGTCCTGCTTGAGCTGGGCCAGAGTGGTGCTAATCGTCGCCATTTCAGCCGCGAGTTTGGGCAGTTCCTGCCCCATCAGGTAGGCATGGTGGCAGCGCTGAATCGCTGCGTAGCCCCCGTATTCAAGCTGACCGTTTTCCAGACCGCTTTGGTAGCCCTCCCATAGCAGGGGCAGGGTTTCGCGAACGTGAATTTTGCCGTGCAGCGTGCAGGCTCCGGCAATAAAGCTAACGCTGGCTTTTAGATCTACTGCGTTAAACTTTTCGACCACCTGGAGGGCGAGCTGGCCAAACCGATAGGCCGCTTCACTATCTTGCAAAATGCCGTTGAGAATCACCCCGTAACACACGTAGCTGTAGGCGGCGAAGGGCGAATTGCCATAGCGGAGGGAAAGGTTGATCTGCTCGCAGATCACCAGCGGAAACAGCATCGGTGCCGCCTGGTAGCAGGGCGATCCGAGGCTGGTGAGCATGCGAATGGTGGCGAGTTTCTCGGCGTCGGTAATAGGAGGGAGGTTGAGCAGGTCGGCGGAACTTTTGCCCTCCAGATAGCCAGCGGTTTGGGTCAGCACCTGCTGAATGTCAGCTAAGGTAGGCGACGACGTCAGGCTCACCCCCAGCCGTTCCAGCGCCTGCAGCCCCAGGTGTACGGCTTCTAGCTGTTTTATCTGGGCCATGCAGGCCTGAATTTTGACCTCGTAGACGGTCATGGTGTCTAGGGGCGATCGCCCCTGCCGCAAAACCATTGCGGCCCAGGCCTCCATCTGGTCAAAATCACCGTTTAGGTAGGCCGTCTCAACGGCGGCATTGTGCAGGGCCAGGGTCAGGTCGTACTGCTGCCGCCAACTGGTTGCTGACAACAGGTCTAGGCCCACCGACAGGTAGCGCAGGGCCGAGTCGTAGGCGGCAGCGGCTTTGGCCTTTTGGCCAGCCACCCAGTTGATCTCAGCGATTTGGTAGGCTTCGGCCTCTGAGGCCAGTAAACCGACGCCGTAGTTGAGCTGGTTGGCGATCGCAAAAATGTTGTCATTGCGCTCTGCCGCTGGAATGTTTTGCAGCAGTAGCTGACCAATCTTGAGATGGGTTGACCGCCGTTGCGACTCTGGAATTAACGAGTAAGCCGCTTGCTGCACTCGGTCGTGCAGAAACCTGTAGGCAATCTGAGCGGTGGTATTTTCTGCCGCTAGCTCAGCCAACCCTTCGCTGGGAGTATTGTCTAAATCCATCACTAGGGGAATTTTGTAGGCCTGGGTGAGGGGCACCACAAATTCGGCTTGCAGAGCTTCCCACAGATCGATGGCCGTTGCTGTTTGAGACGCTTCATTCACGATCGCCAGTACATCCAGGGAAAATTTATCCCCAATACAGGCTGCTAGCTTTAACACCTGCTGGGTCTTGGCAGAGAGTTTCTGGATCTGATTCACCATCAGTTCCACCACGTTCTCGGTTATTTCAATACCCTGCAACACCGTCCCATCCCAGCACCACTGGCCCTGGTCAAAGTCAAACCAGATTAGCCCGTCCTGGTGCAGCGATTTCAAAATCTGGGTGACAAAGAAGGGGTTGCCCTGGGTTTTCTTAAAGATTAGCTGGGCCAGAAATTGGGCTGAGGCGGCGTCATTGTGTAGCGTGTCGGCCACTAGCTGAGTGACCTGGGGCAGCCCCAGCGGTTGCAGCACCAGATTTCGAACCGTTGCCCCAGCGGATTGGATCTGCTCCAGGGTATGCATTAAGGGATGGGCCAGGCTGACCTCGTTGTCGCGGTAGGCCCCCAGCAGCAGCAAATACTGGCTCTCGGGATTCGTCACCAGCAGCTCGATCAGCTTTAGGGAAGGCAGATCGGCCCACTGCAAGTCATCCAAAAAAATCACCAGGGGATGCTCCGGCTGGCTGAACACCCCAATGAACTGCTGAAAAACCCGATTAAACCGATTCTGCGCTTCCGAGGCCCCCAGCGGGGGAACCGCTGGCTGAGGCCCAATGATCCGCTCAACCTCCGGAATCATCTCCACTACGATCTGACCGTTAGTACCTAGGGCCGCCAGCAGCTTGGCTTTCCACTGAGCGACCCGGTCGTCACTTTCGGTCAGCAGCTGCCGCATCAGCTCTTGAAAGGCCTGGGTCAGCGACGCGTAGGGGCTGTTGCGCTTGAACTGGTCAAACTTACCGGCAATAAAATATCCCCGCTGCCGAGCAATGGGCTTATGAACCTCCTGCACCAGAGAGGTTTTGCCAATGCCCGAATATCCGCTCACCAGCATCAGTTCCGCCGCTCCGGCGTTGACCTGCTCAAACGCGGCCAGCAGGGTGGCGACTTCGTTTTCCCGACCGTAGAGAGTTTGGGGAATGAGAAACTGGCTGAAGCAGTCGAGTTGACCAATCGCAAAGGGGGCGATGATGCCCATCTCTTGCAGCTGTTGCTGACAGCGCACCAGATCGGCCTTCAGCCCCAGCGCACTCTGGTAGCGATCTTCCGCTGTTTTCTCCAGCAGTTTCATCACTAGGTCAGCCAGGGCGACGGGCAGATCGGGGCGGAGCTGATCGGGAGCCACGGGGGTTTTGGCGATGTGGCAGTGCACTAACTCCAGCGGGTCATTGGCCTGAAAAGGCAGCTGCCCGGTTAACATTTCGTAGAAAGTCACGCCCAGGGAGTAAAAATCGGCGCGATAGTCGATCGTCCGATTCATGCGCCCGGTTTGTTCCGGCGAGAGGTAGGCCAGGGTTCCTTCCAGCAGCGTGGGATGACTTGCGGTCAGATTTTCCCGAGACAGGCGCGAGGCAATGCCAAAGTCGATCAGTTTGACCTGTCCGCTGGTCGGATGGATCAGGATGTTGCGGGGGTTAATGTCTTTGTGAACAATCTGGCTCTGGTGCAGTGCGGCCAGAGCAGCGGTGAGCTGCAGGGCAATGGCGAGAAATTCCTCGCTGCTTAGCAGATGTTGCCCCAGATAGTCGCTTAAAGCAATACCGCCAAAATCTTCTAGCACCAGCGCTAGCCCGTTTTGGTAGGGCGCTAGCGCCAGCGCCTTGATAATCTCTGGGCTATTCAAGCCATCCAAAATGCTAAATTCGTGCTTAAGACGCGTGATCTCTTCTAGAGAGGGATATTCCGCTCTTAGCAGCTTAACCACGACAGGCTGCTCACCTGGCTGAGTCACCCCAGCATAGACTCGGGTGTGCGCTCCCTCATAAACGGCTCGTTGGAGGGTATAGCCTGTGATGTCCTGCAAAACCGTTGAAGAATCCCTAGCGATCGCTCAAAAATGCCGCTGCCGATGGGTGCAAATAGTTACAAACTCAGCACCGCGATTTTATACATTCTCCCTAAACAAGGACGGACAGTGCTCCCGGCTCGATCCTTTGATAGAAGCTCCTGGCGATCATGGTATCACCGGAACAAAGGGAGCCGCAGAAAGGCAAGCAACCTACACATTCCGCTTCAAAATGCCTGTCTGGATTCAAACTCAATGGGCGCTCTATTGACAATTATTGGTACGACAACAGTCAAAAATCGACGATCTACTCCTCCTCACAGGCACCGATGCTCACCCAGCTGGTCGAGCCGTCTTCCCAGTGCTCTTTTTTCCAGATCGGGGCATTGTGCTTGAGGGTGTCGATCGCATACTGACAGGCGGCAAACGCCTCAGCCCGGTGAGGACAGCCCACAGCCACCAACACGCTAATGTCGCCCACGGCCAGCTTGCCAGTGCGGTGGTGAATCACCACGCGGGTGGCCTCCGTCCAGGTAGCACGAATCTGGGCGGCGATCTGCTTAAACACCTCCAGAGCCATGGGTTCGTAGGCCTGGTACTCCAACGCCACTACGGCTTTGCCCTCGCTGTTATTACGCACCATGCCGCTCATCATTACCACGGCGCCGTTGGCGGGGTCATCAGCCAAGCCATAGACCTCGTCGAGCGATAGCGGGGCAAAAGTCACCCGCAAGCTGTCAGCAGGTGCTACCACAGATTTTGGTGTAGCAAGCGTCATAAAGAACTCATAAATAACGACAGAGGCGGCACTGGCTTCACAAAAATTCGTCTATCGTAACTGGCGGTTACGTCGTGTAGCCATCCCTTAGCAAGGCAACCGAGCGGGGTGGAGGTATCCCGTATTGGGGCCGACAGCCCCCATGGCCAATGCCTTGCATTATAGGGTGGGCATCCTTGCATCTAAAGTCTAAGCCGGAGGTATACCGTGGTTGATCTATCAGCCTGTCAAATTACAGCAGCGGGCGACCTGACGCGATCGCTCTGGCGACTGCTCAATCTGCTCCTACAACCAACCTTCATCCTGCCAGTTCTGGCCGTGATGATTGCCGCTCCCTGGATTGTGCGCCCCCGCCGGTGGAAGCGTCGGATTAGTTTGGCTGGAGTGCTGCTGGTGCTGCTTTATAGTCTGGGCCTATCTCCCTTAGGGATCCAAATGGGTGGAAAAGGACTGGCGCTGCTGATTCCTCGCGATGGCGGCCAGCCTGCCGATGCCATTGTGGTGCTGGGTCGTGGGGGAGACTTTCGGCCCAGCCGAGTACAGGTGGCCGCCGAGTTGTGGCAGCAGCAGCGAGCACCCCTCGTCTTTGCCAGCGGGCGCAGCGATGCCAAAGAAATTGGCCAAATGCTAGAGGCCACCGGGCTGCCAGCAGAGGCGATCGACGGCGAACCCTGCTCGGCCACCACTAACGAAAACGCCCTATTTACAGCGGCACTGCTGCAACCTCGGGGAATTCGACGGCTGATTTTGGTCACCGATCCGCCCCATATGGCGCGATCGCTCCTCACCTTCCGCAGCCTAGGATTTGAGGTCATCCCCCACCCCAGCCCCGTCCCGAAAAGTCTAGACAATCGCAAACGCCAATTTTTGGTACTACGAGAATGGGCCGGACTAATTGGCTATGGCATGATGGGCCGCTATTTGGCGCGAGAAACGGGGGAACCGGGGTTTGGGGCGTAGGGGATGATGGAGTGATGGGGTTAAGGGGTGATGGGGTTAAGGGGTGATGGAGTGATGAGGTTACGGGGTGATGGGGTTTTGAATTAAATGTCTTAACGCAAAACCAATCCCCTACTCCCTCACTCCTCAGTCCCTTTCTTCCCCACTCCCATCAGGTACAGCAGCGCCATCCGCACGGCGACGCCGCTGGTTACCTGGTCACTGATTAGGCTCAGAGCGGGGTCATCCATTAGGTCAGAGCTGATTTCGACGCCGCGGTTGACGGGGCCAGGGTGTAGCACTTTGACGGTGGGTTGGCAGGATTGGATGCGATCGCGCGTTACCCCAAACCCTTGATGATATTCTCGCAGGCTGGGCAGCAGGTGCTGGGCCATGCGCTCCTTTTGTAGGCGCAGGGTCATAACAAAGTCAGCCCCTTCTAAGGCTGGGGCTAGGGTGCTGTGTTGCACAATGGCGCGGGGAATATCAATGGGCGATTGGGTAATAAAGGCGTCAGCAAAACCGGGGGGCAGCAGGGTGGGTGGAGCCGCCAGGTGAACCTCAGCGCCACAGGCCGTCAAGCACCAGAGGTTGGACCGGGCGACACGGGAATGGAGAATATCGCCGACCAAGGCAATTTTCTTGCCCGCCAGCAGCGATGCCGTGGGTTGTTCCGGATCAAGGGTCAGACCCAGTGTGAATAGATCGAGCAGGGCCTGGGAGGGGTGGGCGTGGAGCCCGTCGCCCCCGTTGAGCACGCCGACGCCAGTGTTTAGCCGGTCCATTTCGGCGGCGATCGCCCCCGGTACCCCCGCTTCCTGGTGGCGAATCACCATTAAGTTGGTGCCCATAGCAAGGTAGGTCTTGGCGGTATCTAGAATGGTTTCACCCTTGGTGAGCGACGAGGTACCGGGGGCAAAGTTGAGCACATCCGCCGACAGGCGCTTGGCGGCTAGCTCAAAGCTGCTGCGGGTGCGAGTGGAGGGTTCAAAAAACATGTTGGTAACCACCAACCCCTGTAGGGCGGGCACCTTACGGGTGCGGCGCGACAGCACCTGCCAAAAGCTCACAGCCGTCTCCATCACCGTTTCAAACTCCGCCGCCGTAAAATCAGCCAGCGACAGCACGTGTCGTCGATTCCAGGAAGCACTTGCCATGGTCCGTTGTCCCAACCCCGTTCAATACCGTCCCCACCATACCCGGCCCGGGGCCTCAGGGATGATCTCTGGGGTGATTTCTCTAGCGCTGCTGGGTTTGCTGGGGGGGTGCGTGGAAAATGAGGCCGAGTCAGGAGTAACCACGTCAACCCCTACCCAATCGACTGCCAGCCCTAGCCCCAGTGAACCACTGGGCGAAGAGAGCTCAGGCCCCATAGCAACCTTGCATGACCCCACTAATGAGCTGGTCGCTGCCAACCGCCTGATGCAGGCCAAGGCCCGACGGTTGGTGGTGCCCGCTGACCCAGTCGCCGTGGACCTCTACACCCTCGACGATCGCTGCGAAGGCTACCAAACTGAGCCCATTCAAGTGCCCCGCCAGCAGAGCATGGAGAACACCGTTGCCCTAATCATGGCGGAACAGGTAACTCCAGAGCTGACCCTCTCGGGCTACCGCACTAGCTTCGACCCAGAAACCAACACCGTTACCATCGACCTGCGAGTGGCCCGCGATTCGCGCCGAGTGCTGCAATCGCTATCGGTGTGTGAGCAAAAGGCCCTGCTAGGCAGCCTACGAGAAACCTTGATCAACCAGCCCGACTGGAAAATCGAAGCGGTGACATTTACCAACCGGGGCAACCCTCTAGTGCTGTGAATCTCCAGCTTTAAACAACAGCACAACCGTCCAGCAGATTCGGATAAGGCAAGCAGCCTTAACTTGAACTGAAGCTTTTATTAGCTACAAAATTTCAACTTCCCAACACCTACACCAATTTGGGTACCCGCCTTGTTTTCCCAATAATAATTATTTGAAAGTATTGTATTGGCAGCTAAAAAATCCGGCTTAGGCAGGTTCAGAGGCTTTAGAGAAAAGTTCAACTTCTTGACTGCTGTCGTTGGGCACCACTAGGGTTGGACAAGAAGCATGCTTTGACACATAGTCACTCGTGCTGCCCATTACGAGTTTTTTCAAGCCCTTTTTGCCGCTGCTGCCCATTACAATTACGTCGGCGCCCCAGGTTTTAGCGAGCTGACAGATAAACGAGCCAGGCTCGGACATTTCACAAATAAAATCTGCTGAGATATCTCGTTTTAGAGCCTCAGCGCGCAACTGTTCTAGCCATTGTTTGGTCTCTTGAGCTCGCTGTAGCCGGGCAGCCTCCTCTTCGTGCTGCACATTAGTAGGGCTTTGCAGGCCTACTCCAGCATCAATTAGCTTCCCCAGGTTGTCGTGGGAGGCAATATTGAGACTGTGAACCAGTTGTAGCTGCCCTTGGGAAGACTGGGCCAACCCCAGGGCATAGTCAAAAACGCGATCGGAGGCGGCAGTGCGATCGAGGGCCACCAGAATCTTTTGATAGCTCACAGTTTCTTCCTCAAGAATATAGGTGGCGAAGTTGCTTAGAACGTCTAATGGAGCTGCTCAAGTGAGGGCAGACGATCGCCCCACCGTTCCCCAAAAACAAACCGTGGCTGCGATACCTAGACCAGCAGCATAGGTTTCTGGGGGCACCGCGGACCTTAACCAAATAAGACGGCTCCACGGTCCGAAGGTCCAATGCTTAATGCCGATCTACGTCGACGAGGTGCTCAATTTACTTGGGTAGCCCCAGCACAGAGCATGGGGTCTGAGAATCTAGCTGTTGCACCAGGCGGTGCTTAGTGTTGTGACATCCCACCAGCAACACTTCAGCCCCGATCTCCTTGGCTACCTGGCTAAGCTCGGTCGCCACCTGACCTACCCGCAGGTGGGCGTTGAGTGAGCCGCGCCATTCGCTAGCTAAGCAGCGCGCCTGCCACAGAATGCGATCGGCATTGGCAATGGTTTTAGGGCGAGTTTTATCGACCACATAAACCACATGCACTAGCACAGGGTTAGGCTTAGCCAAACGGGTTTGATGAGCCACGCATAGGGCCAGGTCGAGGGCTGCCTGGCTATGGGCTGAGCCACTATATCCGACCACAAAATTGATCGTTTGCTCGTCTGTATTGGGACCTGTAGCAGGCGGCTTCGGACGCAGCAGTAAAACAATATTCTTTGCGAGATCGCGACGACCTAGGGCCGCCTCTAAACGCATAATCATGGGCTTGATTGCCGCCTCGGGAGAGACCTGAGGTGCATTCAGAAATGGCTGCCTTAATGGGGCAGTGGTGCGCGATTTGAGCTGCATGAGACCCTCCTGGAGCCTAGTCATGAACAGCGAACAAGCCGTGTTAACACGACTTAGGACACTGAAACAATCAACGCATTAGCGTAAATGGTGATAGTTCAGTCTCCCTCAACGCCGACGAGGTTAGCTGACGGGCTAGGGTTGAGAGATACCCTTTTCCGATTACCCTTCATGGGGGTTTGAGAACTCGGAAACACGCCCCTTTACTGGTTCCCCCGCTCTAGCCATTGGGCCGACTAGATTAGGCTGACTTGTTCGACTTCTAAATTGTAGAAGGGAAAAATGAAAACCGTCAACACAATCCTTGCGTTATGTGACTATTTGTATCTCGCGATACACCTGGACATTAAAACAATAGTTTTTTATTTTTTGGGTGAATTTACTGACACAAAATAAAGCGCAAATCAAGCTAAAAAATATTCTTAAGAAAACCGTTTCTTTTTA
This sequence comes from Nodosilinea sp. FACHB-141, assembly GCF_014696135.1. Classification (NCBI taxonomy): domain Bacteria; kingdom Bacillati; phylum Cyanobacteriota; class Cyanophyceae; order Nodosilineales; family Nodosilineaceae; genus Nodosilinea; species Nodosilinea sp. FACHB-141. The sequence continues at coordinate 312,755 of NZ_JACJPP010000011.1, read as the reverse complement.
ATTAAACATCTTCCGTTAGAAGGATTCTTTGGCTTTGAAGCGGTAGAGGATAGGCCGCGATCGCAACCTATCCTCCCCTCCAGGCCTAGCGATATCCCCGGGCCTACTGACCCAATCGCAGCCTATCCCCCCTGCAAGCCTAGCGATAGTCCTGAGTCAACTGACCTAACTGGTCGCGTTCATCCACGGTCAGTTGCCAACCTAAAGCCCCAGCGTTTTGGGCAACCTGGCGAGCGTTTTTAGCGCCAGGGATGGGCAGCACATTGCCCTGGGCCACTAGCCAGTTGAGGGCTACTTGGGCGGAGGTGCGTTCATGCTTCTCCCCAATTTCTTTTAGCGCCTGAATCACGGGCTTGAGCTTGGTTAAGTTCCCCTGGCTAAAGCTAGGGCTAATGCGTCTAGCGCCAGTGGGTTTGAGGTCGGTCTCAGGGGTGTATTTGCCCGTGAGCAACCCCTGAGCCAGGGGGCTATAGGCGAGAATGGTGACGCCCAGTTCCCGCGCCGTTTCCATCACGCCACTGGTTTCAATTTTGCGGTTGAGTAGAGAGTATGGCACCTGGTTAACAGCGAGGGGAATGCCGTACTCAGCTAAATAGCCGTGGGCCTCGCGCATTTGGCTGGCCGGGTAGTTGCTCACCCCAATGGCACCGATGCGGCCCTGCTTAACCTCCGCCGCTAGGGCCTGCATGAGGTCTTTTTGGCTGAGCAAGAAACTCACCGGTTGGTGCACCTGGTAAAGCGCTACCGAGGGTACCTGGAGGCGATCGAGGCTGGCGGCTAGCGCATCTACTACCGACTGCTGAGAAAATCGCCAGGGCAGCGGGAAGTACTTGGTAGCAATCACGGCCTGCTGAGGACGCTGCTGCATAAACTGACCCAGTAGCCGCTCTGACTTGCCGAAACCGTAAATTTCAGCAGTGTCAAACAGAGTCAGGCCGGCGTCGAGACAAGCCTCAAAGGCGGCGTGCAGGTCGCTGTCGCTATAGGCTTTACCGTAATCCCAAAACAGGGAGTCGCCCCAGGCCCAGGTACCTACCCCCAACGCCGGTACAGTGGGGCCGTTGGGGCCAAGGGTAATGGTTTGTAGGTCAGTAGTTAGAGGCATCGTAAAAGTTCCTTGAAGGGAGCGGCAGCGGGCATAAAATGAAGACAGCAATATTGTAAACTTTGGTTAAAAAGCCTTCAGAAATCTCTAGCGATCGGATGATTTGGAGCTTGATTAGTTCCGTTTTTTCCATTAATTTTCTATTCCCCAGGACTGGATTTTTATGAATCGCCGTCGCTTACTTCAGGCCGTTTTATGTCTTTGTCTGGCCTGGCTGAGCTGGGTCATATCTCCCGCTCCGGCTCTAGCCCTGGGGGGTGCCCAAATTCCTTTAGGAGAGCCAGCTCCAGAATTTACCCTGCCAACCAACGCTGGCGATGGGGAGATGTCACTGGCTGACTTTCGCGACCAGTGGGTAGTGCTGTATTTTTACCCCCGCGACTTTACCTCCGGCTGCACCATTGAAGCCCAGCGCTTTGAGCGCGACATTGCTGAGTACAAAGCCCGCAATGCTCAGGTAATTGGCATTAGTGCCGACAGTGTTGAGTCCCACGCCGAGTTTTGCGATTCGGAGGGGTTAGAGTTTCCGCTGCTGTCTGACCCAAAAGGAACGGTGAGTAAAGCCTATGGCTCATGGCTGGGAGCAATGTCGCTGCGGCACACCTATATCATTGGCCCCGACGGCACAATGCGAGCCCGCTTTTTGGGGGTGCAGCCAGTGATTCACAGCCAAGAGGTGCTGGCAGCACTAGATGAGTTGCAGCAGGGGGTGTAGGGAAATAGGTGGCCTAGCCTGGTTGGTTAGGCCGGGGTAGAACCACTCCCCACAATTCTTTGCGGTCTATGAACCTGAAGGTACAGGTGGCGCGGAGGAAGGCCTCATCTTTTGAGCGCGATCGCCCCCCAACCTGCCCCCCCGACAACTTGTGATCTGCCCGACAGGCAAAAACACCCCTGGGGGTCTACACCATTACAAGATCCCTAAGGCAGCGCCTCGCACTGCCTTGGGGAAATAGACTCTGAAACAGTGATACAGTAGTCGATCTTTGTTTTGGGCCAACTCTAAGGGGGAAAGGGCGCATGAATTCGCTCGGACGACATATTTTGGTTGAGTTCTTTGGCTGCTCGTCAGACATTCTCAACGACGTACCGCTGATTGAAAGCAGCATGGTAGGGGCTGCCGCCGACGCCGGAGCCACGGTAATTAGCTCGGTGTTTCACCATTTTTCGCCCTTTGGGGTGTCAGGGGTAGTGGTGATTCAAGAAAGTCACTTGGCCATCCACACCTGGCCTGAGTACCGCTACGCGGCGGTTGATCTGTTTACCTGCGGCGACACTGTCAATCCCTGGATCTCCTTCGACAAGCTCAAGGTCGCTTTCAAGGCCGACTACGGCTCGGCTCTAGAGATGAACCGCGGCCAGCTCGAACTGCTGGAGCGCATCGACGTTGACCTGGGTGAGCTGCGCGACGAGATCACCAATAAACTGGTGACCCCAAAACAGAGCCGCAGCGTCTGGTTTACCGACAAGAACGACGATATTGCGCTGTCGATTCGCCACAAGGGAGATCGCATTTTCCGCGAAAAATCGCCCTACCAAACCGTCGAAATTTTTGACACCTTTGCCTACGGCAAAATGCTCACCATCGACAACATGGTGATGTGCAGCGAAAAGGATGAAAATGCTTATCACGAGATGATCATCCACGTGCCCATGCTGCTAAACCCCACCTTTAAAGATGTGTTGGTGATCGGCGGCGGCGACGGTGGCAGCGTGCGCGAAATTTTGCGTCATCCCCAGGTCGAGAAAGTCACCATGGTCGAAATCGATGAAGCTGTGGTGCGAGCTTCGAAGGAATTTTTGCCCTCGCTGTCGGGGGCGCTCGAAGACTCTAAGCTCGACCTGCGCATCGAAGACGGCATCGCCTTTGTGGCCAACGCCCCCGATGCCAGCTACGACCTGATTGTGATTGACTCCTCCGACCCGGTAGGGCCTTCGGAGGGGCTGTTTAGCACGGCGTTTTATCAGCAAGTGCATCGTATTCTTAAGCCTGGTGGGGCGATCACGGCCCAAAGTGAGTCACCTCGGTTTAACCAGCATGCCTTTGTGGACATTCACTACTGTTTGAAGGGCATTTTTGGCGACGATAACGTGTACTGCTATTTGGCGTTTATTCCCACCTACCCAACGGGCATGTGGAGCTTTAACTACGCCACCAAGGGCGCGGCTCACCCCATTCAGGGCATGGATGCGGCGAAGTCTGAAGTCTTTGCCGCCGAGCACAGCCTGCAATACTACAACGTGGGCATGCACCAAGCCGCCTTTGCGCTGCCCACCTTTGTGCAGAACATGCTGAGGGCTTAACGCAATAAACTAGGAGATAGGAGAAGCATTCTTTGCCAATCTCCTATCTCCTTTCTACAGAGCAGTGTAGGTTGCCGTTCCCAGGTTAAGCTAGCGTGGTTGTTGCTCAGATCGAAGTACCAATAGAACAAATTGCTGAATTTTGCGATCGCTGGCAAGTTAGTGAGTTTTCCTTGTTTGGCTCTGTTCTCCGCGATGACTTTCACGGTGGCAGCGATGTCGATGTGATGGTGCAATTTCGCCCAGCGGCTCATCCAACCTTTTGCACCCTCGACCAGATGGAAGCAGAACTGACGGTTCTATTCTCTAGAAGAGTTGATCTGATTACGCGTCAAGGGATAGAAACTAGTCGCAATTACCTACGGCGCCAAGCTATTCTCTCCTCCGCCCAAGTAATTTATGCAACGGGATCTTCAATTCCTGCTTGACATGCTTCAGTCAGCGGAGCTGATAGTGGCTTACATCGGTCGATATTCAAAGACCGATTTTGTGGCGGATATTCAACTCCAAGATGCGGTCATTCGCAGGATTTTAGTAATTGCTGAAGCGGCAAGACGTGTCTCAGAGACAACTCGACAAAACTTGCCCAATATTTCTTGGCAAGAAATCAACGGTATGCGAAATCGCTTAGTTCATGGTTACGATGATATTAACCTCGATATTGTTTGGGAAGTAGTTCAATCAGAAATTCCTCCCTTAATTGAAGAATTAAAGGTACATATCCCTCCCGAAAAGTGAGAAGAATCACGTTGCGATGACTACCTCAACTGCCAATTTGCAAACCTTCGACCCCAGTGGTGTCGGCCTCGACAACGGCAACCTCTACGGCCTGCCCTGCGACTACGACACAGCGGGCATTATCATCTTCGGCGTGCCCTGGGAAGCAACGGTGTCGTACCACCAAGGCACCGCTCAGGGTCCCCAGCGGGTGCTAGAAGCGTCTCCCCAGCTCGATCTATACGATCGCGACAATCCCGAGGGCTGGCGCCAAGGCATCTTCATGCCGCCGATTCCCCAGCATTTGTACGAGCTCAATCAGCAGGTGCGAGAAGCGGCAAATCGCGTCATTCAAGCGACGGAGGAGGGCGTGGCGATCGCTACCCAGCCCCTGCTTCAAACCGATTTAGACAACGTCAACTACGCCTGCGAACAGATGACCGGCTGGCTTTACGCCCAGACCGCCGCCGCTCTCGACCAGGGCAAGCGGGTAGGAGTGATTGGTGGCGACCACAGCGTGCCCCTGGGTTACCTACAGGCTCTGGCCGAGCGCCACCCTGACTTTGGCGTGCTGCACATCGACGCCCACGCCGACCTGCGCCACGGCTACCAGGGCTTTCGCTACTCCCACGCGTCAATTATGTACAACCTGCTGAAGCTGCCCCAGGTGAGCAAGCTGGTGCAGGTGGGTATTCGCGACCTGTGCCACGACGAGGTGGCGCTGATCAAACAGTCTGAGGGGCGCGTTGTCACCCACTACGACTCGGTGGTGAAGGAAAATACCTATCGGGGCATCCCCTGGATGCAGCAGTGCGAGGCGATCGTGGCGGCTCTGCCCGAGAAAGTCTACGTCAGCTTCGACGCCGATGGTCTCGACCCCAAGCTCTGCCCCAGCACCGGTACCCCTGTTCCTGGCGGGCTAGAGCTGGAAGAGGTATTTTGTCTGCTGCGCCAGGTGGTGCGCAGCGGGCGGCAGATCGTCGGCTTTGACCTCTGTGAAGTGGGCGACGGCGAGTGGGACGGCAATGTGGGCGCTAGGGCCGTCTACAAGCTGTGCTGTTTGATGGGGCTATAGACGGGTTTCCAGCAGAAATCTTGGCTTCCCAGAGCAGCAAGATGTTTAAGCGAGGAAACGCCGTGGCATTATGATAAAAGTAGCTGTGTTGTTTTGAGTCTTAAGAAAGCACCTATGGACATTCTGTCGTTCGGCTGGGTTTCACTACTGGTCGTCTTTACCTTTTCTTTGTCGATGGTGGTCTGGGGTCGCAACGGTTTCTAAACCCAGCGTCTATAGCTATGGAAGCAACTGTACAAGCTCAAGCTTTTAGCATTTTGGCCACCATTGCCCTGGTGCTAATGGTCGTCGTAACCGGCGGCGTGGCCTATCTAACCGCCGCCGACTGGCGCGATCGCCGCCGCCGCAAAAACGACGAGCAGACCGCCAAGCGCGATCGGCAGACCTCCAAACGGCGCGCAAAATCTTAGCTTGGCTAAAATCGTGACTACTCGGGCTGCTGCACCTTCTGGGGCACGGCAACTGGCCTTAAACGTGCTGCTTCAGGTGCAAGCTGGGGCCTACGCCGATGTAGCCCTACACCGCACATTGGGTCAGGCCAAGTTGAGCGAAAGTGATTCCCCAGGGGAACGCTCCGCCGAACGCGCCTTTGCCACTGAGCTGGTCTATGGCATCGTTCGCCGCCAGCGAACCCTAGACGCTCTCATCGATCAGCTGGGCAGTCGCCCAGCGGACAAACAGCCCCCAGTGCTGCGCCTTGTGCTGCATCTGGGGCTTTATCAATTGCGCTATCTAACCGCCGTGCCCAACTCGGCGGCGGTGAATACCAGCGTTGATCTAGCCAAGGCGAACGGGTTAGGTAAGCTTTCTGGGGTAGTAAATGGCCTGCTGCGCCAGTACCTGCGCCAGTCGGAAGGCGGCACCGACCCCCTAGCCCTGCCCGATGACTCGGCGATCGCCCTGGGCATTTGTCACAGCTACCCCGACTGGCTCATCGCTCTATGGCTCGACCAACTTGGCGCGGAAGAAACCGATCAGCTCTGCCAGTGGTTTAACCAGGTGCCCTCCATCGACCTGCGGGTCAACCGCCAGCAGGCCACGGTCGAAGCAGTGAAAACTGCCTTTGCCGCCGCAGATATTGCAGTAGAACCTATCCCCGGTGTTCCCTGGGGGCTGCGCCTGGTGAACCACCAGGGAGCCCTCACCAACCTGCCCGGCTATGAAGCCGGCTGGTGGAGCGTGCAGGATGCCAGTGCCCAGCTAGTGGGGCTACTGCTCGATCCGCAACCCGGAGAGACGGTACTGGATGTGTGTGCAGCACCGGGGGGTAAGGCGACCCAGATGGCAGAGATAGTGGGGGAAGGTGGCAAGGTGTGGGCCTGCGATCGCGCCCCCTCCCGCCTCAAAAAGATTACCGCCAATGCCACCCGTTTGAGCCTTACCAACCTGCACACCCACGCGGGCGACAGCACTGACTTAGCTCAGTTTCACGGTCAGGCCGACCGAGTCTTGGTCGATGCCCCCTGCTCGGGGCTGGGCACCCTGCACCGCCACGCCGACGCTCGCTGGCGACAAAATTCAGACAGCATAGCGACGCTAGCCGAACTGCAAAGCGCTCTGCTATCCGAAGCTGCCTACTGCGTCAAACCCGGCGGCACTCTGGTTTATGCCACCTGCACGCTACACCCCGCCGAAAATGAGGCGGTGATTGAATCATTTTGCCGCGCCTATCCCACCTGGCAGGTGCAGCCGCCAGCACCCGACTTTGGGGACGAGCTAGAGGTTGCCTCCGCTGGTTGGGTGCGCGTCTGGCCCCACCGCCAAAACATGGATGGGTTCTTTATGGTGAAGCTCCAGCAGGCTTAATATGCCCTTCAAAAAACCGTTATTCTGACGCCTCAAGCTTTTCGCGCGAATCGCCCCAGTAGGCGCTCACAGTAATCACTTCTTGGCTGCCCTTAATCTCCGAAGTCCAGCGATAGACAGTATTTTTTGGGTTCACCCCCACCTCTAGCAGCTTCGCACCCATGTAGTACTCCATCGAATCACGGGTGCGCTTTTTGAAGAATTCAGACTGGTCTTTGGGCACCGTGCGCGACAGGTGGGCCTGGGTATGTTTGGGCTGAGGCATAGCAATCTAGCAAACATCAATTTAATCGCTTTTATCATAACCAGCGATCGCAATCCGTTGCAGGCACCGGTCCATTTCAACCGTGGCTCTGAGCAATATGGACTGCAGATATAGCTCCCTTGGGAGGTCAGTATGGCACGTTGTATTCTCAGTCAAGCACTAGCTCTAAAATCCCCAGGTGCGTTTGGGGCCGGTATCGAGGTGAATGATGTTGGGGATATTGCCGTAGATACCCATACCCCCAGGCCAGCTCAGCATCAGCGCGTTGGCTACTTGGCGACCGCTGAGCCCCTGCACCTGAATATCGGCGGCGCGGCCGAAAAGATGCTGGCTTCGAGTCGCTCCACCCACCGCCGCGTTCACCGCTGGGGGACGATACCAGGAGGTGATTTGAAAGGGGCGGTTGAGGCGATCGCGTGCTGTCTCGAGTGCCCGAGCTAGGCCGATAATGTTGTCAACGATCGCCTGGGTTTCAGGAATGCGCGTGGCCTCCCGCGTGGCTTCTCCCCAGGTAAAGCTGCCTCCGGGAATAATAGGCTGGTCGGTGTAGAACGTCGACGTATTGCCCGGTAGGCGAAAGGGACGGCCCACATACTGGGGCGGCGCCGGTGCCGTCGGAGGTGGATACACAACCACTCCGGCCCGCTCGACCCGCGCATGGCCCTGGAACACATACCAGGTATTCAACCCATTGATGTCGTCTTTGACATACTTAATCGCAAAGCGAATGTGGCCGTTAAACGACCCCTGGGCATCGGCAAAAGCGTAGCTGCTGAGCACGATAGTTGTGCCTGGCGAGGCGGTGGCTCGCTCGTTAGGAGCCAGTTGGCTATTGTCGACCGGGCGACGCTTAAACAGAGTGTTAGCAGTCACGCGCAGGACAAAGGCGTTGGAGTCTGGGCGCGGAAACACCACATCGTTGTCGAGGGTGACAAAGGCGTGGGGAGTATACACAAACCAGGTGCTCAGCCCATTGACAAAGTCTTCGGGGTTGCGAATGGCAATTTTGATGTGATTGTTAAAGTTGCCCTGGCTATCGGCAAAGGCGTAGGAGTGCAGGTTGTAGGATTGGCCCCGATCCACGGCTACAGTTTCGCTGGGGTTGAGCAGAGCCGAGTCGAGGGGGCGGCGCTTTAGCAGGGTGCTGGTGTTAATCCACAGCACGGGCATGCCCTCCTGGTCTTCCTGGGGGTAGACCACAACGCCATCCGACTCTACCTGGGTATTGCGACTGGGCACAAACCAGGTGTTAAACCCACCGGGGGCGCTGTCGCGAAAGGCCACTTTGATGTGGCCGTTAAACCCGCCGTCAACGTCGGCATAGGCGTAAGATTGCAGCGGATAGACGCTGCCAGCGGCGATCGCTACCTGCTCATTAGCAGCCAACTGCCCTGGCGGCTCCGGCCTCAGCACCAGCGCCGTAGCTCGGTTGACGCGTAAGACTTGATTCACCCTGCATTCCCCACTCTCGCCACGGCTCAATCATATAGCACCATTTTTTAACCCCAGGCCATCTGCCCAGGGAAGGGTGCGAGTCGATGGTCTCTACAGACTGAGCCTACTAACCTCCAGTTTCAGGTTGAGCGCGGCACCTTTGCCGGTTCAACCATTCATCAACGAGTCACCCACCCAATTTAGGTAAGGTAAAGTTAGCCTTCTCCCCTATGCTGAGACTGCCGCTGGTTGTTTCAACCCTGCTGCCTGACTTCAGTCCCACGCCTTAAAATGTAAGCCCCTGCGCTGAGCCCGTAGCGGCCAGATACCCACCATGACTGTCTGGCAAGCCGATCTCCACCGCCCGCCCCTGACCAGCCCCAGCGGCGAACCCCTTTGGGAAATTCTGCTGTGCAGCGACGATTTTGTTTTCAGCTACGGGGCTATGACTGCTCAATCGGCGGTGAACAAGGCCTGGGTGAGTGAGCAAATAGGCATTGCGTTAGAAAAAGCCGGTAGCCACCCCGAGAAAATTCAGGTGTTTCGGCCCCAGGCGCTGTCGCTGCTAACCGTGAGCTGTGAGTCGCTGGGAATTGCGGTCGAATCGACCCGCCACACCGCTACCCTGCACCAGTGGCTTCAGCAGCGGGCCAAATGGTATTCCACCCAACCCAATGCCGTCCCCATTCCCTACAACCCGCTGCACATCGAGTCGCCACCCCCTGTGCCGCTGCCGGAAAATCTATGGGGCGATCGCTGGGGTTTCACGGCGCTATCCGCCTACGACTTTGAGCAAACCCTGCCCTACGAACCTATTCCCCTACGCCACCTGCCGCCGAGCTTAATGCCCTCCGGTTTGGGCTTAGCTAGCACTACGCCAATTCCTGGGATTGTAGTGGATGCCGGACGACAAGCGATGGCCCTGGCCCAGTGGATTCAGGCTAACAATCCCGCCTGGCTGAGTTACGTGCGGGGAGAACCGGATGGACTGATTTTGGATGCAGGGTTGTGCGATCGCTGGGTCTTCACCACCTTCAGCGACCCTGACGTTACCGCCGCAGGTCAACGCTTTGAGCAGCGCAAACGCGAGAGCCAAGGTCTCCACTTTCTGCTAGTGCGCCCGGACGACTCAGGCATGACCAGCACCGGCCTCTGGCTCTTGCAACAGCCGGGTATGATAATGCAGTCCAGCACTAGACAGTAACTACCATGGCGGCACAGGCACAGATTGGCATCATCGGCGGCAGCGGCCTCTACCAAATGGAAGCCCTCACCGACATCGAAGAAGTTCTCGTTGACACCCCCTTTGGCAGCCCCTCCGACGCCATCATTCTGGGCACATTGGATGGCACTCGCGTGGCGTTTTTGGCTCGCCACGGGCGCGGCCACACCCTCATGCCCACTGAGCTACCCTTTCGCGCCAACATCTACGCGATGAAATCCCTTGGGGTGGAGTACCTCATCTCCGCCTCCGCCGTCGGTTCGCTCAAAGAAGCTGCCAAGCCGCTGGATATGGTAGTGCCCGACCAATTTATCGATCGCACCCGCAACCGAGTCAACACCTTTTTTGGCGAGGGGCTAGTGGGCCACATTACCTTTGGTGACCCAGTATGCCCAGCCCTGGCAAAGGTGCTGGCCGATGCTGTAGAAAGCCTAGAGCTGCCCGATGTTGATCTGCACCGAGGCGGCACCTACGTCTGCATGGAGGGGCCTGCCTTCTCCACCAAGGCCGAGTCAGAGCTGTACCGCAGCTGGGGCGCGACCATCATCGGCATGACCAACCTACCCGAGGCCAAACTGGCCCGCGAGGCCGAGATCGCCTACGCCACCCTGGCCCTAGTCACCGACTACGATTGCTGGCACCCTGACCACGACAGCGTCACCGTTGAGATGGTAATCGGCAATCTGCAAAAGAACGCCGTCAACGCCCAGCGGGTAATTCGCGAAGTGGTAAATCGCATTGCCGCCAATCCACCCGAGTCGGAAGCCCACTCAGCGCTGAAGTACGCCATCATCACCCCCTTCGACAAGGCCCCTGCCGCAACCCTTGACAAACTTAGCCTGCTGCTGAAGAAGTACTTGCCTCAGTAGATTTAGGGGAATAGGCAAAGGGTGCAGGGTGTAGGGTCTACGGCAAGCCTTAGGCCCTACACCTTGTACCGTAAACCTGCTTTTCCATCCCTTACATTGAATGCCCCTCACCCTTCACCCACAATGCGAAAGCCGACCTCATTGCTGCGGGTATCGGCCTTAAGGCCCGCTCGATGGGCTGAGCGGCACTGCTGCGGTGGGCTTTGCCATGAGCCACCACGCACCACTCGCCAGGCATCATTGGAGGATGCGTCCCGGTTGGGGGAGCACCATTCCAGCACGTTGCCGTGCATGTCGTAGAGGCCAAAGTCGTTGGCTTTACCAAAGGCCCCAACGGCTGTAGTGGTGCCGCGAAACTGACCGACTGGTTCTTGGCAGTAGGGTTTGGTGCCGTTGTAGTTGGCCAAGTCGGTGGTGAGGGTTTGACCTGTGTGGAAGGGAGTGGTGGTTTTGGCGCGGCAGGCGTATTCCCACTCGGTCTCGGTGGGCAGGCGGTAGCGCCGCAGACCGGGCTGATCGGGATGAGTTTCGATCAGCTGGTTGAGCCGATCGCAAAACTCTACCGCATCCTGCCAGGACACCTGCTCTACCGGGCGATCGTTGCCGGTGAAGTAGGCCGGGTTAGGGTCGAGTTCTCGGTTGACAGTGGGCAGCAGCGCCACCGCCCGCCACTGCCCTTGGGTGATGGGGTGCACACTCATCCAAAACGAATCTACGGCGGCAATGGTTTGGGGCGGCTGCGAGGGGTCGTGGCCCAGCTCGGTGTCGGGGGCACCCAGCACAAACTGGCCCCCTACAATTGACACCAGCCGCAGGGTTACCGGGCCAATCGGAGTTTCTAACCGCAGGGCTTTGTGGGATGGGGTGGAAAATTTAATCTGCGATCGCCCCATGCCAAACTCGTCGACACTCACCGATTCATAGCTGTACAGCTCACCCGAATCCGCTACCTCAAGGGTAGGCACCTCTGGGTCAGGAGTCGCGACCTCGGAAGGTTCCAGAGGAGGCTCCACACCAGAGGGTTCTAAGTCTGGTGGCTCCGCAGTAGGGCCTTCCCCTTGCTCTAGGGCTTGTTGAAGGCGATCGGGTAGAGTGGCCAGGCTGGGCATGGCCTGGGAAATATCCCCAGGGGCTAGGGTCTGTAGGGCTGGCACCTGCTGACGCACCGCCATCGCCGTGCCGCCGCCTAGTAGCCCTAGACCCGCCATGCGTAGCCAACGTCTTCGCCCCATGGGCCGAGCGCTAGACACTTGAGCGGGTTTATTAGCGGTGGCCAGGGCAGCAGTCTGCTGATTGATCGGGCTGGAAAGCGGCGGCGGCGAGGACGGGGAACTAATCACAGCCAAACTATTAAATACGCCTTCAATGCGATGAATCAGCCGATCCAGATCGCGGTGAAAGTCGGGGTCGCAGCGCACCACCGCGCTCTGGCGATGCACTAAACCCCTTAGCCCCTCGGGCAGGGCAGCATCTTCGGGAAGCGTGGCCCCGTTTACCAGCACCGGAATGACGAGGCGATCGCGTCGCAGAGCCGCCTCAATTTCCACCCGTACCCAGTCGGAGGGGTTCGCCAATTTAGGCTTACCGTGGGCATCGGCAACCCTTAACCACTGGGGGTCAATGATTGCTAGCAGCACGGGGCAATGGCTAACCTCTTGCTCTAAATAGTGACGGAAATTCACCCCAAAAGGAATTGAATCGATATCCTTAAAGACGCTGTTTTCGCCAAAATGAGCTACTAAACGGTCATATATTCGCCCTGTGATGTCGATGCTAGTTAGCCGACGATAAGAGATGAAAATAGACTTGGCATTAGTCATAGGAGTTAGCTGCCAAAAGTAGAATGCACACCTGGTAGCTAGGATGATAGACGGCAACCAAAAGATTCCAGTTCCAGCAGCGTTATTCAATTCATTACACAGTAGGCCTTACAACATGAATCTTTAACAGTTAGATAA